>NZ_JAKJSI010000077.1:0-11206 GCF_050336695.1 Photobacterium minamisatsumaniensis | reverse complement strand
ATCAGACATTAACGTGACGCCGTCACAGTTAAAATCTGATAATAATCAAGAGCAATCACCCGAATCGCCTGAACCGATATCAACCTTAGATGCACAGTCATCACTACAACTGATCAGCCATAAGGAAGTGTTAGAGATGTTCCACGTCAGCAGCAAAGCAACGATCTACAAGTGGCGACAAAACCGAGGCTTTCCCGACCCATTTACACTAATGCCACTAAGATGGTTACGAACAGCCGTTGAAGAATGGAAAGATAGTGTTGGTGGATGTGGGCGGTGAATATGGAAGCGGCTGCAAGGCCGCTTTTTAGTTAGATGCCGAAATCAAAGTTTGGAGAAACACATGCTAGGTACTTTGCCCTTATTAAGAATGTTTGGATTAGGAGAAGTAAGTCAAATCAGTTAGTCGCATACGTAAAATAAGATCTGACCCTTCTTCTTTTCCATGTACTAAAATGTAACTAAACAGTATTATTTACTGAATCAACATCGAGACGACGGATTACCTTTCTAGGTAATCTAACCAACTTAAAGCTATCTACATTTAATCCTGCTATCGATGAACTGAAAGTTTCTTCATTCTCATCAAATGAAGCCGCAACAATGCTTTGTAAGCCACGTGTTGTAGCCAAAGTATCTAGCATTTTATTCATACTCTTAGTACTCATTGAATGCTGAGCTGGCTCGTCAAATAAAATAAGCCCTGGGTGGTTGCCACCTTCAGAAGAGGATGATTTATATAAAGCAATCAAATACGACCAAATAAGCCTTACAAAGTCACTTGCTGACGAATCGGACTTTATATCTGTAGTACTTGAACTTTGTTTTCCCTTGATTTCAGATGGTGTTTCTATTTGCTCTCTAAGCTCTAAATCTTTTAGGTAAGGAAGTAGAGTTCCAGCTTTTACTTCAATCTCACTGACTTCTGCACTGCGGTAACCAAATTTTGAAGCCAACAGCTTAAACTCATGAGAAAAAGCGTTTATTTTGTTCCAATCATTTTGCGTAAAGCTGTATTTAGATAAAGCAGCAATATCACCATTTATACTTTTATATTTCACAGCTAAAGCAGCCAACGCATCAATGCAACCTTGAGTTTTCACTTCAAGTTTACTTAAGTCTGATTGACGATTTTCTATAACAATTTTTTTTCTAACATCTGCTTCTTTAATGTTATTTGTAGACTTGATATCTCGCTTTAATGAAAGCAACTCTTTTCTAAACTTAAGAACCTCACGGTTAATGGTAAGGAGTTGACCTTTATCTCGCTCAATATTTATCTCTAGACCTTCAAGCAAAGACTTAGTCATCTTATTTTGGTTATCTAAGTGTGTAATATTTTCTTCAAGTGACATCGGCATTGCTACACTATCTGGCGATATCAAAATATCATCGATCGGATTCATGCAGGTATGACATTTACCTTTAGCAAAATCCAGTTCAAATTCATCTACACCAAACTTAACGAGCTTCCTTGTTAGTTTATTGGCCTTTAAATCTTTCTCTATGCTTTCCAAGCTTTCAATATATTGTCCAAGCTGAGATTCATTAATTTTGATTTGACTTCCACACATACTTTGCATCAGTAAAAGTTCATCAATTCGATCTTGGACTGTTTCAATTTTAGTTACTAAGTCTGGCGAATCATCAGAAAGCTGAAGTTTCTCGCTTTGAATAACCTCAAGCATTTCTTGTCTGAGATCGGATTTCACCTGCTCAAAAGGTTTAATTTCAACTCCAACTCTTTCACCAATTGACACTAATTTGGGGTCAAAGTCTACAGATGGTGTTTTACTAACCCCAGAAACTGACAAGTATCTATTTTCGACCGAAATTTTAATTTCCGTCGCAAACTCTGACCATTCACTAATAACTCTTGCACGCTGAGACTGAAGCTCGTTTAGCTTTTTCGTATTCCTAAAACTATCAAGATCAAGCAGAAAACTAGCAACTTTTTCCCTCATACCACTAACACCATAATATGGAATGTTAGCTATATAATCAGTCCAACCACGCTTCTGCTCGACGAGTAAAGCCGAAAACACAGATTGTAAGTACAGCTTAGTTTCTTTACCCTTATTGTCCGATAAACTAGGAAGTTCTAACCCTAAAAACTGTTCTAGATATGCAAAGAAGCCTCGTTGACCATCTTGGGCAGAACCTGCATCATGTAAAAACGTGTACTGACTTCTTAAGTTCGATAATGATGGATCTGTCAAATATGCACCTTCAATAATCTGAATCAGCTTAGTATCAGTGCTCTCTGACTTAATAACTCTTTTAAGCGTTATGACTTTTCCATTTTTATTCTCTAATTCAAGATAAACCGTAGAGCTAACTACTCGCTTTTCTACTCCATCTAGATCAAATCTATCTTTTAAAGCATAAGGCAATGCTGCATTCCCTTTTGATCCGATAATTTCTTCCATGCCAAGAGAGTAAATCAGCGAGTTTACAAACGTACTTTTCCCTGAAGAGTTATCACCACGAATGATGTTAAGTCCTGAGCTGAATGGGATACGATACCCATAATCCTGATTGTCTGTAGCGGATAACGTTACAAATAATTGATTAAACTTCATCGACCCACCTTTTAGCAGCTTGAGTTACCATTGTTTCTGTTATTTTTTTTGCTATGGACTTCAATTCATGAGCTTCCGAGTCAAACAACTCGACTAGTTTAGTCCCCGATATAAAGCTTTCAGATTTAGCAGTTAGTTGATAAGCACCGTTTTTAGTTCTTATAAGCAAACCTTCTGAGGTTGCATAACTCAGAGCCATGTTCAGTGACGGATCGATCCCCCAAATACCTAATAATAGCTCCTTCTTCTCAGCTGAAAGTTGCAGTGCTTTCAATCGTTGAGGCTCTAGCATAGCCCAATTAAATAGGTGTAACTTTAATAAACTTGCTTTCCCACCAGTGCAACAAAGCTTCAAAATTAGAAGTAATTTACCAACCTTATACATAGGTCTTAGTTCAGGAATCACCGCAGCCTTTTTACGATTAAATATCAACTTACTCACTACTCAATCCTCATAGGGCATTCCGCAATCCATCTAGCAACCATATGTTTTGTAATTGAAACCAAATCCTCATGCTCAATCGTAGAGATATGCGGGTCTTTACCAAACCGCTCAATAAGCTTCTCTTCCACCAACAAAATTAGCTTTTGAGGGCTATCTTCCCAAGTCATAGAAACTTCTTCCACATCACTTTCAAAGTTATTTACAAGCTTTGCAATTCGCTCATATAGCTCTGGGGATTGATTGAAAATGCGCCTTAAAATTTCGTATCCATCTAAATAAAGTTTTTTTGTTAACTCATTAAGCCGTGAATGTGTTTTGGGCTTATATACATTGTTAATGGAACTGCGAATTTCATTTTTCTCTGTGATATTCCCATCATATTCTGTAGTTAATTCTGGTTCAGTAATCACTTCCCCACTAGCACTTGAAAAGCATAACTGCTCACCATTGATGACTTGCTGCAGCCTAATATCTTGAACAAAGTAATCTAGGTCTTTCACTAGAATTTGAAAGTCATCAGCTATAAATGTAAGTCTTTCAGCTTTAACTTCCTCTTCTTTTTTTCGAGCGTGAGCATGAATATCGTGCTTGCCTATACGAGGAGTAATAAATAACCACTGGGAAACTTGACAGTCCCCAATATGTTTCACTAATTCTTTTTCGTTTTTAGACAACTTCTTAATATCAGTAGTGATCTTGTCACGCTGTTTCTCATGAAGCGTCCCTGAGCTATATTCCTCATCGGGGCAATAGCACTGAATCATGATGCCCTCATCAAGTACGAAGCCTTCAATTCCTAAATCACCAGGTGAAGCAACCATATCTTGATAGGTGTCATACTTTTTTTTAAAAACAGACTGGATTAACCTTTCCCATCGATCGCCATCTATAAGGCCAACATCAGTGTGAATCATATCTTTTAGGCACCTATCACATATACTTTGTGACATCATACACTTTCATTCACCGTCAGTTAAATCAAAGATTTAGTATGTTGAAGCTCACTAAAAAAGATGAGAAGGCCGCCACAAAAAGAATCATTGACTAAAATATACATCAACAGTAAAAGCAAAGGTTGAGATATAAACTTGCCAAGGAGACTGTATATATAAACAGTGCCATACGATTGTGAAAATGTCTATCAGAAACTTATAGGTGAGCGCCGTCTTTAAAGTTACTGCATTGAGACCTTGAAATTTAAATTGGTCAGGGTTAGGTTTAACTCATGCCTTGTTCATTTGACTAGTCAAAAAAAACTTTTTCATGATTCGTAACTAACTTTAGAGCAAATTTGAGTTACGTCGCCCTGAGTGAAAGAATTAAAAACATATAATGTAGATCTTTTCCTCAGAGGGAACTACTCCTTAGATAAACGGGATTATGGTATAGCACCAACAAAACTAAAGCGGCACGCATTACAAATCACCTCTAAAATATTTGCGAGACATTAATAGTTCAGATAGCTCTTCTGGTAGCAATGTATGCCCATTTCTATGCAGCATAGCATGACAATTCGGACATACAGGGATCAAATCTTCAATAGGGTTAACCTTATACTCACTATTTATTTCTTTAATTGGCACAATATGATGAACATGAATAAATCCTTCACCTCTTACTCCATAAACGGACTCAAAGTTAAAACCGCAAATCCTGCAAGAACATCCAAGTTCATTAATACAAACCTGACGGGCCTCATTGTTTCTTTCATAAGCATTTACAGTAATTGTTTTTTTCGCACCCTCATAAAAATCACCAGCACTATCATGAAGCTCCTCACTACAAGAGTGATTCATAGCAACCGCGCGATACATGCCTCCCTCATCTAATAATAATTTTCTCTTCTCTAAAATTGGTTCGAATCCATCCGCAATGATTTCACCTTTGTTATTAGTTTTTGTTTTAGTTCTAAAAACAAAAAGTTCATAGCCTTCACTTAAAACTTTAGCGATGTGCTTCATTGAATGTGCATATCCATTCTTCGACCAGTCAGGGCTAAGTATCACATCCCCATTAGAAGAATCTAAACTAAAAAGAACCTGCTTTCTGTCATCATTGCAGTATGAGTATTTACCCTGTGTAGACTTAAATGATAACCTCATGACTCGATTAACAAAGCCTGTTCTTGTTTCGTTATTCATAATACGATCTTATTTTGATAGCCATTATAATTATTAAATGGACAAAGAATTGATAGCAGCTAACGCAGCGCTCTTAACAGTCTCTACAAAATCCCTTTATAGTTCAATAAGTAGACATGCATCTTACCTTCTGATCTAATAGATTCACCAATAACACGCAAGATCGAAACCAAGATGCGTGATATTCAAATACTACATGAGTCGTTGGAAAATCAATGCCCTAGCATTCACAAAAAGCTACTCGACTCACTTATAGATTCGGTGAAAACCCTGATACAAAATGATGCCATAACCTTACTTGGTAGATCTCACCAAGCCAACTGGACTTCAAACCAAAACTGCCTAGCCCAGCGACACACTTGATGGCCTTGTTAGCTTTAGTTCTCCGGCTGAAGCTTTCCGACTAACGTTGATACAAATATGATCATATGTAACGTCCCTGTCAGAGCCATACCTATAGACAGAATTTTTTCTGATGATGAATTTGGTGTAAAATCACCATAACCAACTGATGTCAATGATATTATTGTGTAATAGAAATAATCTAACTGTGGAACCCACTGTCCAGTATTCAAAAATGAATTCATAACCATTAAGCAAAATGAAAATAACAAAGCTAATACAATCAATGCAGCAATATATATAACAGGTATTAAAGCCAGCTCAGTCCTTTTAATCACCTGTAATTTGAATGACAACTCCCAGTATAGGAATATATATAGCAAAATAATTCCAGAAGAAGATATAAGTGCATACATCTCTGTTGATTCAAATAACTTCGGAAAGAATATAATCTGTGCCAATAGTAGCAATAGTCCAATAAGCCATTTAGTCATAAGCATCACCTTGAATGCACATTGTTATATCATCAACCTCGTCAATTTGAATTGACCTAGTATCAACACAGCTGGAAAAATCCTTAAAATCAATAAGATCCCTATCAATCTTAACGGACGCCATTCCAGTAATCTTAACCGTGAATTCTTCTTCAGCCTCAAAGTAATGATCATTGTGGTCAGACACTGAAGGAGGGTTTTCTAAGCCATAGTAATCAGCTTTGAAAATGTAGTAATAAGCATAAACGTCTATAACAAGCTCAAATGGAATACCGAAATTTCCACTTCCGTAGTAAGGCACATCGCTGAAGTCTAATTCAATGTGATCAACTTCTCCGAAACTACTTATATAGGCTTCGTTGTTGTCATCTGGAATTGATGGATCATGAAACGAACTACCACATACCTTATCACCGGCTAACCAAGAGATTTCAGTAGAAATTTCTGACGTGCCATCTTCATAACCTGCAAGTGCTTCAATAATGTCTGGTAAGTTCTTAATTAGGTCGATATCTTTCAGTTCATCTTGGATTTTTTCACTTTCAATAAACTCAGAAAGTTGAGAATAAGTATGAATATCTTTTGATGACTCGAATGATTTCCTTAGCTTCCCATCCTCTGCAATCACAACCACATCCTTACTAGCAGCTGAAAGCTTGGTAATTGCCTGCACAATAAAACTATCTGGTATATCTTCCCGAGCTTTTACCTGTGTTAGAGGTGCAGTTCCACAAAAATAGGCTTCCATTGCTTTTAAGGCTTGCTCTTCACACAACGGAATAAACTCAGCCCCAGCTCGGTCAGCCCAATCAATAAAGTAAGCCTCTGAAGACTCGAGTATTTCGTTATAATTACTATCCAAGTTATCTTTCAGTGTCTGAACATCTTCTAACACCGATTCAGATAGAGGACGTCTCAGTAAACTATTTAAACCGGAAATTGATTTATTAATCTCTTTCTTACAGAACTCCCTCTGCTGTGTCTGAAACTCCCTCTGAACAACATATGGTATATGAAGCTTTAAAACTTCAGCTTTAGTCAGCTTTTCAAGAGCTTTAAAGTGCAAGTTATCGAGCTTAGGATTTTTTCTATAAATATTTGTATCAATGACCACGTCTATCAAACCGAACCTCCATAAAGTATCGAACTTAAGATTTCAGGTGCTAACGTCTAACATAAGTTGCACCACGACCAGCATACCAAGCGCACTGAACTCCATGCCAAAACCGCGGAGTAAATGTGTCAACTTGATGTTTTTGTTATGTGCAAATCGTCGAATAATAACTGCTTAGAAATTGACTGTGAGTTTTCACCAAAATGCATTTCTTTATGGCAATTTGGACATAAAGCAACTGTATTACCTACAGTATCAGAGCCACCATCAGCTAATCGATGAATATGGTGAACCTCTAAGTATGGACGCCCCTTTGCCGTTTTAAATGGAGCTTCGTTCTTGCAAAGCTGGCAAAAACCATTAGCTAGCCTGAGAACATAAGCTACAACTCTGGCATCACGGTAATATTGATTTGTAGTCCCTTCAACCCTCTTTGGGTTAAGTTGTCCTTTAGGCACGTTTTTCAATTGAACATTTAAGTATTCAGATTTATTTATGGCACTCAAGGAATCTTCACACAATATAGACTCAATAGAATCATCCACATACTCAAGTAAAAACTCGAAACTAAAACTAGATTGAAGGTCTGCTTTGGTGATTACAACTGTTGGCTGAACATGGTTTGAATCAAATGATGACTTACCTTTAAAAGCAATACTTTCAGAGCAATTTGGGTTTCTCTTTTGATGTTCAAAATGGGCTTTCTGTCCATTATGCCCTTGCTTCATTAACTTTATTTGAGACTCACACTCTGGGCACCTCCGTTTCACCTTTTTATAAGGATATAAACTTTCAACTGCTATTTTATGCCAATCTCCGCATATTAAAGCTTCACAAATAACCCTTTTTGTCATCTACCCTCCAACTGCACATAACATTTTCTTCTACGAACTCGATTCGTATACCTTTCTGTTTCGGCGAGTATACGAATCAACTTCGCTTCTCTCACGTTTAACTACGGAGTTCGCTCTATTAATAGAACCATCAAACCATGTGCATGACATTATGAAAAGTATTAACCGTCATTACTGTCTAGGTAATCAAACAATTTCTTCGCATACAGCTCATACCCCTCAAACTGCTCATCTAACCAATCATGCTTGTTGTATACGGCAAGTATCCCACCCAGTTCATGACCAAGCATCTTTTCTACCACATGTGGCATCACACCAAGCTCTGAGGCACCTGTAGACAACGAACGCCTGAAATCGTGTGTACGCCACTCTTCTAGTGGCAGGTTGGCTCGTATACGGCGTATATAGCGATTAGCGGCTGAAATGGTAATTGGTGTATTGAGGTTTTGCTCTGGGAACAACACGTCATCCTTCTTCTGTATAAATCTGCTTTCCATAACGCGCTCTAGTATAGATCGGGCTTTGGTGGGAATTGGGCGTCGGATTGGCTTGTTAGTCTTGATCAGCTCTTTGGGGACAGTTCATATACCGGCCTTCATGTCGAAGTGAGATCGGCGAGCTAAGCGAAGCTCTGAAAGGCGGCTACCCCATAGCATGGTGAGTTGGTGAAGGGTTTTGTTGGCAGTACTTGCTCGGCTACGTTCCATTGCTAGCCATATTTGTGCTAATTCAGACCAAGTAGGCACACGAGTACCATTCTCTGACGTCATACCAACGTTTTGCTTTTTAATCCGATCGACATCTGTTCTTTCAATAATGAATTTACTTTTGCAGAAGTTCAGGCAGGAACGAAGTTGGGTAAAACTGAGTTGGCTGTTTTGGGCTTTTCAGCACTTATTGTATCTAACCATTCTTCTAGAGCTGTGCATCCACTCCCTTGCGGGTATGGTTTCGACGTTTCTGTCTGGGAAGGTACCAAGGAAGTAATTTTTAGCGAAGGAGTAATAGAGTGCTTGAGTACCTTCTTTTAAGCTTGGTACGTAGTGTTTTAGCCAGTAGTTAATGCAGTCGTCTAAAGTGATGAAATCTTGCTCACCTGTGTTGGCAATTTCTGGATTTCGGCCAGATTCTCTCAATTCAAGCATGATTTTATGTTTCCGCCTTGCCTCTTTAAGGGAAGTTGCGGGATACTTACTAACATAAGTTCTAACACTAACAGCTATCCTTGGTGCATTAATGAGCCTTTGTAAAATAACAACAAATGACTCACCGATAGCTTCTGGAAACGACTATGAATGATACAAATCAGCCAACACTGTTTTGGCTAGATTATGCACGTAAGTCAATAATGCATTGTTTTTAATGATTTATTTTATATAAGCCATCATTACAGGACGCAATCTGGACACATGCTATGGTGGAATCCCACACAAAACCTAACAATCTTAGTAGCAAAACAAACCACGCAGCTCCCCCTTTAAGTAAGCAACGCCTCAATTTCATTTAGAGGCACTATCCAAAATACTGGGCGGAATGCTGACTTACTTACCTACAACTCTATGAATTAGCAGAAAAAATCAAAAATAGATTTACTTATCAGTTAGTTGCCTACTTCCCTTTTATTGTTTATATCGTTATTTATCTGTCCCTTTTTTGCCCCTATTTACCCCCAAAAGCTCATATTTAAATCCGTTTTGCCCCCATACATAAGCCAATATTCTGGTACAAAATCCTGCAAACTCTCAAATGAATCACTATGCCAATTGGCGTGACAGGCTCAACTTACTTCTATCCCAAAGTGATTTAGAGCAAAAGAAAATTTTATTCTTATAAATTACAAAGCAATTTCCGTACCAAAAGTTTCATTGAAGGATCTTCGAGTTATTTCAGAGTTTAAAACATGTGTTAGATCTCATACTTGCAAAATTGCTCGTTATAAAATGAGGCGATATTCAATCAATGTTCTATGATAATCATGTTGGGCTGTGTGAATTTTATACTATTGTGTTTGGAGGACAAAATGGCGAATCAACTCTTGGATAAACTCAAAAACGATAACGATTTCGCATTAGAGTTGCAAAAAAAGGCTTTTAAAATCAAAGTAGGAACAGCTACGGAGCAAGATAGGGAAGAATTTATCAATCTGATTGCTGATACTCCTGAGCAGCTTGAAAAGCTGAAAGCTCTAAACGAAGCTGGTCCAGAAGCATCGATTACAATCACCACGATCACTACATTAACGACTGCAACTACTGCATTTTAATGTATGACGATAGATAAAATATACGAAGAGCATCTTAAGGATTGGTATTCTTTCACATCCACACTTCCTTTTCCGAAAAAAAAAGTGTGGATGTATCATCACCCTAATATCGAACATCTACCCATTCAGGGTTGGAAAATTCATATATCAGCTTACCCAGCCTGTACACTTGCCATTGCGAAGATATTAGTTAAATTTCTTGTAAAGGAAAACATAAGCTTCAAGTTTTTCCACAATTTAACTGATTATTATCAGATCAATGCTGGTATCGGTAGTAACTACACTCAAATTGGGAAGTTTTTCACTATTTATCCCCTAGACTACAATGAATTTATTTTAATAATCATTCAACTGGTCAAGATACTAGAAGGTTTTTCTGGTCCGAAAGTAGTGTTTGATAACCACATTCCAGATACGTGCATATATTATAGATACGGAATAATTAAAGGAACAAAGAAAACAAAGATTGTAGATTCTGACGGTAATCTATATGACGATGACAGAACCATCTACAAGCCTAGTTGGGTTAATGATCCTCTAGGTGAAGAAATTTCTATCTCGAAGACAGTACGAGGTGACAATAGAAAAATTCCATCACATTACAGAATAATGAGTGTGTTATCTCAAAGGGGTAAAGGCGGAGTATACGAAGCATTTGATAACAATAAAAAATGTACCGTAATTATTAAGGAGGGCAGACGGCATGGTGAGAGAGATCTATTTGGAGTTTCTGGTTTCGATAGAATAATGAATGAAGTGGTTTTCTACAAAAAGTTCTCACATTATGGATATTTACCTGAATTAATGGATTATTTTACTATAGGAGATTGTGCTTACATTGTTATTGAAAAAATATCTAACATCAATGAAAGCGAAATAACTAAAGGTTATTTGAAGTTAAATTGGCCATCCTTAGACAATTTTATAAACAAAGTACATAAATGTGGATATATTTTTAGAGATATCAAAAG
>NZ_JAKJSI010000076.1:0-13860 GCF_050336695.1 Photobacterium minamisatsumaniensis | reverse complement strand
GTTCTGGGTTCTGGGTTCTGGGTTCTGCAAGAAGTTTTTTCGAGCCACATCAGATTTTCAAGCTTTTGCTATTCCCGTTCTTCCTAAGGCCTAGGCCCTATTTTTTCCGGCCTTTTCCAGCCCTGAACTGTTTTCGCTGCTACACGGGTGATCACCAGTTCGCCTTCACCTACATTGCGGGTAATGGTTGAGCCTGCACCAATTGTTGCGCCTGCCGCGACAGAAACTGGCGCGATAAGCTGAGTATCAGAACCCACGAACACATCATCGCCAATGTCAGTTTTAAACTTATTTGCGCCATCATAGTTACAGGTAATAGTACCTGCACCGATATTAACGCATTCACCGATTTCAGCATCGCCAAGGTAAGTTAAGTGGTTGGCTTTAGAGCCTGAGCCTAAACGGGTATTCTTCGTTTCAACAAAGTTACCCACATGGGCATTATCAAGCAATTCGGTGCCAGGGCGTAAACGGCTAAATGGACCAACCGTACAATCTGTCCCTACTAGCGCACTATCAATTACACTGTAAGGTCGAACAATGGTGTTATCTGCAATCACACAATCTTTCAATACACATCCAGCACCGATATTCACGTTATTACCTAAGGTCACTTTGCCTTCGATAATCACGTTAATATCAATTTCTACATCTTGCCCGCATTGCAGTTCGCCACGTAAGTCGAAACGACTTGGGTCTCGTAGCATTACGCCTTTCTCAAGCAACAACTCGGCATTCAATGCTTGGTAAGCACGTTCAAGACGGGCAAGCTGAATGCGGTTATTCACCCCTTCAACCTCAATGGCCTTTTCTGGGTGAACTGCTTCTATCGCACGGCCTTCATCATGCGCGATTTCAATAATGTCGGTTAAGTAATACTCACCCTGCGCATTCTCATTATTCAGCTGCGACAGCCAACGCTTTAAATCACCACCATTGGCAACTAACACGCCGGTGTTCACTTCCTTAATCAGCTTTTGCTCTTCAGAGGCATCTTTTTGTTCAACAATTGCCACTACAGGGCCATTGCGACGGATAATACGGCCATAGCCCATAGGGTCATCAAGCAGCACAGTGAGTAGTGCAATGCCTCCCGTTGGCTGGGCTTCTAGCAAATTCGCAATCGTCTGCAGGCTAATTAATGGTACATCACCATATGTAACCAACACTTTTTCATCATCTGAAAAGCTCGATGCTGCTTGATCTACCGCGTGACCAGTACCTAATTGCTCCGCCTGCAGCACCCAGTTGACTTGCTCGCTCGCAAGTACCTGCTTCATTTGATCACCACCGTGACCATATACCAAGTGAATTTGATTGGTATTTAATGACTGACACGTATCAATCACATGTTTCACCATTGGCTTTCCCGCCATGCTGTGAAGGACTTTGGGTAAATTAGAGTACATACGTGTACCCTTTCCAGCCGCAAGAATAACGGTACTGAAGTTCATATCAACCTACTCTTGATTTTATTTCTGAATAAAAAAAGCCCATCGAAATTCGATGGGCAAAATGGTGGGTAATAAACGTAACGGCTTCGTTACGCTATTATTTTAAATAAAGGTTCAATAAGGAGTCCGTAATAATTACGCAGTTTCAACCTTGGTCGGCATTTCAACAACATTGTCACCCGTTATTGAAACCTCCCCTTCATGTTTGGCCTGCCAAACCAAATCGCTGATTCCATCGCTAGGATTAAAACCTGTCGGTGCATCAAGTAATAGCGATCGGATACCGTTATGATCGAAGTTATGACAAGCTTTATCTAAGTCAGACAAAATTACATTAAGTTCGTCCCACGTTAGGCTAATTTCTTGTGCAGTCATGATTCGTTCATGAGAAGTTTTACTCACATTGTCGCCAATGAGCAACTCTTCATACAGTTTTTCACCAGGGCGTAATCCCGTATATTCAAGGGCGATATCGCCATGTGGGTTGGTGTCTGATTTCACTTCCAAACCCGACAGCTTAATTAAGTTTTCAGCCAATTCAGCAATGCGAACAGATTCGCCCATGTCTAATACGAAAACATCGCCGCCTTTACCCATCGCACCCGCTTGAATCACCAGCTGGGCAGCTTCAGGTATAGTCATAAAGAAACGGGTAATGTCTTTATGCGTAACGGTAACAGGCCCACCCTGCACGATTTGCTTTTTAAATAGCGGGATAACAGAACCAGAAGACCCTAATACATTACCAAAGCGCACCATACAAAAACGGGTATTGGTGTTTTCTTTCGCCAACGCTTGCAGCACAAGCTCGGCCATACGCTTAGTGGTACCCATAATATTGGTTGGGCGAACGGCTTTATCGGTAGAAATAAGCACGAAGGTTTCGACATTGGCTTTTACCGCCGCTTGCGCCGTATATAAGGTACCAAATACATTATTACGCACACCTTCTACCACATTGTATTCCACCAGTGGAACATGCTTATAAGCAGCGGCATGGTAAAGTGTTTGTACGTTAAAGGCTTCCATCACGGCTTGTAAGCGGTTCAAACGTTGAACTGAACCAAGTAGCGGTACAACTTCAACATTAAGCTGATGATCATCGACAACAGACTGCAATTCTTTGTCGATGGCATATAAGCCATATTCTGATAATTCAAATAAAATCAGCTTAGTCGGACGCTGCATAATTAACTGACGACACAGTTCTGAACCGATTGAACCGCCTGCGCCCGTCACCATTACCACTTTACCTGTTACATCGGCCCCCATCAGCTCTTGACGGGGAGCAACAGGATCTCGACCTAACAAATCTTCAATCGGTACATCACGTAGCTCGTCGATTTTAGCATCGCCATTAACAATATCTTCCATGCTTGGCACGGTTAATACTTCTACTGTTAAATTTGCTAACTTATCAAGAATCGATTTACGTTCAGAGCGGCTTGCACGAGGTAGTGCCAGCAAAACTTTGTCGCATTTCAAACTATGGATTAAGTAATCAATTTTAGAAGTAGGTAATACCTTTAAACCTAAAATATAGGTACCGAATAAAGTTCGGTCATGATCAACAAAACCAACCGGTAGGTAGTCTTGACTCTGGCGCAAGGCAATACAAAGCTGACGACCGGTAGAGCCTGCACCATAAATTAGTACACGCTTTTTATTACTGGATTTTTTAGAAAAAACCAATGTTCGCATCACTAAACGAGAGCCACCCGCTAATAGCGCTAAAAAAGCACCATAAATAACAGGCACCGTTCGAGGAATAACAGCTTCATCTAAATAAAAGCCAGACACAGATAAAGCTACCGCAGAAAGGACAGCGCCAATACTGACAACCATTAACGCATGAAAACTTAAGTAACGCAGTATGGCACGATATAAACCAAGTTTTACAAACACTAAAATTGTCACAAATGTTAAAATAACAAATGTCTGCCAAAGCTCGACTTCCATAATAAAATCAAAATGCCCAAAACGGACACCAAACGCCCCCCAAAACGCGATAAAGATAAACATGGTGTCGATCAACATGCTTACAACGCGTTTTTTCGGACGTGAAAAATTCAAAAAATCATCAGAATAAATCATAACCCACCAAAATAATTATTTAGATTACCGCTTTAAGTAACGGTTTCTGTTTTATCAGTTCGGCTAAATAATCGTGAAAATCATCACCTAAACTATTATGACGTAAACCGTATTCAACAAATGCTTTTAAATAACCTAACTTATCGCCACAGTCATGGGATTTACCTGTCATATGAAAAGCTTCAACGGCTTCCTCTGCCATCAACATATCGATAGCATCCGTTAGCTGAATTTCATCCCCCGCACCAGGTGGTGTAATGGCCAGTTTATCCCAAATTTTTGATGACAGTACGTATCGCCCAACAACAGCTAAATTTGACGGTGCATCTTCAACCGCAGGCTTTTCTACCATGGCTGTCATAATATGTGATTGGCCACCAGTCAGTTCAACACCACCACAATCAACCACACCGTATTTTGATACATCTTCCATAGGCACTGGCTCAACCATAATTTGGCTAGCTTGTGTCGTCTCAAAACGCTTTACCATAGCAGCCAAGTTTTCAGTAGATTGATCTGCCGTGTACCCATCCAAAATCACATCTGGCAAAACCACTGTGAATGGCGCATCCCCTACTAATGGTTTAGCACACAATACTGCGTGTCCTAAACCTTTCGCATGACCTTGACGTACATGCATGATGGTTACATCGGGCGGGCAAATTGATTGGACTTCGTCAAGCAACTGACGCTTCACACGCTTTTCAAGCGTTGCTTCAAGCTCATAAGAGGTATCAAAATGGTTTTCTATCGCATTTTTAGACGAATGCGTCACCAATATGATTTCTTTAATACCAGCAGCAACACACTCATTTACGATATATTGAATAAGAGGTTTATCAACAATGGGTAGCATTTCTTTAGGAATAGCTTTAGTTGCAGGTAGCATACGTGTGCCTAGCCCTGCAACTGGAATAACGGCTTTTGTTATTTTTTTCATTCGATATAACCTAATAATAAAGGGAGATACATCCCCCCATTACACATTATGATTTTGACGCTTCGTGAAGAACAGAAATCAACACATTACAACATTTCTCCATTTCAGATTGCGTTAATGTAGGGTGAACTAAAAACATAAGGCTGTTTTCACCCAACTCAACGGCGTTCTGCAACCGCTCTTTCGGGCGCCAAGGCGTATTATCGAATGCTTTTTCTAAATACACTTCTGAGCAGCTACCTTGGAAAGCTGGCACGCCTTGTTCAACCATTGCTTCAACGATACGATCTCGCGTCCAACCAGCAGCTAAATGATCTGGTTCAACAAAAAGATAATGCTTATATTCTGCATGCTCACTATAAGCGGGCACTTTTACTGTACGTACAACAGGTAACTGCGTAACCAATTCATCAATCATCTTGCCGTTAGCTTGTCGCTTAGCCGTCCAATCACTCATGCGTGTTAGTTGAATGCGACCAATAACAGCCTGCATTTCTGCCATACGCCAGTTAGTACCAAAGCTTTCATGTAACCAGCGAAAACCAGGAGGGTGCTGACGCTCATAAATCGCTTCAAAGCTTTTACCATGATCTTTATAAGACCACATGGATGACCAAAGTGCTTTATCACTGGTCGTTACCATGCCACCTTCACCACCCGTGGTCATGATTTTATCCTGGCAGAATGACCATGCACCGATGTGGCCTATGGTACCGACGCTACGGCCTTTATATTTAGCACCATGTGCTTGCGCACAATCTTCTATAACATAGAAGCCGTGCTTTTCAGACAATGCCATAATGGCATCCATCTCTGCAGGCATGCCGGCCAAGTGGACAACAACAACAGCTTTTGTCTTTGGCGTTATCACCGCTTCTATTGTTTCAGCGGTAATGTTTTGACTGTTTAAATCGACATCGGCAAAAATAGGGTTCGCACCAGCGGTAACAATCGATGAAGCCGATGCTAAAAACGTACGAGGCGTTGTAATAACATCATCCCCCTTTGTGACACCCAACGCTTTTAAAGCAATATCTAGTGCTAATGTGCCATTTCCTAATGCAATGGCGTATTCACAGCCAGCCCAAGCTGCGAACTCTTTTTCAAATTCGCGACACTCTTGACCAGTCCAGTAATTAACTTTATTTGATAGCAGTACATCACGTACCGCATTGCCTTCTTCTTCAGTAAAGGAAGGCCACGGAGAGAATTGAGTATTGAGCACGGTGTACTCCTAAATATGAGGTTATTGTTTTTCTTTTGCTGGAATACCAACAAACGTTTTATTTGATTCAAGGTTATTAACAACCGATGCCCCTGCACCTATAACCACGTTATGGCCAATATGGAGCATTTGTTTCACTGCTGCACCTACCCCGACCCAGCTTTTTGTGCCTATTGTTACACCACCTGCTACATTTGCCCCTGGGCTAATATGAACACCATCAGCGAGAATGCAATCATGATCGACTGTTGCCGCGGTATTCACAATGCATGCTTTACCCAAAGATGCAAAAGGGTTAATCACCGCATTAGCCATTACAACCGAACCAGACATAACCTGAGCATAATGACTAACAACAGCCGCTGGGTGAATCAGTGTTACTAGGTTCGCATTTAACTGTTCAAGCTGTAATTGCTTTTCAAGGCGAATTGAATTATGACCAATCGCAACGATAACACCTTGATACTCTGTTAATTTATCCTTCAAAAATTCTGTATCACCAACAATAAGCCATGGCCCATTCATGGCTTTAGCAGGCCAAGCGTCATCGAAAAACTCGATTTTCTCCCAGCCTTGAAGCTCTGCGATACCCGCTAACACTTTACCATGACCACTTGCACCTAATATGGCTAAGCGCTTCATGCACTGTCCTTAATTTTCGGTGATGTGCCTTGAAACTTTTCAATCGTTACATGACCTTCAGCACTGATGCCCTCTTTGATAAAGACCTTTTTCACCGTCAAGAGTAAAATTTTAACATCAAGTAAAAAGGAACGGTTATCGACATACCAAGTATCAAAATTAAATTTGTCTTCCCAGCTTAACGCATTACGTCCATTTATTTGAGCCCATCCCGTTACCCCTGGACGTACGTCATGGCGACGGCGCTGCTCATCATTATAAAGTGGCAAATACTCAACTAATAAAGGACGTGGGCCAACTAAACTCATCTCCCCTTTTAGTACATTCCACAAACCAGGTAGTTCATCTAGGCTACTTGAACGTAATTTATCGCCAAATGGCGTCATGCGCTCATGATCGGGTAAGGGATTACCTTGACTATCAAGGGCATCTCTCATTGAGCGAAACTTAATCATTTCAAATGATTTTCCGTTTAACCCAGGTCGAACCTGACGAAATAAAACTGGGGAACCGAGATTGTTTTTAATTTTCCAAGCAACCAACGCAATAACTGGAGACAAAAGAATTAATGCGAATAAAGATGCAATAAAGTCAAATACTCGTTTCATAATTTACTCCCGACCACCCAATTAACCCATTTATCAGCTAATTTAGAACGGTCAAAATTATCCTCTGCAAGACTGCGAGAGTTATTGCCCATAGCCACCAACTGCTGTTTATTATCAGCAGCACTTTCTAATTTATCAGCAAAATCTATAGGGTTATCAGCCTCAACGGTAAAACCGCATTGCCGTTCTTCAATCATACCCGCCAGCCACCCTGGGTAATTATTAATAACAGGTAATCCTGCCGAAATATAATCGAAAAACTTATTTGGTGATGTACCATAATAAAAAGCAGGTATATTCGCTAATAGCTGCATACCTATATCTGCACTATTCATCAACCCCGCAAGCTTAGCTTTATTTACTGGCTCGTGAAAAATGATATTATGAATGCTTTCATCATTGACACGACGCACAAGCTCAGGCTTCAACTTTCCCTGCCCTACCAGAACCAACTTAATATCATCACGCTGTCGCTTCTGTAATTCTTTAGCGGCATCAAGCGCAGCATCTAAACCATTAGCCATACCATGTGTGCCAGTAAACACCGCCATCAAATCAGTATTAGAAACACCGTTCGGTCGCCAAGGTTGAGTCGTATTTGAAAAAATATCTAAATCACACCCATTAGGCACCATTTCAATTTTATCAGCAGAAACACCCCGCTTTTTAATGCCCTCGACAATACCAGGCGATAACCCAATACATCGATGCGCTGAACGGTAAGAAGCCCACTCTAAAATAGACATTAACCCAAGAATAATTGGGTTTTTAATAACACCCATCTCTTTAGGTAGCTCAGGCCACAAGTCACGCACTTCAAAAACAAAAGGTTTTCCTCGAAGCCACCGAGCAAAAATACCAGGGATCCCTGCTGTTAAAGGTGTCGTGGTTGCAAATACCACATCATATTTTTCAGTAAGCGCTAATCCAATACTTTTTAGTGCAAACTTAGCAAATGTCATACTACGTTTAACAAAGCTATCAGCATTCGAGTAAGATAAATTAAATTCGATAATACGAATGCCATCGACTATGCCTTCACGACGACCTTTGACAAATTCACTATCAATACCCGTTTCACCGCCGCCATAACTACCACAAACCATTGTGACATTATGCCCACGATGGATCAGACGCTTAGCCATTTCGTAAGAGCGAATGCCTGTCGACCCCTTCGGTGTTGAAAAGTGTTGGTGAAAATATAGTATGTTCATTATTGATATTTATATTCCGTAATAAGACAACCTGCTTCATGCACCTCTATTTCAAGTACAGGAATATCAGACTCATGATAATAATAACGCGATTCTTTCCCTTGGGTTAATTCCATCCGATGAATAGCCATATCAGATTGAATTATAATAACGTGCTGCCCATCCGTTATAGTTTGGCCTTTAATAACCCAATCACTAGGTTTCAAACGCCAGCGAAGTACTGCCTTATTCTTAAATTCAGAGATTTCATCGCTAACGGTCAGTTTTGATTCATCAAGCGAAACCTTCCGCAGATGATTTGCCCCTTGAGCATCAGCATACCCGGCTTGGATGCTTCGAGCATTAAAGTCATGAGTTACTTGCTTTGCCTTCAGCCAACTGCCCAGTAAAAAACGGCTCAAGCGTGGCATTTGATCATACCCATCAAATTGAACTGTATTGTGACTTTCAACACCGCCGTAATAATTTATATAGTCATTACCTGCGTTATAGCTGAATGTACCGCCGTCACGCAGTAAGTTTTCACCTTCGAACCAAAAATCAAGATGCAAAGCATCACATTGACTCGGCCGAAAACGGAACTTGGGGTATGTCATCATCGCAAACGCAGTGTTTTCACTTGCACGCAACCCAAAATAACCGCCTTCGGAAAAATGAAAGCTTTTCTGGTCAGAAAGCTGCTGCTCTGGCTTCACTAAGCCAAGCCATTTAAGCTGGAGGTCATATTCGCCATCATGAGACCATGCAACAGCTTTATGGAAAATAACTGACGCTAATTGAACTGATGGACGAAAATCACGGTAGTCAGTATTTGTTAACTGCAATAATCGAGCACCATCATTCGCGCCGAGGTTAGGTACATCGCCGTTAACTTCTTGCGTAAATTGATAAAGCCAATTGGTTGCCGCTTTTAACCTTATATACAGTTCATTAGTAAAAAGAGGTAGCCCAAGATCAGATCGCCATATTTCAACTATCGAGTATGTATCAAGCATGACTCGGTGATAATTCGTTGAATATTGGCTAAAGCTACCATCTTTATCAATTAAGCGCTTTGCACGATTTTCTAACCATTTACGACCAAGCTTCATCCACTTCTTACCTATTGGATCGTTTTGTGCATGAAGCCAACTACCACCAATAAACAAAGCGGCAGCTTCAGACGTTCCGTGGTTATTATCTTGTGCGACAGCATAAGATATGGTCGGTGCTATTCGCTCTAAATGCGCTTTTACAAAAGCCAATAACGCAAGTTCAGGTGAGTTAACCTGATTTAGCATTTTTGCTGCCATTGCAAGGTGCATGACACGAATCGAGGCTTCTTGACCACACTTCCAGTTAGGGCCTAGGTAAGTTGGATTGTGCACTATCCAATCATCTAAGGTTTGATTCAGTTTGAGTAAAGCTCCATCGTCACCCGATAAATACAATTGTGTACACTGAATAACCCAATCAAATCGAGATGCTTCCCATACTCCTTTTATATCCCCTACCTTTGCGTCAAAATCAGGGATATCATACCAAGGCTTATCGCATACCGAAATTTGATGATCAGTTAAACAACTTCGAAACCAATTTATTGACGTAATATCAACGTCTGTCATCCAGCCAAAAGGGCGGGAAGATATAAAAGGGTATGTTTCTTCTAAATTTAATTCTTTACTATCAATTGAGTGAAAGAAAGGCCCCTTTACAGAAGCCTTTTGTAACCGTTTAACAGGATTTAACCCAGCTTTCACACCGAATCGATAAGCAAAGACCCTCCCTAGATTGGCTACGCCAAGTGCTAGAGCCGTTTCTGCTTTAATCCTTATACTCATTTTTGATTTCGTAACTGCTCAGCAATTTCAATTGTCACTTTAGCCACTTCAAACAGTTCACGTGCTGTAATCGGTGCTTCTGTACCCTTTTCAATCGACTCAAGGAAAGCCGCTGAACATGGATTTTGGCCTTTATCTTGTTTCCAAAGGTTCATTTTCTTAAACCCTGGCCAACCAAAACCTTTTAGCTTACGGAAGTTATCTAGCTGTAGAACACGACCAGCCGCAAACACTTCTACTCGCTCTTTCGGGAAGCTAGCCGCACCATTAGCTAAATACTGAATAGTACCAAATGACCCATCAGCAAAACCAAGAATAATCGCGGCCTTATCTTCAGTAATATCAACACCATCAACATCACCCATTCGGCGACACTGTACTGACGTAATTTCAGAATCCGCTAAAAAGCGCATTAGATCGATAAAATGACAAGCTTCACCAATAATGCGACCGCCACCAACTTCATTATCTTGTGTCCAATGATCGGCAGGGATAGCACCAGCATTCATCGTCATCATGAACGTCTTTGGCTCTTTAACAGAAGCAAGAAGTTCTTTCATTTTCTGAATCTGTGGAGAAAAACGGCGGTTAAAACCCACCATCAATTTTGGCGCTGCTGTTTGATTAGCAACTGAATAATACGTAGCCTCAACTTGTGCGAGCTCTTCAAGTGAGATAGCTAATGGTTTTTCAACAAAAACATTCTTACCGGCATTTAAAGCATCACACACAAACTTAGCATGACTATTATGACGGGTAACAATGGCAATGGTATTGATTTCAGAATCATTAATCATTGCTGCAGTGTCAGTCGTGGTTTTAGCAAAGCCTGTTTTTTCACCATGAGTAACACCATTAATTCCACCTGATGTTGCAATGGTATGAAGCTGTGCACCACCTTCTTTAAAGGCAGGGATAAGCATGCGCGATGCATAGTTACCAGCACCAACAAACCCGACAACTGGCTTCTTCGCTTCAAATGTCGCAGTTGCGTCAAGCTCAACCGTTGAATGATGACGCGTATTAACTTCACTCTGGTACTGGAGCAAAATACCTAATGCTGATTTATCTGACGTTAATAAGTCATAAGCTTTAGGGGCATTTTCAAATTTGAAACGGTGTGTAATCAATGGTTTTACATCGACTTGACCTGAAGCCATCATATCTAAAATGGCTTCAAAGTTTCGTTGTTCAGTCCAACGTACAAATCCTAATGGGTAATCATTGCCGTTGTCTTCATAATCTGGGTCATAACGACCAGGACCATAAGAACAAGAAACTTGGAAGTTCAGTTCTTTTTCATAGAAGTCAGCACGATTTAATTCAAGGCCAGTTACACCCACTAAGATAATCCGACCACGTTTACGCGACATACGCGCAGCTTGTGTAACTGGGTCATTAGACTTTGTCGAAGCCGTTATAATAACACCGTCCACACCATTACCACGGCTAAACGCCATTCCAGCGGCAACTGGGTCTTCACCTTTACCAGGATTACACACTTCTGCGCCAAACTGCTTAGCAAGCTCAAGTTTTGCATCATCAAAATCGATTGCAAGAACGCGACAACCTTGCGCACGCAGAAGCTGTACCGTCAATAAACCAATAAGACCAACGCCAGTTACCACAAACGCTTCACCTAACGTAGGTTCTGCTAAACGAATACCTTGTAAACCGATACTAGCAACAACAGCAAAAGAAGCTTCTTCATCAGAAACGTTAGCAGGGATTGCTGCACACAAGTTTTTAGGGACTCGAACCACATCAGCATGAGGGCCATTAGAGACAATGCGGTCTCCTTCTTTAAAGCCCGTAACGCCATCGCCTACTTGATTTACCACACCAACATTACAGTAACCAAGCGGTAATGGTTGAGCCAACTTAGACTGAACCGCTTCAACAGTAGTCATCAACCCATCTGTTTGTACTTTTTCAAGTACCATTTTAACTTTATCAGGTTGCTTACGTGCTTTGTCTAATAGGCTAGCTTTACCAAAATCAACCAGCATGCGCTCTGTGCCTGCTGAAATAAGTGAAATTGAACTATCAATAAGAAGGTTTCCTCGGGAAACTTTCGGTGCAGGGGCTTCAACAAGGTTTGAACCACCTTTAGCCATGTCTTGTAATACTTGTTTCATTCTCTAACCTTAATAACTTTCGCAGGAACACCTGCACAAAACGAATTCTCAGGTATATCTTTTGTGACAACGCTTCCAGCAGCAACAATACTTCCAGACCCAATCGTTACACCGGGAAGAATTGTGCAATTCGCCCCAATCCATACATCATGATCAATTATTACTTTCTTTTTTACATGACCAGAATTAAAAATATTTTTTGGAAGTTTAGGTATTCTATGGTTTGATGTTAATACATGCGAGTTATAACCAATCAGTACTCTGTCACCAATTGTTAAGCCACCATCCGTTGTTAAAAGAACACCTTTTGCAAAATCAACATCATCACCGACAGTAAAGTTTCTGCCACTAAAAATCCATACACCAGGATAAAAAACAGTTCTCTTACCTATTTTAGAGCCAAAAACATATCTTAGATAAAAGGTTTTCAGAAGATTAAACATTCTTAATCTAGGAAGTAAAAACATTAAGTAACTAATATATTCCAAAAAACAAACAAGATCATATCTAATGTAATTACTAAATATACTCTTTAATAATACTTTCATACAATTTAAACTTCTCATAAGATGTTGGTAACAACTCTAATTTTTTTTCACCTGATTTTATATATTCAGTGTATTTTATTTTATTGGTAAAAACATCACAAATTAAAGCAGATGATAACATTGCATTATTAAGGTCAATATATAAGGCTGAATTTCCACATGAGTCATATGCATATCCTGCATCCTTACATATTAATAATCTTTTAGCAGCCCAAGCCTCAACCCAGTTATTAGAGAAGCTTTCCAGTTCTGCAACATTAACTACAGCACAGCAATCATTTATTACTTCAGGAACATTTTCTTGCTTAATCGGCCCTATATTATCTMTGTCTAAATCATATTGATTAAAAGATGAAATCACTTGTTGCAAATATGCTGATTCAGACATAGTAGTAACTAAAGAAGCATTAATGCCAGATTTTTTTAATTCATGAAAAATTGGAGCAAGTTTATGAATGTTTTTATTTTCGTGTGGGCCTGACAAATAAAGAAATCTATATTCAAAATTCTCTGGTACCTTTTCAAACACAGAGAATCCATCTATATCTTTCAATTTATTCATAATAATTGCACTTGGCGACATCTCAACTAACTCTAACTTAGCACTGCCAAATGTTTTTTTTGAGCCAGCTATATTAATCAGTCGTTTCGTTTCAAGAATTACAACATCTGAATTGCGAACTTGACATAAAATAACCTTATCTTTTATTAACTTAATCATTCTTTTATAAAAAGGTAAAAAACCCCAAAAGTTAATATCACTTTCGATAATGTTTGACCTTGCAAACCCACAAACAATTTTTGCTTTAGGTCTAATTAAAGGAGCGCCACCAAATAAAGTAAAAATAACTTTTGGATGAAGGTGAGCGGTTAAAGAATAAAAAGAAAATAACTCATACTGAATTCTTCCAATAGCCCCTGAAGAAAACGGGATATTATTGATGTTATTATCAATACAGTAGTTATGTAAGGTAGACCCTTCTCTGAGGGTAACAACATAATCAAAAGTAGCCGTGGATTCTAAATTCATTAAAAAAGAAAGTGCGTTCTGCAACCCACCACCAGCAGCTACAGGGTATAAATTAACTATAACCATATGTTAACCTTTCGATGAGAGCGCATATATTTTCCTTAAAATAAAATAAGAAAAACTTAGAATAAACCATATATATACAAG
>NZ_JAKJSI010000075.1:0-27013 GCF_050336695.1 Photobacterium minamisatsumaniensis | reverse complement strand
AGTCACAGCATTAGCAAACACAATACTAACTAAATATAGAGAATAATCATGAACAACCTTAACAGTGGCAATTTATTTGGCCACCCGAAAGGCTTGTTCTTACTGTTTGGAACCGAACTGTGGGAACGCTTTTCTTACTACGCAATGCGTGCAATTCTCGTTTTATACCTCACGGATAAAACCATTAGCGGCGGCCTGGGTTGGACAACTCAAGATGCGCTAAACCTTTACGGCATCTACACCGGTCTCGTTTATATCACCCCCCTTATTGGTGGTTGGATTGCTGATAACTTCCTTGGCCAACGTCGCTCGATTTTAATCGGTGGTGTATTAATGGCTATCGGACAATTCACACTTGCCCTGCCAAACAGCTTGGTCGACCCACATGCCGTCACTGCCTTCTATATTGGTTTAGGGTTTCTAATTCTGGGTAATGGTCTGTTTAAGCCCAACATCTCAACGATGGTTGGCGACTTATACCAAGAAGGTGACAACCGTCGAGATGGCGCATTCACCATCTTTTATATGGGTATTAACTTAGGCTCATTATTAGCCGGGATCATTGCGGGGACTGCATCTGCTGTTTACGGGTGGAAAGCAGGCTTTCTTACTGCTGGTATTGGTATGTTAATTAGCCTTGTAACCCAATTATATTTTGCTGAGCGACTACTCGGTGATATTGGTAAAGTGCCTGCAGCTAAACGTGCTGCTGCAATGAACAAATCAGGTAAAAAAGAGCCACTGACACGCCAAGAGCGCGATCGCCTGAAAGTTATCATGATCATGGGTATGTTTGTTGTCATTTTCTGGGCTGGTTTTGAGCAAGCCGGTGGACTAATGAACATTTTCTCGCAACAGTACACCGATCGTATGATTGGCAATTTCGAAGTTCCTGCTGCATGGTTCCAATCGCTTAACCCATTTTTTGTTATTACCCTAGCACCTATTATTGCTTCTATCTGGGTAAAAATGGGACCGAAAGAACCAAACTCTCCCGTTAAGTTTGCCATGGGACTATTCTTTTTGGCCGCAGGTTTTGTTTGTATGATGGGCGCTGTGATGCAGCAAGGTGGCGACCTTACGGTTAAAACATCTATGCTTTGGCTAGTTGGCGCATACTTCTTCCATACACTTGGTGAACTATGCTTATCGCCAATCGGGCTATCGATGGTTACTAAACTTGCCCCACTACGCTTGGCATCGTTAATGATGGGTGCATGGTTCGGCTTTAATGCCGTGGCTAACTATGCTGCCGGCATTGTTGGCTCACATGTGGGCGAAGCGGGACCTATGGCGATCTTTAGCGGCATTGCCATTGCAGCAACGATCGCTGGTGTACTTCTTTTACTTTGTTCAAACCAGCTTATCCGTTGGATGCATGGTGCAGAAGGGAATAAACTTGAAGAAAAACTCGACGGCCAGCCAGTTGAAGCTTGATTAAAATATCTTAAGCTGTTCAAAAAGCAAGAACCTATCGGTTCTTGCTTTTTCAATAAGTAACGTACAGGTAATGCTACTATGCTATTCGCTTGAACGTCACACTAAAACTGGCTGAACCAATTTCGCTTAACGACAGCCGTCCTCCCGATTTAGCCAGCTTCAACCGGACACTTTCATTATTACCCGCTTTGTTACCCAACCAGTTTTGTCCTTGAATAGCGTAATTACCGTCACTGGTTTGTAAACCAGCAGCCAACCCTGCAGAGGAAAGTGAGATGCTGTTATCCGTGGCATCGAATACGCCAAAAATTGCACGAACAGGAGAAGCATAACCAGAGCTTTTCATACCATTCTCAATGACTTTAACAAGCCCTTGGCTATTGGTTTCACTGCTCATTCGGTTGCGTAAATAATCATTAAAAAACGCCCGAATTAACAGAGTGGTGGCTGTACCATTCTCATCACCCGTTGCTGAATCAACCAAATAAAATGCCAACCTGCCATCAATCAACCACGTATAATCCAATAAGACAGGCTGAACATCTGCAGACTGAAGTACGCAATAATTCAGCCGCCAATTACCCAAACTTGACTCGGTATCAGGCATTAACCCCATCAACAGCTCCCTCGAAGCACGTGGATTGGCCTTCAGCTCTTCGATATGCCATTCAAGCTCTTCATCAATGACAGTTTCATCATCTATGCTCACCCACTGACTAGAAAAATCGCCACTATCAACGACCGAATCATGAAGCTTCAATACCGATAGCATGGCTGATTTTAGTACCATGATATTATTGAGTGGCTTAACTAAAAAGTCTTTCACACCAAGACGTAATGCTGAAGCAACATCGGCCATATCACCCGAACCAGAAATGACGATGATCGGGATCATTGGATACTGCACAGACACTTCTTCAACAAACTCCATTCCTGTTAATACGGGCATCGCCAAATCGCACAGCAATACATCAGGAATATTTTCTCGCAACGCTCTTAACCCTTCGAGCCCATTTTCAGCTTCACGTACATGACAACCTTGGCTTTTCAAAAAACCACTTAGCATTACCCGAAAAACGGGATCATCTTCTACAATGAGAACATCTTTCTCTTCAAGCAACGTCTGTTCCCTCCGAGAATAACGACGATTTCCCCCAACAGTGCGGTCTCGGGAATGATGTTGGGAGTTAATGTTCATAAAAACTCAATATTTACTGGCATACTTAACAAAAGCATAGGTCGAATTCTCATATCCGTCAGGGGTAAATTGGACCTTTACTTCTAATTTAATGATTTCTGTTAACGCCTTCTAAAATTAGCAAATTTAATTACAATTTGATCAATTAAAACGCATCCAGTCACTCTCTGCTAATGAGATTACAGTAACGTTTCCCCTCAATTTTTCGCAAAAAGTAGGTTAAATATTAGAATATGTATATCGATATATTGATTTACAACAAAAGTTGAAAGGATAAAAACATATTTAGGCAACCTTTTTGTTATACAATTCACAATTATAAGTTTTCAGTGATGTAAAGATATGAAACTTGACGATTTGAATTTATTCCGCATGGTTGTTGAAAATGGAAGTTACACAGCGGCCTCTCGGAAGACCCAAGTACCCGTAGCGACATTAACCAGACGAATTCAAGCACTTGAAGAGTGCTTAAGCATCCGCTTACTAAACCGTCATGCTAGAAAATTATCGCTGACGGAGGCTGGTCAAAAGTTTTATGACGAATGTAGCCCTTTACTAGAAAAGCTGGTTGATACCACCGAGCACATTAGTGAAGAATGCAAAGGTGCGGCGGGTAAGTTAAAAATTGCCGCCCCATCAAACTTAACTAAAGTCATGCTGCAGCCCATGCTTAACGCTTTCATGAGCACGCACCCTGCAATTAACATTGAACTATCAATGAGTAATGACCCTGAGCAGCTTGATCCTACTGATTGGGATATTATTTTCAGAGTGGGTCCGCAGCGTGACTCCACACTCATTGCAAGAAAGATCAATGCGGTCAAAGATATTTTGGTGGTAAGCCCCGAGTATCTAAAACAGAACCCTGAACCCAAACATGCCCAAGATCTCCACCAGCTTCCGCTATTAAAAGGAAAGCCGTTGCTACGCTGGCGACTAACTGATGGTAACGGTGAAACAGTTACGGTTGGAGAAAGAGGCCGCTACGAAGCTAATGAACTGAATGTCGTGAGAGATGCTTGTATCGCAGGGTTAGGCATAACCTTAATGCCAGATGCAATGTTAAAAGAGTACATCGCTTCAGGCGAGTTAGTTCAAATCCTAAAAAATTGGTCATCCAACCCACGTGAAGTGTACTTGATGTACAACCACCGAGATTACCAGCCAGAAAAATTACGTTTATTTATCGAATTTGCTAGCGACTACTTCAAGCTATAACCTCTGCGTTCAAAAGCCTGTAACCGAAGAATTCTCAATCCGGTTGCAGGCAATTTCTTGCCAACCCTACCAACCCCGACTAAACATTATTAATGACATGGAAAAGAACACAGCATGCTTTTGGAACGTGTTCTTTGCTAAAAATTTGCACCTTTTGTGCAATAAAACGGGGAAACGTTATGATTTTGGGACACTTATTTGGGCTATATACGCATCCAAAGCAAGAATGGCGCGCTATAGATAAAGAACATGAGGGAGTTCAGAGCAGCTTAAGTCATGTGTTGCTTATTGCACTATTACCACCAGTTTTTGCATTTATTTCAAGTGTATTTATCGGCTGGCGTGTCGGGGTGGGTGAGCCTATATTCCTAACCCAAGGCAGTGCTCTAACGATGTCTGTTGCCATGTATGCCGCGCTCATCGCAGGCGTATTTGCGCTTGCCTATCTAACCTACTGGATGAGCCACACCTTTGGTTCGACCCCCACGTATACACAAGCACTCGAATTGGCTGCGTATACCGCGACACCGCTGTTTATGGTCAGTATCGCCGCAATTTATCCACAAATTTGGTTCTTAATGATTGCAGGATTGATCGGTATCGCCTACTCGGTTTACCTTCTGTACACTGGCGTGCCAATTCTAATGCACATACCTGAAGAACGTGGATTTATCTATGCTAGCTCGATTGTCACTTGTGGGCTTGTTTTATTAGTGTCCATCATTACAGGTTCAGTGATCCTGTGGAATGTCGGCCTTGGTCCACAGTTTAGCCATTAATACTAAGCTACATAAGTACTTGATCAGATTGGTATAAAGAACGTATTTACGCAGTAAACACACTGTTGAGTTCTAAAACAAAAAAGCTTCGCTATAAATAGCGAAGCTTTTTAAATGGTATTTTTTAAACTGCGTTCGAAACCGCTCGTCTTAGGCTATGCGCCTTCGTTATGCAGTTCTAGGTTAGCTAAATCTTGCTGAATACTACGCTGAGTTTTCGAATCTTCACTACGCAACGACTCAAGGTAATCTAAGTAACCTTGATCAATATCGCCGGTTACATATGTACCGCTAAATACAGACGTTTCAAATTCATTTATCGCAGGGTTACCTTCCGCAACAGCCGCCACAAGATCATCAAGATCTTGGAAAATCAGACCATCAGCACCAATCATGGCACTGATTTCATCCACTTCGCGACCATGAGCAATCAGCTCATTAGCGCTTGGCATATCAATACCATAAACGTTAGGGAAACGTACTTCAGGTGCAGCAGAGGCAAGGTACACTTTACGCGCGCCTGCTTCGCGTGCCATTTCAATGATCTGCTCAGATGTCGTACCGCGGACAATTGAGTCATCAATAAGCAGTACGCTCTTATCTTTAAATTCAGATCGAATTGCATTGAGCTTGCGACGTACTGACTTACGGCGCATTTGTTGACCTGGCATGATAAAGGTACGGCCAACATAGCGATTTTTCACAAAACCTTGGCGATACGGCTTATCCAATGTACGCGCAATTTCCAGCGCACTATCACATGACGTTTCAGGGATAGGGATAACAACATCAATATCGATATCATCCCACTCACGCTTGATCTTTTCACCCAGCTTTTGCCCCATACATACGCGAGCGCTGTATACCGACACCTTATCAATGAATGAATCTGGGCGTGCGAAGTAAACAAACTCAAAGATACATGGGTTCAATACTGGATTATCTGCACATTGCTCTGTAAACAACTGTCCATCAAAAGTGATATAAACCGCTTCACCCGGGGCTACATCACGCATGAAATCAAAACCAACCGCATCAAGTGCAACAGATTCAGACGCAACCATGTATTCAACGTTACCATTCACTTCACGCTTGCCAAGGCATAATGGACGAATACCATTTGGGTCACGGAAAGCAATTAGACCGTGGCCAATCACCATGGCAACAACCGCATAAGCACCCGCAACAACACGGTGAACTTCACGTACTGCGCTAAAGATTTCAGCAGGCGAGATTGGGTAAGACACGGCTTCTTCTAGCTGATTAGCCAGTACATTAAGCAAGATCTCTGAATCTGACGTTGTATTAACGTGACGACGAGCTTTTTCAAATAACGTTTCACGAATATCAGCCGCATTCGTCAAATTACCGTTATGTGCCAATGAAATACCGTACGGCGAATTCACATAAAAAGGCTGAGCTTCTGAAGCACTAGAGCTACCAGCTGTTGGGTAACGTACGTGGCCGAGGCCAACGTTACCTTGTAGTCGCTGCATGTGTTTTGCTTCAAAAACATCTCGTACTAATCCATTCGCCTTACGCAGACGGAAACGATTGCTTTCTAAGGTAACAATACCAGCGGCATCTTGGCCGCGATGTTGCAGCACAGTCAATGCATCATAGATAGACTGGTTTACCGGGGTAGAACCCACGATTCCGACAATACCACACATGTCCTAAATCCTCGTCACGCTTAAAGTAGCTTTCTAAATTTCAGCGGGGACCTAATCACTAGATCCCCGCTGATAACTGTTTGAATCTTATCCCCAGGAACATTTAGATACTGGTAAAAGCCATCTATTCTGTTCATGGGTTTCATCACCGAATCGCTAAAATCGATCGCCAGTGAAAAAGCTTGAAGTGTCTTTAAGGTAGGTGAAGAACCATTCAATGATAATGCCAAACTGTGGGATAAGCTGGGAATCTTTCCACCAGTCTGCATTTGAAAACCCTGTAAAGGCATCAACAAAGAATAGCAACGCGGCAACAATTAATACGCCGCGAACACCACCAAACACTATACCTAAAACCCGATCTGTTCCTGACAAACCCGTTTTCTGTACTAACTGCCCTATCACATAGTTCACTACTGCACCGACAATCAGTGTCGCAATAAACAGGGCAGCAATCGCGCTACCATTTCGTAGCATTTCATCCTGAATATTAGTGAAGTGGGCAGCCAGTTGGGCGTAAAAATTACTCGCCACAAAAAATGCTGCAAACCAAATCACCAGTGACAGTGCTTCTTTAACAAAACCACGGATCAAACTGACCAGTGCCGAGAAGCCTATTACGCCTATAATGACGTAATCAATCCAAATCATCATTCGTTGTATTCATCTTGTTGATGCGTATTCTAACAGAAAAAATGAGAACGCAAACGTTTACCTAAGGGTTTAGTGGATTAAATCTAACCAATCGGCCTTTTAATCCGGTTAATTTTTCTAATTCTTTGAGCTCGGTAGTCAACTTCGTTTTTGACACATCAGGTCCAACAACAACACGCGCTAAATCACCGTCTTTTGGCTGCTTTGGAAAAACATGTGCTTGGTAACCTTCTTTACGTAACTTGGCAACCAATGTATTCGCATTGTCAAAATTACGAAAAACACCAAGTTGCACAACCCAACCACTCTCTTTATTGCCACCTTTTGGCGTTGTCACAACAGGTGGTTCAACGTTTATGGGCTTAGCATCTGAGACTACTGTCTTAACCACTGGCTTTGACGGTTCACTTTCAATCACGACCGTCACTGGATCTGGTGGTAAATCGACATTCGCAAACTCTGGTTCTGGAATAGACTCGTATTCCCCATTAGCAACGACTTCTGGCTGTAGTGGAATACTCGCAAACTGTTCCTGATAATGCTGCTTTTTGCCATCAAATAAATCGGGGAGGAAAATAACCCCAATAGCAACCAGAATGATGGTGCCGACTAATCGACTTTGAAATTTACTTGCCACACTGACTCCTATGCGCTTGTTGCTAGGTGACTGGATATTAGTCCCACAGTGTAAAATGAGCCAAATACAATTACCATATCATCGGCTTCTGCTTGTGTCAGAGCTGCGTCATAAGCCAACTCTGGCGAGGTAAAACCAACGGGGTCTACTGCTAGATGTGCAATGATCTCACTGGCGCTTGCTGCGCGTGGCCCTGTTAACGACGCGGGGTACCATGCATCAACAATCTCAGCCATCTCTGCAATGGTAGCTGCAATGTCTTTATCATGTAGCATGGCAACCACAGCATGGATACGTCCTTTGCTTTCTTGTTGCTTTATAAGCGCCAATTGCTGTGCAAAATAATTCGCTGAGTGTGGATTATGTGCCACATCCATGATTACCAATGGCTGCGATGAGACTCGCTCCATCCGTCCTGGCAACGATGCCTTCGACAAGCCATCAACTATATGCTGATCTGTAATTACTAATTCTGCCGTTGCTAATGCCATCAAAGCGGTAGCGGCATTTGGTAGCGGTAGTGATGGGATCGGTAAATTATCAAGATCAAATGCGCCACACTGCCAGCGCCACGTATTACCTTGTACATCGTAATTAAACTGATAACCGACTTGATGCAGTAATGCACCGATATCATCAGCATGAGCTGGCACTGACGCAGGTGGGTTAGGTTGCCCACAGATAGCAGGTTTTTCAGTACGGAATATCCCCGCTTTTTCGTAGCCAATCACATTAATATCATCACCCAGCCAATCAACATGATCGACCGCTAGGCTAGTGATCACTGACACATCATGATCAACAATATTTGTGGCATCAAGTCGACCGCCCAAGCCCACTTCTAAAATAGCGACATCAACGTGCTGTGATTTAAATAGCTGTAATGCCGCCAGCGTACCAAATTCAAATAGACTTAAACTAATATCACCACGCTGCTGCTCTATCGTATAAAAAGCGTCACTGTGCGCAGTATCATCAAGCTCCTGTCCATTAATACGCACACGCTCGTTGTAACGTACTAAGTGTGGAGAGCTGTACACACCAACTTTATAGCCCGCCTCAAGTAAAATCGCTTCAAGGATCGCGCAGGTTGAGCCTTTACCATTGGTGCCAGCAACAGTAATGACTTTCTTTGCTGGTTTGATTAAACCGGCTTTTTGGGCAACGTCTTGCGCTCGGTCAAGCCCAAGATCGATGGCACTCGTATGGAGTTGTTCGAGATAAGATAGCCAAGAGGCCAAAGATGAGTTTGCTTGAGGTGCTGACAATCCGGACATTCTTCATCGTTTTATAGTAATAGCAATATAACCACTAATTTAACATCGAACGACGGAATACCAAAGCAACCTGAGCAGACAATTGTTATGAAAGGCAAAAACAACAAACGGGGCACTTGGCCCCGTTTGATTTAACTTAAAAGTGCATCAATACCGGTGAAGAGTTACTCTTCGGTATTCTTGACCTCTTCTTCGTCAACTTTTGTTTCAGTTGGTGCTACGACTGGCACAACCATAGGCGAGTCAACCTGCATTAGCTTAGCAATGATGCCACCGATGCGTTGACGCATTTCACGGCGATCGACGATCATGTCAATCGCACCGTGCTCAAGCAAGAACTCACTACGTTGGAAGCCTTCTGGCAGCTTCTCACGTACCGTCTGCTCAATAACACGCTGACCGGCAAAACCGATTAATGCTTTTGGCTCACCAATGTTAATGTCACCAAGCATCGCAAGGCTCGCAGAAACACCACCCATTGTTGGGTCTGTTAAGACTGAAATAAACGGTAAGCCTTTATCTGACAAACGTTCAAGTGCAGCACTGGTTTTCGCCATCTGCATAAGCGACATTAGAGCTTCTTGCATTCGTGCGCCACCACTTGCAGAGAAACAAACCAATGCACAATTATTCGCAATTGCCTCGTCCACAGCACGAACAAATTTAGCTCCAACCACAGAGCCCATTGAACCGCCCATGAAAGAAAACTCAAACGCACAAGCGACAAGCGGTTGTTCAAGTAAGGAACCTTTCATTACCACTAAGGCATCTTTTTCGCCGCTGTTTTTTTGTGCAGCAGAAATGCGATCTTTGTATTTTTTTGAATCACGGAACTTCAGCTTATCTTTCGGCTCAAGCTCTGCAGCAATCTCAACTTGACCATCTGCGTCCAAAAATGTTTCTAGACGACGACGCGCTTTCATGCGCATGTGATGATCACATTTAGGGCAGACTTCAAAGTTACGTTCTAGATCTGCGTGATAAAGCACTTGTTCGCAGGAAGTACATTTGGTCCATACCCCTTCAGGGATAGACGCTTTGCGAGAAGAAACAATATTGCTTTTTGTAAGGATCTTTTCCAGCCAGCTCATGAATGACCTTTCATCTTCTTATTTCCCTACCCTATAAGCGACTCATTACAAGCGTTTGTAGCAGAGAATTACAAATTCGTTAATTTACCAAGGTGGAATTAAAGCACAAAGTCGTCAGTCTGTAGATAAAAAACTGGTACTACAAGTTAATCCTTGAGAAAAAGAGGCCCAAGAGTTGATCTTGGTAACGCATATTTTTCTGGATAATCGACATCAACCAAATACAAACCTTCCGCTTTTGCCGTGGTACCAGCAAGTCTACGGTCCTTCTGCTCTAACAGCCATTGAATCCACTCAGGCTTTTGCTCACCACGTCCAACCTTAATTAGGCTGCCAGCAATATTTCTCACCATATGGTGAACAAATGCACTGGCTTTAACGTCAATAATAACAAAGTCACCTTGGCGCGACACATTCAAATGCATCAACTTACGCCATGGGCTGCGTGATTGGCATTGCATTGCGCGGAAAGACGTGAAGTCATTCTCACCTAATAAATACTGACCCGCTTCATGCATTGCTTTTTCATCAAGCTCACCATGATAGTGGCTCACCCCAGCACTTAAAATAGCAGGGCGTAGTGCATTGTTATTGATAATATAACGATAACGACGCGCAGTGGCACTAAAGCGTGCATGAAATTCATCATCAACTTCTTTCGCCCAACGTACTGCAATATCTTTAGGTAAATGGGTATTCACGCCCATTGTCCATGCCGCCATTTTACGGTCAACATCAATATCAAAGTGAACTACCTGACCCGTGCCGTGAACACCTGCATCAGTACGACCTGCACAGATCACTTCAATCGGCTGGTTTGCAATTTTAGACAGGGATTTTTCTAAACACCCCTGCACACTGACTACATCATTCTGACGCTGCCAACCATGGTATTTGGCGCCATCGTACTCGATACCTAAAGCTATTCGCATAATTTACTTCGTTCTTACCTGTGGATTAAAGCATGAAGCCTAAAAAGTGGGGATAAACCCAAACTGCCTCTATTTAGCACTTATCAAACTAAAGGACTAAATACCGGCTAGCGGTGTAGTATACCTCAAAAAAAAAAGCACCTTCAATTAATGAAGGTGCCTTTCGTTCGTCAGCATTGAAAGCGCATGAGAATATACGCAGTAAATAGGGCGCTATTTGCCCTGTAGCTTGGTGAGTAATGCCTGTGCTTCATGTTGGCTGCTTGTATCTCCGCGAGCAGCAACCTCTTCTAACAAGCCCATAGCGCCTTCCTGATCGTTCATTTCTAGGTACGCTTTAGCGAGGTCCAGTTTGCTCGCGTATTCACCATGACTATCAACATCATAACGATCAATGTCAGATAAAACATCTGGGAACTCATCCAAACCAACCTCTAAGTTCAGCGGGGTTTCATCAATCTCTTCACTCGCCTCTTGTGCATCTAAATCTTTCATTAGCTCATCAATACTGATGTAAGATTCAGGCGCTATTGAAGCGTGATTCTGCTGTTCACTTACAGGCACATTTACCGGAAGAGATTCTTCGGTGATCAGCTCACTACCGGCCTCATCAAACTCTTCTTCAAAGCTTACCTCATCCAAATCAGCCGCATCGTTAAGCAGTACATCCGTATCAAGCGCATCGATTTCATCATCTTGCACTTGCGGCTGATCCGCCCAATCTTCAACAGCCAATTCAGGTTCAGGATTACTTGTTGCCCAAATCTCAGAATCTTCAGCGGTCATGTCATCGCTAACATCCAATGACGTCGCCGCATTAGATTCTGGCATGGCTAGCAGCTGCTCACGCTCATCCTCGCTGGTTAGCGTGTTTTGCGGGTCAGAAAGCAACGCGTCCATATCCAAACCCGCTGAGTCCACCAGCGTCTGTTCCGGCGTTTCCATGGGTAGCGGTTGCTCATCAAACACAGGCACTTCTGCCGCTTGAGGTTTTAACCTTTGTTCAACTTCATACTGTTCCAGTTCGTGCTGTTCATCAAATGATGCTTGTAGTGCATCATCTTCACCGAATTCAGGCAGCATTGATGGGTCTAACGGCTCAAAAGCAATATCGGGTTCACCGTGCATTGAGTGGCTAGCCACTCCTTCATGATGTTCTGGTTGCTGCGGCTGCTCAGGCACTGCTGATGTGTCTTGAACGTCCTGTACTTCCAGCTGAGGGCTTTCAGCAGCTTCTGCTGCTAACTGTAGGTGTTTAACAATGTTATCAAGTACAGCTTGCTCTTCATCTTCACTAAGGTCTGGACCGGGACCTTCCTCTATCACCACATCCGCTTCAGGGTCGAACAATGCCGCGTCTTCATCGAATTCAGGTAAATCATCCAATGTTAACGGTTGCTCATCCTCAGTAGCACTTTGAGTGTCTGTCTTTAAATCTGAGCGATTTTGACGTTCTGCATCTTCTTGGAATAAATTTTCCAACATGTCAGCTTCTGCTAACGCTGTTTCTTCATCAAATATTGGGAAATCTTGATAACCGTCACCCGATAAAATCGCGTTAATATCAGTATGCTCATCAACCTGCCCAGGCTCAGTAGCATCAACCACTGGCGTTGCAGCTTCTGATACTAGCGCCTCCGAGACTGACGGCTCTGGCATTGTCGCTTCTGATAGTAGTGCTTCTGGTGTTGCGGCCTCTGATATTGCTGTTTCTGATAATAGTGCTTCTGATAGCGGTGCTTCTGCTGTTGCGACTTCAGATAGCGGAGCTTCTGAGATGGCCATTTCAGCTACATCGTCAGCGGCAAGCATGGTGTCTAGTTCATCAATAGGCTCTGCGGCCGTGTCATCGATAGCACTGGTATTCTCAATGGATTCGAGCAACTCATCGACTGTCTTGCCAATTGTCTCAATTTCATCTGCATCCTCTACAGAGTCTGATGACAAAATGCCTTCAACATCGGCGATTAGCTCATCAAAATCTAGGTCAACATCGACATCTGTTTCATCACTAGCCGCGGTCTCTTGTTGTTCATTTAACGCAGGGGCTTCCGTTGGCGGTGGCTCTGGCTCTGGCTCTGGCTCTGGCTCTGGCTCTGGCTCTGGCTCTGGCTCTGGCTCTGGCTCTGGCTCTGGCTCTGGCTCTGGCTCTGGCTCTGGCAGGTTAGCCTCATAAGGCGTTGATTCACCACTATGTTGCGCTAAGATATCATCCAGTAATTCTGTACTGCTCGGCTCCACTTCAATATCATTGAGATCGACAACCGGCTCTAACTCATCGTCCTCGAAACTTAATGGCTGCGCCTCTTCAACCGACGGCGTTGAGGGTTCATCTAAGTCAGCCACCAGCTCGTCAAGTAATGCAATGCTGTTTTCATCGATGACAAGATCGGTATCAAGCGCATCCCCTTCATCTTCATCACCAGCTAACAGCTCATCTAATAAAGCCGTGCTGTCTTCTTCAAGCTCAATCTCTGCGCTTAAGTCATCACCGTCATCCTCAAGCATCTCATCAAGTAAAGAGGTGCTATTTTCATCAAAAATAGACTCAATATCATCTTGAGACATAACTTGAGATGCCGGCGTTTCAGAGGACTGCTGAGCTTCGCTCGCCAAAAGTTCATCAATATCTTGTAAATCAACATTGTCAAAGTCTGCAGCGCTATCAAGATCTGTACCTGAACCCGTCAACATCTCGGCATCTGCCAGTGCTTGATCGACAGCAGAGTCTTGTGCCAATGTCTCTGAGCTAACGCTATCAAACAATGAATCTAACTCAGACTGACCAACCAGCTGTTCAGGTTCAACCTCTTTGCTAACCTCAGGTTCCGCACGGTTGTCATTACGTTTATCTTCCTGCTCAACTTCTGATAGCAAATCATCAAGTAAAGACTGATCAAGCAATCCATCTTCAATGCCCTGATCATCGAGTTCATTCTCAAGGGCAAAATCATCGTTACCATCAGAAAGGTCGAAACTGTCTTCATCATCGTCAGTTTGCAACGATTGTTCCCACATCGCCGCCAACATTTCATCAGAACTTGGCTCTGATTTCTGTTCAATTTCGTCCAGCGCGCGCTCCATATCCTGAAGCCCTATCGCTTGATCATCACCTTTTACAGATATACTGCTTGGGCCAAGTCCGCTGTCGATTTCAAACTCATCACCACTCGATGTTGCATTTTCATCATTTGAAAACAAGCTGGATTCAGGATCATCAAACAATGAGTCATTGTCAGATGAAAACAAATCGCCAAAATCATCATCATCGCTGAGTGCCAGATCAGGCATTGCCTCATCCGTTGCAGCAACAGGTGGCGCAACCCTAGCAGAATCCGCGACTGGCTCTGGCGCATCCAATGATTTCACATCATCAATTTCTTCTTTCCGACGACCGAATAAGAAGTAGGCTAATAAACCCGCAATCAGCGAGCCCGGGATCAGAGCCATTGACGCCAGAATCCATGGGTTATCGATCATTCGATCAAACAGAGATGGCTGTGGCACAGCAGTAGATTGTGTTTGTGCTCGCTGCTGTACAATAAAGTCTTTAATTTGCTCTCGTAAGACCTCATCGTCACTGATTTGATCTTTTAATGCCGCCATTTCGTGCTGCATTTCAGCTAAACGCACACGCAACAAATGATTACTTTCTAGCAGCTTTGTCATTTGTTCATCGGAAGCATCAAGCTGATTTTGTAGCGCAATAGGTTTTGCAGGGATCAATACAGGCTTCGCTGGACTGACTTCGTCAGTGGCAGCCTTTGGCGCATTGATTGCTACTACTTGCGCTTTTTCAAGCTGAGGCACCAGTTCGGCAACAACTGTTGGCTCGGGAGCCACAGCAGCACGTTCAACCTTCGGGGCGGTTTGGGGTGCCGCTTTGGGCGCAGGGTTCGAAGAAGCTCGACGTACAACAGAGCGGCCTTGGTCCGCTTCAAGTTGCAGCTTGACGGCATCGGTATTTTCGCTACGGATCTGGCTTAATGACGGCATGTTCAACACACTGCCCGGCGTTAAACCATGGATGTTATTGTTTTCAAATGCCTGCGGGTTTGCCCGGTAAATCGCCCCAATCACCTGATAGACCGAGACTTGTGTTGTCGGACGGTTACGTGACGCGATTGACCATAATGTTTCGTTATTGGTGGTTGGCCCATAGCGACGGGTAGACGTCGTTTGCCCTGCATCATTTGATGGAGCCACAGAGGCAGCATTGGTTTGCAGCTCAGGTGATGGGCCAAGAATACGAACCGTATTCGCCTGTACCGGTAGTTGAATAGCGGTGGTGAGAAAAACCGGTAAAATAAGGCGTTTAATCATAGTCGATAAGTCAGACACTGCCCGTAGTCCTCTTTGGCAGAACAAAATAATAATCATTCATAATAATATCAATCGAGATAAGCTTTTGAGTTCTCCTGCGGGTTAATCACCTGCATTCGTGCTGATCTCGTTTGATTTTAGGGGGAATGAGCCCTGAATACGCATGATACAAGAATAATGGTTATCGGCCTATCAGCAATAAACTTAAGAGCAAGTTTGTGAGGGGTGTTCAGAAATCGTGGTTAGAAATGCTTCCTCACAATAAGCAATTGAACTCGATGATAAATTGCAACACAGAAACAAAAACGAGAACCATAAGGTTCTCGTTTATTTTTCAATTTACGTCACTGAAATCGCTTATAGATATTCTGCGATTAACGTTTCTGCAATTTGAACACTGTTGGTTGCAGCACCTTTACGTACGTTGTCTGCCACTACCCACATATTCAAGCCACATGGATGGCTGATATCTTCACGAATACGGGCAACCATAACATGGTCTTTACCCGTCGCATCACTCACTTGAGTTGGGTAGTCATTACCGTGGAAGACTTCAATACCTTCAGCGTTTTCTAACAAGCTGATCGCTTCTTCCACATGCACAGGCTGACATGTTTCAACGTGTACTGCTTCAGCATGGCCATAGAATACCGGTACGCGCACACAAGTTGGGTTAACTCGGATATTCTCATCACCCAAAATTTTCTGGGTTTCCCACACCATTTTCATTTCTTCTTTGGTGTAGCCGTTATCCATAAACTCATCGATATGTGGCAAGCAGTTGAATGCAATTTGCTTATCGTAGGCTTTGTTTTCCGCAGGTAGGCCATTTAACAACTTCGCAGTTTGGCCTGCCAGTTCAGCAACACCTTTTTTACCAGAGCCTGATACAGACTGGTAGGTCGCCACATTAATACGCTCAATACCGTATGCTTCATGAATAGGCTTCAACGCCACCAGCATTTGGATTGTTGAACAGTTCGGATTGGCAATGATGTTACGGTTACGATAATCCGCCAATGCGTGTGGGTTCACTTCTGGCACAACCAAAGGCACATCGTGTTCATAGCGGAAGCGTGACGTATTATCAATAACGATCACGCCCTGATCGGCAGCAATAGGCGCCCAGTGATCTGACGCTTGAGCACCAGCAGAGAAAATAGCAAGTTGTACCTGTCCCCAGTCAAACTCTTCTACGTTGGTAACACGTACATTCTTGCCTTTATAGAGCACGGTTTTACCTGCACTGCGCTCTGAAGCAAGCAAATAAAGATTACGAACAGGAAAATTGCGCGCTTCTAGTACTTCAACAATGGCTTCGCCAACAGCGCCGGTTGCACCGAGTACTGCAATATCAAATTCCTGGCTCATGGCCTTTCCTCTACTGTAAAACCTAATTTAGCCAGCGACTCTACCCCAAAATGGGCCTCGCCCGCTACCGTAATTGCACTATATTCGCGTCGATCCCAGTAATTTTTACGCAACTGGTCAAATGCTGAGGCCATTTGCTCGCTAGCATCTGCTGTTTGCCCGATTTTACGTCGAAATAGCGCATCATCTCGGCGTACATCATAAATTAGCTGAATCAAACCAAATAGGTCAGCCTCATCCCATTGCTTACTCAAAGCGACATAGGGAACAGGGGCTATAGGTAATAGGCTGGCTGCCGACACCTGTTTATCCAGTCCTAAAAATTCACAATAGCGGTTATACACCATTGTTGTACCGCGTGCCTTACCTTCAAGGCCATAGCCTGCGACATGCGGCGTGGCAAAAGCAAGCAAAGGTAATAGTTCGAGATCAACCAGAGGCTCTTGCTCAAACACATCCAGTACCGCAGTCAGCAACTTGCCTGCGCCTTGTTGGCTTTGTTGAAGCGCTCGCTTTAATGCTTGGTTATCAACAATCGGCCCACGAGCAGCATTAATCAAGATACTGTTTGGCAACATCGCAGAGAGAAAGCCTTCATCCACAAGGTGGTGGGTGGGATATTCGCCAGCACGGCTAATTGGCGTATGTAAGGTGATCACATCGCACTGTTGTAAAATCGATTCAACAGACTCAAATTCTCGGGTGTCGCCTTCAGCTTGCTTTATCGGGTCATTGAGCAAATAACGGATACCCAGCGCATCAAGGCATTTGGCTAAATAGCTACCGACATTGCCAGCCCCAATAATACCAATGGTTTTATCGAAAATGGAAAAGCCTTGCTGCTGACCTAGTACCATCAGGCTGCTGAGCACATATTCAGCAACACCAACTTTGTTACAGCCCGGTGCCGCCGTGAATGTGATCCCTTTTTCGGCCAATAACCTATCATCGACATGATCTTGCCCTGCCGTTGCCGTTCCGACAAATTTCAGCTTGTTGGCCTTCGCTAATAATGCCGCATTGACCTTCGTCACAGAGCGGATCATCAGTGCATCAATATCCACTAAATCATCAGCGGTTAAGCTACGGCCCGACTTGCTGATCACTTCGCCTAGCTGACCAAATAAATCAGCGGCATAAGGCATGTTCTCATCAATGAGAATTTTCATGGCGTATTCCTAAAAAAGTAAAGCCTTGTTACCTGAATATAAAATCAATGTGGATCTGTATCAGAAACAGGAAAGAATCGTGAGAGTAGGATTAATAAACATAACGGCCGTGTCAAGCCTAGAGGGAAACGTGTAAAAAGGTACGAGAAAAAATAAAAAACCCGACAAATGCTGTCGGGCTACATCCAGGCAATAAAAACACCGACTGCGATCATAGACAGATCCCGCAAAAGAAAATACTATTTACGCAGCTGATGTCGCGTCTGTTTCATTGGCAATGGCTATTGTGTTCACCTTCAAGAGTCTCCGCTAAAAGTCCTTTTAGGTAAAACATACGCCTGCGCCCCCTGGGAAAATGACAAAAGTCTTTCACAATCGCAGTATTCAGCAGCAAGTACTCGCGCTTCGCGAGTACTTGCGACTTTATTTTTTACGCTTCGTACTTTTTGATCACGAGCGTTGCATTCGTACCACCGAAACCAAAGCTGTTCGACATAACGGTTGTCAGCTCTTGCTCTCGTGCTTCAGTTACAATATCTAGACCTTCAGCAGCAGGGTCTAGTGTTTCAATATTAATGCTCGGCGCAACAAAACCATTTTCTAGCATCAAGGTTGAATAAATCGCTTCGTGTACACCTGCCGCACCTAATGCATGGCCAGTCATCGCCTTGGTCGCAGAGATTGCTGGGCTATTATCGCCAAACAGCTCTTGAATCGCCCCTAGCTCTTTCACATCACCAACAGGTGTCGATGTACCGTGTGTATTGATGTAATCAATCGGCTGTTCAAGATTTTGCATCGCCATCTTCATACAACGAACGGCACCTTCACCTGATGGCGCAACCATGTCGTAGCCATCTGACGTTGCACCATAACCTACGATTTCACCGTAAATTTTCGCGCCACGAGCCAATGCATGTTCAAGCTCTTCAACAACCAACATACCGCCACCACCAGAGATAACAAAACCATCACGGTCTGCATCATAAGTACGTGACGCTTTTGTCGGATCGTCGTTCTTTTTAGTTGATAACGCGCCCATGGCATCAAACATCATGGTCAGCGACCAATCAAGCTCTTCACCGCCACCTGCAAAGACAACGTCTTGCTTGCCAAGCTGGATAAGCTCTAGTGCATGGCCAATACAGTGTGCCGATGTTGCACACGCAGAACTCATGGTGTAGTTCACACCGCGAATTTTAAACGGTGTTGCCAAACAAGCAGAGACCGTTGAAGCCATCGTACGCGGCACCATGTAAGGGCCAACACGCTTTACGCCTTTTTCACGCAAAATATCAACCGCTGCAACTTGGTTGTATGATGATGCGCCACCTGAACCCGCCACAAGGCCAGTTCGGTCATTTGAAACTTGGTCTTCTGTTAAGCCAGAATCTTCAATTGCCTGCTCCATCGACAAATATGCGAATGCGGCTGCATCGCCCATGAAACGCATTTTTTTACGGTCGATATGCTCTGACGGGGTCATTTTTAAGTCGCCCCAAACATTGCTTCGCAGTTTATTTTCTGCAAACTGTTCAGAGAAAGTAATACCGGATTTGCCCGTTTTCAAAGACTCCAGCACTTCTTTTACGTTGTTGCCAATGCTGGATACAATACCCATGCCTGTAATTACGGCTCGTTTCATGATGAATTCCTACTGTCATTTAACGCGATTGATAATAACGGGTTTATTGTGCAAAAGTGGTCAGCTTTCCTTTTGATCAGGTACAATTGCCCGTAATTTCGTTTAAATATGGCATTCAACTGCTCATTCCCGGTTTCAAAAGCCCCTAAGTTGTTGCAATGCCACTGTTATACCAACTATGAGGTTTCTCTCTTGTCTATGACTCCGAAACGGCCTGATACGTCACAAGCCCGTATTGCCAATGCCGTCCTCGACTGGAATGATTCAGGTACCCCTGTTTCTAATGACTTTGATGATGTTTATTTTTCCAATGCCAATGGGCTGGAAGAAACCCGCTATGTCTTCTTAAAACAAAACGGCTTACCTGAGCGATGGCATGACTTTGACCGTCGCCGCTTTGTTGTCGCTGAAACAGGCTTTGGCACCGGGTTGAATTTTCTCGCCGTCTGGCAATGGTTTAAGGCTTTTCGTCAGGCAAACCCTGACGCTACGACCAAAGAGCTGCACTTTATCAGCTTTGAAAAATTCCCGGTCACTAAAGCGGATTTGATAAAAGCCCACGAATCGTGGCCAGAACTTGCTGAATTCGCTGAACAGCTGCATACCCACTACCCGCCTGCCGTCGCAGACTGTCAGCGTATTGTGCTAGAAGATGGCATGATCACCCTCGACTTATGGTTTGGTGATATCAAAGACTGTATGCCTCAAGTATGGACCAACGAGCAAGGCATTGTTGATACGTGGTTCCTTGATGGTTTTGCGCCAAGTAAAAACCCAGAGATGTGGAACCAAGACTTATTCAATGGCATGGCGAAACTGGCTAGAGTCGGCTGTACTACTGCGACCTTCACCGCTGCTGGCTTTGTTCGCCGAGGGTTGATTGAAGCAGGCTTTGAGATGAGCAAGGTCAAAGGCTTTGGTACCAAGCGCGACATGCTGGCAGGGAGTGTTGTAGAAAGAAAACATGGTACGAATACCAAACCTTGGTATGCCAGACAACCAGCATTAATGCAGAATAGTCATGATGATATTGCAATCATCGGTGGTGGTGTTGCCTCTGCCACAACGGCACTATCACTCGCCCGCCGAGGGGTAAATGTGACGATATATTGTGCCGATGAGTTACCGGCAGAAGGTGCATCGGGCAACCGCCAAGGCGCGGTATACCCGTTACTTAATGGATCTAACGATGCCCTGTCGCGCTTTTTCGCCCCCGCTTTTTTGTATGCCCGTCAATTTGTCGAGCAAGCAGCACTCAAGAAGGCATTTGCACATAGCTGGTGTGGCGTAACTCAACTTGCTTGGAGTGAGAGTGCCACGAGCAAGCTTGATAAAATGCTGTCTGGCGGCTTCCCCGAGGCACTTATCCGCCAACTGGATACCGAGCAGACCCAAACAATAACAGGCGTTACAACTGGCCATAGCAGCGTTAACTACCCACTGGGTGGTTGGCTGTGCCCGCAAGCACTTACCCGTGCTTTGCTTGAGCTTGCGATTGAAACTGGCCATTTAACACTAAAAACGCGGACCGATATTTGCAAACTCGAATCCAGTGAAAGCAAAAGAAATGAAGGCACGAGTGAAGATACTGATGAAGGAAGCCAAAGCTGGCGCCTGACCGATACTCAGCAGAAGCAATATCAGCACCAGTGTGTGATCGTCGCCAATGGTCACCGTTTTGCCGAGTTTGAACAAACTGAAACCATCCCTGCTTACTCAGTACGTGGGCAGGTCAGCCATGTCCCTACCAATGACGCATTATCCCAATTGAAAACAGTCTTGTGTTATGACGGCTACCTCACCCCGGTTAATACCAATGAGAGTGGCTTTAGCGGCACGCATTGCATCGGCGCAAGCTACCGCCGCAGCAGTACTGATTTAACCTTCAGTAACGATGAGCATAACAATAACAAGCAACGCTTGGTAAACTGCCTGCCGGACGTGAGTTGGCCGGCTGATATTGATATGTCAGACCATCAAGCCCGTGCTGGTGTGCGTTGCGCGAGCCGTGATCACCTGCCTTTTGTGGGGGACGTGTGCCAATACGACAATCTCATTGCGCAATATGCTGATTTGCGAGACAACCAAGACTCTGCCCAGCCTGTGCCGGTTTACCCTAATTTGTATGCCATGGTGGGTTTAGGCTCACGCGGTTTAAGTTCAGCCCCATTACTGGGTGAGCTGCTTGCATCGCAGCTCTGTGGTGACCCACTACCGCTGCCAAATGATGTTTTGGACGCACTACACCCAGGCCGCATGTGGGTAAGGCGTTTGGTGAGAGGAAAGCAGCTATCTTAAACGGAGCATGTCTCTTAAACGCACTGTAGCGAAGGCAGCTTGATATCAAGCGAAACTAAAACGAGAGGCAAAAGCCTCTCATTTTTTAAACATTAAAATCATTCAACAGCCGTTGTTACTGGTGGCGCCGGATCATCGCCGCCGCCACTGTCAGACACTGCAACTCCAATCACAATCGCAGCCACCCCCACAGCCAGTACTGTTGCGGTTAAGCCGCCTGCCGAAGCCGCAAATGCGGTGTCTACGCCAGCAGCCTTGCCTTTCGCGCCTGCGTCAGCAGCTGTAGAAGCACTTGATACCGAGCTTTGAGTCGTTGATGATGTTGATGTTGTAGAAGGCACCGTTGTCGTAGGAGGCGTAGCTGTCGAAGAAGAGGAAGTCGTTGCTGGCGTATCGGCCGCATGGGCTGACAAGCTCAACATTCCCAGTACAGCCAGCGCAATCACTGTTGTTTTCATAAAGCATCCCCACTATTCACTCACCTAACTACACCTAGCTACGCGAGTAACACTCTCTTATTGATATGTTTGTAATTATAGTTGGGATTGACTAAATTGTATGACAGAAAAGTGCTACTAACCACGAGCCATCATACCGATAGACATGCATTTATTAATAAGCTATTGAGCTAAAAAGAAAAGCGCAAGGTATATACCTTGCGCTTTTTTGAGAATCATAGGCTGAATTAACGTAGATTAGCCAGCTTAGTCTTAGTCTTAGTCTTAGTCAGCACCGAATAAATCACGGGTATAGACTTTGTCAGCAACATCTTCGAGCTCTTCGACCATACGGTTTGAAACAATGACATCCGACATCAGCTTAAACTCTTCGATATCAGCTATCACTTTCGACTGGAAGAATTCAGACTCTTTGAGTACCGGTTCAAATACCACCACTTTAATGCCTTTCGCTTTAACCCGTTTCATGATGCCTTGAATTGACGATGCACGGAAATTATCGGAACCCGCTTTCATGATCAGACGGTATACACCGACCACCTTTGGTTTCTTTGCGATAATAGAATCAGCAATAAAATCTTTACGTGTACGGTTGGCATCAACAATCGCACCAATAATATTGTTTGGTACTTCTTGGTAATTTGCCAGCAACTGCTTAGTATCTTTTGGTAGACAATAGCCACCATAACCAAACGACGGATTGTTGTAATGGCTACCTATGCGAGGGTCTAAGCCAACGCCTTCAATGATCTGACGACTGTCTAAACCATGTGCTTCAGCATAAGAATCTAGCTCATTGAAATAAGCTACACGCATTGCTAGATAGGTATTAGAGAAAAGCTTAACGGCTTCCGCTTCTGTTGAGTCGGTATATAAAACGTCAATATCTTCTTTGATCGCACCTTGAGCAAGCAAAGTGGCAAACACTTCAGCACGTTCAGACTTCTCGCCCACGATAATACGAGACGGATGAAGATTATCGTATAAAGCACGCCCTTCACGCAGAAATTCAGGAGAGAACATAACGTTATCAGTGCCAAGTTCTTGTTTTACGCGCTCTGTATAGCCCACTGGTACTGTTGACTTAATCACCATTACCGCATTTGGATTTATTGCCATAACATCTTTAATCACAGCTTCAACAGAAGAGGTATTAAAGTAATTGGTGACAGGATCATAATCGGTTGGCGTCGCAATAATCACAAACTCAGCATCTTTGTAGGCTGCTTGCTTATCAGTGGTTGCGGTAAGGTGAAGCGTCTTCTCTGATAAGTATTCAGAAATCTCTTTATCCTCAATTGGAGAAAGGCGCTGATTAATCAGTTCAACTTTTTCAGACACAATATCCAATGCAACAACTTCATTGTTCTGTGCGAGCAATACTGCATTTGAAAGCCCTACATAACCTGTACCCGCAACGGTAATTTTCATTACTTAACCTCGAAACTGAAAGCTATCCAACTTAAAATAAACGCATAAATACTCTAATTCACTAACCAACTGACGACAGCGCAATGGATAAAAATATCGGTATAAAGTTAAGTCAGAATGTTAATAATAAAATTCTATAAAAATTTCTCTGCCGACAAAATACTACCTTAGCGACTATTAAGGAAATCATTTTTATTGAAAATTAGAAATGCAAGACCGATCAATCCATAAGTTTACAATGATTGCTCAAAAGCCAATCGAATATCACAGTCTGGTTTGATTTTCTTTAGTTCTTTAGCCAGCGCCTTTTGAGATTGATAATCACCATGAACAATATGAATACGAGACGGTCCTTTTTCAATATTTTCAACAAATTGAATTAAGTCTCCTTTGTCTGCATGGGCAGAATACCCTGAAATACTGTGAATTTTAGCATTGACCTTAACAGAGCAATTATTAATGTTCACACGTGCTTTTCCCCGTACTAATTGAGCGCCTAATGTCCCCCTAGCTTGGTAGCCTACCATCAACACATCAGTACGTTCATCGGGTAACAATGCTTCTAGGTAATTCATTATACGACCACCAGTACACATCCCGCTGGCTGCAACGACAATTGCAGGTTCACCTGACACTTTTAACCGATTGACTAACGCCATGTGTTCTTGATGACTTTTAACCGTAATACACTGGGAAAAAGACAAAGGATGCCGACCACTAAGCACGCGTTGTTTTGCTTCTTTGGTCCATAAGCGCTGAAACAGTTCATACTGCTCGGTAATGTCAGCAGCTAATGGGGAATCAAGGATAATAGGAAGACGCTTCCAGTTAAGCGAAGAAAGGAGAGGATCAGACGGTGCGTTTAGCGGCTTTGTACAAGTCGGAAACTGAGCAATAATATTCTCTAGGTCAAATAAGAGCTCTTGGGTTCTGCCTACACTGAATGCGGGAATGAGGATCACGCCACCATCTTGTAATGAACGCTTAATCAGTAATTCCAAACGATGACTTCTTTCACAAATACTCTCGTGGTGTTTTTGACCATAGGTACTTTCTATCACTAAAGTATCAGCATGCTCTGGCGAGATCGGATCAACCAATAAAGGCGTGTTACAAGGCCCTAAATCACCAGAAAACACCACCTTTTCGTTATTTGGCAGCTCTAGTTCAATATAAGCGGAACCCAAAATATGGCCTGCAGGTTTAAAACACGCAACTATTCGCTCCCCATTCGGCAATGTGATGGGTGCAAGGCCGTTGTAAGGAACAGGACGAAGCAAACTGTTAACCAAATCGATGAAACTCGCACGCTGCTGACTATTGAGGTTAAGCTGAATTTTCAAACCATCATCAAGCATCAGTGGTAACAAGGCAGCAGTTGCTTCTGTCGCGTAAATCGGGCCTCGAAAGCCTGCGGCCAATAGCCAAGGTATTCGACCAATATGATCAATATGACAGTGGGTGATCAATAAAGCTTGAATATGTTCTGTGGGGAATTCAATGTTCAAAGAACGGTGAGATTCATCACCTTGAAACAGGCCGCAGTCAATTAGCACCCCATACTGACCCAACCGAAGCTCATGACAGGAACCTGTTACACCAGAACTCGCACCATGATGAATGATCTGCACGACGTTACCCTCAAAAGTTAATCAAGGGATAATGACAAAAGCAAACCGGAGAAGCAGCAGTACAAAAGCAATGCACGAGTGATATCACGAAAAAAAGAACGAGTGACTGATATGAAATCAAGTTCGTTGAATACACCTATCATCATTTCACCTAGAGGTGCGAGTACTAAATCAACGTCTCATATAGAAACAAATGAATACTACGTAGTACTTCTTCAAGACAAAAAATCTTGGTATGATTTGTAAATCATCATAACCACAATGTACTACCAATGTTTGCAGATTTCTTTTTCGTCTTTTTTTCTTCATTGACTGCACTATTTCTATTAAGAAAATTTGCAAAACGCATTGGGCTAGTCGACAAACCCAACAGCCGTAAGCATCACCAAGGTGCAGTTCCATTAGTTGGTGGCATCGCAATTTGCGTATGTCTAGCACAATACCTTTACTATCGACCAGAGCTACTTAACGACTCAGGGCTATATATATTTTGTATCGTGACACTCACCATAGTTGGCGCTATTGATGATAAATTTGATGTCGACTTCAAGCTACGCCTACTACTTCAAGGCGCCTTGTCGCTATGCATGATCTACTTTGCTGGTCTAGAACTGAATACGCTTGGAAACTTACTAGGATTTGGTCATATCAAACTTGGAGCCCTTGGCTACGTAATAACAATATTAGCAGTGGTTGGTGCGATCAATGCTTTCAACATGGTCGATGGTATAGATGGTCTTCTCGGAGGACTGTCAATTGTCACATTTGGAGCATTGGCTTATATTTTATATTTTGATGGAAGACCAGCACTAGGATACATTTTACTTATAATTATCGTAGCAATAATCCCTTATATCCTGTTAAACCTTGGAGCTTTTGGAAGAAGAAGAAAAGTTTTTATGGGTGATGCTGGTAGCATGATTATAGGGTTTACAGTTATTTGGATGCTATTACTTGCTAGCCAAGGTGGTCATAAACCCCCCCTTAGACCAGTAACTGCACTTTGGCTAATTGCAGTGCCTTTAATGGATATGGTTGCTATTATGATCAGGAGAATTCGCAGAGGTGATTCTCCATTTAAACCTGACCGTGAACACTTACATCATGTATTCCAGAGACTTGGGTTAAACTCAGTACAAACACTCATTACCATTTGTTCAATAGCAAGTGCATTTGCAATCTTTGGTATTTATGGTGAATTAGCCAATATTGAAGAATATTTAATGTTTTGGCTATTTATTGCATGCTTCATTTCGTACTTAATGATTTTAAATAACATCTGGGTCATTACAGCAAAGATAAAGAAAATAAAAAAAGTCTTTGTAGAATAGTGTCAGATTAATATGATTACAATATTATGAAAGGTTAATTCAATTGAACAATTTTGAAAATGAAAACATGTCAAATACAGATAGTGATATACCACAGAGTAATGAGATAAAAGATATGTATCTGACGCTTAAGGAAAGTAAATTATTAATAGGATTAGTCGTATCAATAGCATTTCTTCTCGCGCTAGCATATTCGATGCTAGCAGATGAAGTTTGGTCTACTGAAGCCAAAGTTATTCCACCACGACTCAATGAATATTTCCTTCTAAGCTCAGAGGTTAGAAAGTTTCAGCCATTATTCGAGAACAATGATGCTTTAAATACACAAAATTCAAGCAATCTACTGTTAGAACAAATTCAACCAGAAGAAATTTTCAATCAATTTGTACAAAACTTTAATTCGACGAGCAACAAACGACAATTTCTTATAAATAGCGAATACTTTAATGATTATATT
>NZ_JAKJSI010000074.1:0-14822 GCF_050336695.1 Photobacterium minamisatsumaniensis | reverse complement strand
ATTTTAATATTAGTGTTCAATACAATAATAATATTGTCGTCTTTTTATAGAACTTACACTTGTCATAGTTATCAAAAGGTTTTGTTTAAATCTTATGAGGGTTATTTATCATGTCAAAATGGAATTATTGATACTGTTTTAAGAGTTGGTGATGAAATTGTTTATAACTCCTCTTCTCTTGCTTTTAAGTACGGTGATTCGCTGATATTAATAAAGTATAATACTAACTATACATCAGGTGCGACAGAACAATTAGTACTTTATTCTAAAGATCGTATTGTTAAAATCAAAAGAAATAGTGCCGACATGCTATCAACTGATTCGCCAATTGATTTATTTAAATGGATCAAAGTAAAAGAGAAAACCGGAAATACAATTTTTTGAATATGATTTAAATGATTAAATGAGTCGTTTTATCATCTTGTTGTTAAAGCGACTCTTTTTATTTTTATATTGCTCAATATGTTCTATGACTACTAAAGTCTTATTGTAATATCGATTGCCCGTTATGATTGAAAAATTTTACTCTTTACCGTAGAAATGAAAAGCAACGGCTAAATATATTCACAGTTACAGCTGCTGTAAAAAAGGTTTTTGCCAGTATAAATATGGCAAGATTTATCATGATTACCGTTTTTATACAACCTAACGGTGAGGTGTAGCTTATTGTCAGCCTCGGTTCGATGTGGACCGGCCACTACAACAGCACCTGTTTTCGATCCTGCATAATTAATATAGATAGATACTGTTCTGCATTGACTCACTACCTTAGTTGCTGCTCGTTTATTCATGTGTTTATCGCTTGGAGCACTCCAACCGTTCGAAAAATAGAGGTAGCCACCATGAGTGGAGTAAGATAAGCCAATTGCCAGAATTGTGAGTAGTAATTTTACTTTTATATACATTTCCATTTATCCTTAATACTTGAACTATATAGTAATCACGGCGACTTATCAGCGTATCTTATTACGCATGAACTATATGATACCGCACTCATACTGCTTATCAATTAGATTTACTTAAAGCGCGATAAATTTTAGGACCTATTCACAGGATACATGCATATACTTTGCTTTTTATTTTTAAACAATAGAAAAGTAAACGTAGTTATGAAAGCATTAATATTAGTGAGCGTTTCTTTAATGACATCTTGCAATGTAAGTAGCAGTATATGAAGGGGAAGGGTCTTTGTTGCAGATGTAATTATTAACGGGTATGTCTCAATGCTGAAGAGCTACGCCAAGGTCAGTACTGTGTAGGCTGAATAGGAACTCCCTTTATTACTGTAACGCTCTCTCAATGGTTCATTCCATTTTCAGCTTTTCTGTCATTATAAATTAATTCGGAGACTCATCATAGCTATGCAATAAATAACATTATTGTGTAATGGTAAATATTTATTGAGAGCTTACTTGAGGTATTATGGTTGAGTATTTAAGTAATAATGATGGAGGTAATAGTAAGTACTCTCCATCATGTTTTTAAACATTGAATGCGTCTCATAGCAGGTTCTGTGACCTTAAATGTAGACGCTAGGCATAAGTTATGCTAATCGAGACAAAGTTACTACTGTATTTTATTCCAAGCAGAACTCCAATAAAGCCCATCACCTGGCTTATATGCCCAGTTATTTTGGTTACACCATCCGCTTATTGAACACTCGTAAATCCCGTCATCAGTTGTCCCTGTTACGGAAACAGTCGTACCAGAAACATAGTTACCTATACCATCAGGGTATGCAAAGTCAAATTCATCATTGTTGCTTTCTCCTGTCTTTTCGCTCACCAATAATGTTATTTTCTTGGATTTACTTACTCCAAGACTATCAACTACGCGTAGTTTAATTGTGTACTCCCCGGCTTCTCGTGGAACAAAGCTAGTGACGGCCAAATTCTTGTTATCAACCTCTTGAACGTTGCCATCAGGTCCCTTTACTACCCATTTAAACTTAGCAATTTCGTTATTGCCTGAAGATGCAGAACCGTCAACTAATATTGATGTTCCCAGATATGAACCTTGCGTATGGATAATGACATTAGGTTTTTCATTATCACCGGAAGCTCTCGACAGGGTGTATTTCATGGTATCGGTGGATTCGTTACCCACCTCGTCTTTGACAGTTAGCTTAAAGGTTAACTTTATGTTATTAACTTCGTAAGACGCACCTTCGCGGATTGTGAAGTAAGCCGAGGCATTTTTCTTTTGCTTTAAAATGATGTCACTACTTTCTAGGCCTTCAGCTTTCTTCAATTTCCAGGTGTATGATAATTGACCTTGTGCACTAATAGAATTGGTGCCGTCGAGATTATATCTTGCTTCATTATTAACCAACGATGTTATATCTGAACCTGCTATAGCCTTGGTTTCATGGCTATCCATAATGGTATTTATTGCTTTTTTCATATCTGGTTGAGTTGCGATGTATCTGTTGGGCTCTGGATATGGGGTAGGAGTACCTGTCTTCGTGATAATATCGCGCAAGGTGTAAGGTTTAATAGGGCCTAAACCTGCTGCAATGGCAGTACTCTGTATGCCGGCGACTGCACCAGTAACAATTGGGTTAGCAGATGAGGTACCACTAAAATAATGCGTATAAAATGATGAGTTGTTATTCGAACCACCTGATGTAGTCGTAACATCCATACCCCATGAAAAAGAATCAATCCTTGAGCCATAATTAGTAAATGAGGCTCTTCTGCCTGTTTCATCAGAGGCTGCAACCATAATAGCTCCCGAGTCTCTCAGTTCTCGATTGAACTTATTTTCGAATTCGTAGTGGTCAAGGTTTTTATTACCATTACCCGCTGCCTGAATGATATGAATTCCTCTTTCTTCAGTCGCGTATCTAATAACATCATATACAGCATCAGCCCAGTCGACTGGTAGCAGACATCCATTAGAACAGTATGACCCAAATTTTACTCCGTATTGTACTCCAACCTGAATAACACTTCCCTTTTCTAGGTTATTGACAGCTTCTAGGAGGTTCTCAGCGCCGTATTTAACCCAGCCGACTCTTGCTGCATTAGCGATACCTGTGGTTCCATAGGCGTTGTCAATTGAGGACATAACACCGACACTTTGTGTGGTATGGTCTCCCCACCCACTATTAAATGATTCATCCCCGATAATGATAAATGGATAAGGGAGATCTTCATGGTTAAAAAAGTAACTTCCGCCTTCGGAACTGATAATATCGACCTCATGCCCCTTGCCACCAGGAAGTGACCAAGCATATTTAGCATTCACACCGCCAAACAAATTACCATTTCCCTCGGGACTATTTAAATAGAGTTGGTCGTCAACCAATAATCTGCTGCTGGGTGGAGGTGGATTCGTGTTTGGCAGGGATAAGGGGAGAGCCAGTGGTTCTATATAGACTGATTTGACCTCTGTCATGCTACTAAGAGCCAAGTATGCGCTTTTTATGTCGTCCACAGATTCAGATTCAAAAAAATAGTAATCATCTAAGCCATATTTATCATTGCTGACAATTGTAGAATTTGCTTGGATGGAAGATAAAAACAAAGGCTCGAAGTTATACGAATTGATAGACGCGGGTAAAACAATCGGTTCACCGTAAGTCTTGTAAATTAATTTAATTTTTTGGCCATTGAAGTCTTCAAGGTCCACGCCGCTGATTATATCACCTGCAACAGTATTTAAACTGAATAAAAGCAAAGGAATAGAATATTTTATCATTATTAAACCATTATATTGTGTGTGAAATATTTAAAATATAAAAGTATTTATTTACAGGCAAGTATGTTAGTAAATATTTTAGAGACTTGTCAGATTACATCTGATATTTATTTTTACTGACCAGTTAAATTAAGTGAGATTTTAAATCTTACCACCTCAGTATTAAACTTGTTTTATATTACAGCGATGCAGGACGAAATTTACTAAAGAGATATTTATTAATTAAAAAATAATGTGAAATGGAATGAGCGCCTAAAATGTTAAAGTTGTTTTTATTTTAACTTGATAAAAGTAGCTGTTGGTTATCTATTAATAATGTTTTAACTCAAACACAATATAGGTTTTATATGGATACTTTTAACAAAACTAAAATTGCATTAGTTCTTTCTGTCCTCTGTGGAACGTCATATGCAAGCGTGAATAATGTGGAATACTCATGGGCTGATGAACGTTTTTTATCATCATCGGAGCTAGCTGAACGTCAAGATTTCTTTGCTCCTAAAGGACCCAAAACGCATCAATCCACTTATATTGCAAATGAATACGTGAAAGATCAATCTCTACCTGTGGTAACGGCTTATATATCAAATTGGGCACAATATGCTAGAGAATTTAATGTAGATAAAGTAGCTGCGTCATATGACAAAATTGTATTATCCTTTTTTGGTTTATGTGGAACAGGTATTGGTGATAGCGACATTACAAGTGCAGTAAATAGTTTAGAAACAATTTGTGGCTATACAAAACCAACAGGAGGTCTTCCTAAAACATTCGAAGTAATGACAACTGATGTGCATGGTGACTTTGCAAGTAATGCAGGTGGTGCTGTAGAACCTCCTGCAACCTGGATTCAAGAGTCGCAACGTGTTCATGATTGGTATAACGGCGCTGCAAACGGCGGCATGTTTAAAGCAATGAAAGAACTAAAGCAACATAATGGTGATGATCTTACGATTGCATTTAGTGTTGGAGGCTGGTCGCTTTCTGAACCTTTCTCTCGTATGGCATCAAATGAAGGCGATCGAGAAGTTTTTATTAATAGTGCTGTTAAAGTCTTCAATAATTTCTCATTTTTTTCGCAAATTGATATCGACTGGGAATACCCTGGTGGAGGGGGAGCTGATGGTAATAGCAAGTCTATTGAAGATGGTGAAAATTATAAACTGTTGATTAAAGAGCTTCGCGAAGCTCTTGATGACGCAGGGCATACTGATGTGACTATTGCCATTGCTGCTGGTGCACCGAAGGATAAACTTGATGCTTCTAACTTGAAAGCTTTGGTCGATCATGGTGTTGATACCATACACCTAATGACTTATGACTTTTTTGGGACACCATGGGCAGAATCGTTAGGCCATCATACAAATTTACACTCATATGAAAATTCTGATTGGTCAGCTGACTTTTCAATTCAGTATATGATCGAGGTATTAGATATAGAATCAAGCAAAATCCATATTGGATATGCTGGCTATAGCCGAAATGCGTCGAATGCTGATATTGACTCGTTTTCGCCTTTATCGGGAACATACAGTATGCCAAATGGAGATAAGCATGTCGGTGGTTCATACGAAAAAGGGACGTTTGAATGGTATGACTTAGAGCAAAACTTTTTATCAATCTCCGAGTCAGAAGGCTTAGAAATAGGCAAAATAAATGCAAATTTAAGTGAAGATGATGACTATCACCTTTATACGGATAAAGAGGCAAATGCCGATTATATCTATAGTGAAGGCAGAAACTTTTTCATCTCACTGGATACGCCAAGAACAGTATACTCAAAGGCTAAATATGCTAAAGAGATGAACTTGGGCGGTGTGTTTATGTGGATGGGAGACTATGATAACGGTTATCTTATAAATTCCGCACGGGAAGGGCTGGGATACACAAAAACATCAAATTCGTCGAATATTGAAATGCATAAAATTATTTATTCATGCGGTATAAACGTAGAGAGTGATGCAGAGTGTAAGTCATTAACTGAATTATCGGGCTCTACAGACCTCATTACAGTTGCCAAAGCTGGTGAAGATATTACTTCCAGCTACGAGGTAAACGCTAAATATCATTTAGATGGTTCAGGGTCAACAAGTGAACAGGGGGAGCTTACTTACTTCTGGAAATTAAAAGAAGCAACAGGGCTAGCTAAAGAAAATGTTATTTTAAAGAGAAAGAAAACGCCTTCACCTCTATTCATTATTGAGGAAGGAGCATTCGATGGTGTTACAAATGCCACCTTAAAATTTCAGCTTCAAGTTACAGATGAAAATGGTGTAATATCTAAAGATTCTGTGAAGTTTACTCTAGTCAATGCCGAAGACAATACGGCCCCTGTATCAATTGCAACTCCTGTTGGTGATGTTATTCATGGTCAAACATTTACGCTTAATGCATCTCAAAGTTACGATAATGAGCAACCTAATAATCAGTTAACGTATAAATGGGTTCAAATTTTTGGTGAGTCAGTAGTACTCCCATCAGATGGTACTGGTAAAAATCTAGACGTTGATACAAGTACTTTGAAAAATATAACACAACAACTTAAATTCGAATTAGTTGTAAGTGATGGTTTGTTGGAAGACAGCGACACAGTGAAATTTAATGTATTAGGTAATGAAGATAGCAATCAATCACCGACGACAATTATACAAGTACAGGGCAGTAATCGCTTAGGTGAGCCTGTTTCACTTAATGGTTCTCAGTCAACTGATGATGGTAATATCATTGAGTATAAATGGAGTGTGAAAAAACCAAATGGTAATAATCAGAGTTTGGACGATAAGTATTCTCCGGTGACAACCTTTACACCTACTAAAATAGGTAAGTATAAAGTGAAGCTACGTGTTACGGATAATTTTGGGATTAGATCATCTGAAACTATTACTATTACTGTCAATGAGGATAATGATAACGCCGATAATAACGATAACTCTGTTATTCATGATTATGTTTATCCTGATGGGATTGGAAGTTATACTGGAGGAACTAAAGTTAAAGTTACAGGAACATCGAACGATGGGGTGTATGAATGTAACGAAGGAGTAACGTCTAACTGGTGTACCCAAAACAACTGGGCTTATGCTCCGGGAGACGGCCTACATTGGGATATGGCTTGGAGTAAATTAGACTAAATAAAACAGGGGAGAATATCTCCTATAATTAATAGGTAAGTTAACACTTTAATTTATAATATCGATATCACTAGTCGTAAATTATATTTTAGTAGGTGGCTTATAATTACTCTAGTTATGTTTATTGTGGTAAACGAAGAGTTACCTTTAATCTTGAGTTTTTAATGATGACTTAAAAGAAGTGATTTGACACCTTAATTATCTACTATTTTAATGTGTGTTTTAATTTTGGACTTGGTCCTAARATAACAATCAAATTCGTGGGATTATTATTAATAATATTGTAATTTTACTATGTAATTAAATATCTAATTGCAAACTAATATCTAAACGTTTATTAAGGATTTATATACTATGAAGAAACTTCTATTATCTGCATTAATTGTTTTTCCTGCTATGATGGTTGCTAGTGCTCATGCTGCTCCTGTTAGTCTTAGCACCGAAGGGAACGTTGATGCTAAATTATTAGTTGGTGGAGTTACTGATGTATTCGTCGTTGAGAGTGGTGTCGCTGTAGATGGGAAGACAAGAAATGGGTTTACCTTGACACCTGTAGAGGCCGAGGACTCAATTGCTGGCATGGTTTCATATATCATTACTGATGAATATGTTACTGTTAGTTGTAACTACTTTGAAAGCGAAAATAATTACCAGCTTAATGTAACAACTAAGTTGAAAGGTAATGTGGATGGGGAAACTCAGAAAAAAGTTGTATCCTGCAGTTCAGGTGATAAATTTGAACGTTCATATAATCTAGAAAATAAAAAGATTAAAAGTGTCAAGGTTACATATTCTGCTAGCTGAGCTAGATTAAAGTAAGTCCCAAAAATAATTGGAAGGTGTTTACCTTCCAATTTCTTCCTTAACAATACCACATAATCTTTATTTCATTTATCCCTCAATTACCTGCTAGAATTAAATCAATAAATATAACAAGATAAGCCTTATAATCGGTAAAGTTATTCTTTGTTATTTTCATTTTGATAAATTATGCATGAGTTTAAAAGCTATGTCGAAATTGTAGATCTAGCTATCAGATTTAATCTAAAACTGTACGATGACATTAAATATTATCTTTACGATAGTTTTTAGAGATTGGTTCACGGTATTAATCGTACTTATAGCATATGCTATTAGGGCTAGGCTGAGTGAAGAATTAAAAATATTATCACTTAAAATAGCAGAATCATACTAACTTTTGAACTGGGATAACTACTATGTCTTTAAAACAATATTATGAATTAATTGTAAAAATTGAGGGTGAGTTTGAAATTGTAATAGATAATATCGATGTTACTCTTAATGACTTAGGACTTTGTTATTTATCAAAGTTATCTTTGTTTGAATTAGTTGGAACTCACTTAGACATCAGAATCGATTCTGAGTGCATTCACTACAACCCTAAAATAAAAGATTTATTAACAATTCCTATTTAGTGACGAAACAGTAACATGATAAACTTTTTAATATTCTCGAGTAATTGATTTCATTCTGTTTTATATYTGTTATAAGCCTCATAAAAAACTATTTATGAGGCGTTAATATTACCTGTTTTTTATGAGTTACCAATAGAAACTATACGTGAAGATGTCGCTTTTCCGTCACTGACTATAACTTTAAATTTATATTTGTAAGTGGCTGGTGCACCAACTAAATTAGGGAATTTATCAATGGTAGCTGTTGCTTTATCACTATTTTGTATAGCTACAGAGGTGGACCCAGCTATTTGTTCCCATTTGTACGACAATATTTTTCCCTCTGGATCCTCTGCCATCGCTTGTAAAGTTACTGTATTTCCACCAAATGTTCTTGTAGGAATTGTTTTTGCTGAAGTAATTAAAGGTGCAGAATTGCCAGCTTGATATACTTGAACGGATTTTGAGCTTGAATATACACCATCACTGACAGTGACAATAAATGTATAAGTCGAGTCCGTAGCAGGAGTCGAGGTTATATTAGCATAGGCTGTTGTACTATTACTATTATAAATAGTAACAGTACTAGGACCATTTGCTTGAGTCCAGTTGTATGTGAGCTTATTACCATTTGGTGAAAAAGCGGATACACTAAGCTCTATCATTGCCCCTGTAGAATCTAATGATTCAGGGTATACAGAAGCTGATGAAATGTTAGGGACAGTACTATTTTTATCTTGGGTAAGGCTTGATGTTCCAAATGGCGTATAAGCTAATGAAAGTGCTGATTCAACATATCCTACATTATTACGCTCTAAAATTGACCCTTGCTGATCAGTCAAAGTCATTTGTGTTAGAACGTTTGAACCGTTCAGTGTCGATATAACACGACTAACCTCAATATTAGCTGTACGATTATATTTTGTATATGTATCTCCACAAACCTCATAGATTAGCTGATCCCCCCTGTGCAAGTATATAATTGTTTCACCGCTCGCCATTTCTTGTTTCACTAGTTGTTCTTCAGCATTATATGTATATGTCGAAATTATATGTCCAGATGAGGTTTTTACTTGATATAGCTGACCAATTTCATCGTATATATACTCTCTACCTTCTTCATCTACGACTATATCACCTGCATTACTATATTGAATGCTTGCTGACGAGCTATAACTACTGTGTGTGTTTTCTACTTTTTTCAGGCGTAGACGATCTTGTAAAATAGACGATCCATAGGTACGAACTTGATTATTGCTGGTTCCATTTCTGAAATGGCTTTTTTTAGATTTCTGGCGATCTACTGAGTAGTAAGTGTATAATTCTTCAGTGATTTCATTACCATAGGCATCTTGTGGTAATAGAGGTCCTTTAGCAATATACTGAATGAGTTGATTTTCATCATTGTATATATAATCTTCTGAAAGTATTAAATCATTTTCATAGTAACGCTCTCTATTTTTCAAACGACTAAAATTATCAAAGTTATTTATCAATTTAATATAAACGATACCGTTGCTTCCTTGCCATTCTCTCTCTATCTCACGGCCTAAATTATCATAATTTAAATGTAGATAATGTGTATTCCCTTTGTCTGTGGTAGGGTTTTCTGTGCGAATTTCACCTATAATCGGTAAGCCTCGACTATTATAAGTCATATTTATATATGAGCACATTATCCCCTCTTTATTATTGAACGTTACTTTAGATATACGTCCTAGATGGTCATATTCATAAAATTCTGTTTCTCCAAAATATCCGGTATAACTTTCTAGTAGACCAGAGAAGCTATATGTAAAATAGGAATTATATGTAATCCCATCGATTGTTCGACTTTCTTGAATCAAGTGACCGATGCGATTGTATATATAATCAACCATGTTATTATTGCTAGTGCTTTTCGACATTCTTCCTGTAGAGTTGTTATAGGTATAAGTGTTATTTATTTTACCTGCTTGTATTTTAGTTATTTCACCCAAGTTATTATTAATATCACGGTAAATGGCACCTCTAGGCGTTGTAATAAGAAAGGGCTCGACGTCTGCTCCACTTTCATAATTATATTGAGTTGTACCTGCTGCACTTTCTTTGGTACTTTCTGAGATTATACGTGAAAGCCCATCATATACACGCTCTCCTACAACAATAGTAACGTTGGCTATGTTAGTTAATTTTGTCACTAAATCTTGTGTAGTAAACTCTGCATACTCGTACTTGCTAATGATTCCACTAGGCTCGGTTATATTTGTCACTCTTCCAAAGGCGTCATTTTGGTAACTGGTAGTTTTAAACTCTTCACCTGGTATCATTAATACGCTAGAGACTAGGTTGCCATGGGTATCATAATGATACTTTGTTGTAAAAATTTCACCTTGACTATGCATTTCTTCTTTATCAATAGAACCATTCACATTAAAAAATTGTAAATTAAGCGGTTGCGGTACACCGCTAGCATCTAACGTGTTGGTTTCAGTAGTAAGTGTTACAGGATTGATAGAGATAATATCGACTTGCTCATCAGGATAAGTGATTTTACTGACATTTCCTAAAGCATCATACTCATATCGAGTTATTCCCTGAATACTAGACCCATCTGAAAAGAAATCATATTCTCTTTCTATAATTAGTTGACCAAGTTTGTTGTACTCGTAACTATTGAGTATTCGCTCTTCTCCATATTGATCTATTTTAGTCGTTTGCAATAAACGGCCTAAGCCGTCTTTTTTGTGATGTGTAGCTATACCGCATGGATTAATATCAGTGAAACTACTTCCATTGTTTGAGAAAGTACGCTTTGCAGTGTAGAGTGGATTATTAGCTAAGGTCTCTAAGTTTTTAGGTTTCCCCCAATTTGCTCCGGTAAGATAATAGTCATACGTTGTTATGTTTCCATGGTAATCCTTTTCTTCAATCGTTTTACCTAGGTACCAGTTATCAGTGACAGCTGTTGTTCTAGTTAAAGTATCATAGCTCCTTTCGGTGACTGTAGTCGTGACTTCACCGTTATTTTCCGAATAGGTGTAATCATAACTAGTATTGAAACCATTAACTGTTTCTATTATCTTTGAGTTACGTCCAAAAGTTAGGTCATCCCCACTATATGTAAAGTTATGGTAGGACTTTGTAATGGTTTTGTTTCCGGAACCGTCATTACTTATGTAACTAGTAGTACTTTCAAGGGTTTTAATTTTAGTTTTAATATTTTTATTAGTAGAGGCGGTAATCCATTGATAAGTATATTGGGTCTCAGAGGTTAGATTAGAACCTGCCGCATAATGCCTATAAGATTTTATATGACTTTTCATGTCAGTACCCTCTGGCCCATCTGTAGTCAAGGTATAGGTGAATACCTCCATACTTCCATCGGAGTGGACATGTTCGATGACATTTCCATATTTGTCATATTTTAAGTGTTCGGACTCGGTTCGATCATTACCGTTTTGATAATAAGTAGTATCTATTTGAGTTGGCTTATCATAATTATCGGGCTGCTCATACATCCATTTGTTGAGCATTGCTGGATAGTGATAAGCCTGTAATTGTATGAGTGAGCCATTGGTATATTTTTTTTGCTCTATTAATAGGTGAAATTTATTATATCGATAGCTTGTTTTAGCAAGGTTGGTACCGTCATTGTCTAAATGTAGTTCATTTGTAAAGTACGAGTAGCCTGATGGCGCATGGTAGATAGGGTCTTTCTGAGAACCTTCAGAGCTGAAGTCGCCATATCCTGTGTAGTTAAAATAACTTGGTATTGTGATGCCATGAATTTCAACTTTATCATTGTACTCTGTGTTGGTAAGAATTTCTCCTGAGGCGCTTTTTTGCTCAAACTTGCTTACTCTGTACTTAAGTTCGTATTGTTGTTCCTTTCCTTCAGGGTGACGAGCCCATAAATCTTTGGACCAGAATACTTCCTCGATCAACCCTGTAACACCATGTGTGATCTTTGTGATTGCATAGTACCAATTTACACCTGATGGATAGTATTTTAGATCATGTCCACCTACAAGCTGATTTTCAAAGTTAAATAGGGTATCGGTATCGACGGTAATTGAGGTTAGGTAGTTAAAGGCATCAAGGCCGTCAGCCAAGTACAGCACAATTGTGCGAGAATTATGATAAGAGTCTTTTATAGTCAGAGTGACTTTATTGTGAGTATAACTCACCGAAACCCTTTCCTCTCCATTGCTGTCTTTTATATAACGCAATGTTGGATGCCCATGGCGAAAAGGTTTTTTAGAACCTCGATATAGCTGCCCACCAGAATAGCATGGACCATATTTAGCTTCGGTATAAAATTGGCCGCTGACTGAAAAGGTTTTTACTGTATATGCCGAGTCATCTAAACCACTGTTTTTCTGATCATCAAAAAATATAATATCTTCTCGGCGACCATCCTTGTAGTAAATTGTGTATTTGTTTCTGTTCCAATAATAGACTCTAATATCATCAGTATGTTTGTCAGAAATTTTATACCAACCTTCACTGTTGCGGTAGTATATCGTGAAAGATCGTCCGTCCTGTAGGTGAAGAATAGGGTGATTTTCTTCATATGTATCACCTACTTTTTGTTTTGATTTATCACCCCTGTCTATCCAAGTATGAGGGATACTCCAGCCTTGGCCGTAATTACTCCATTTTGGGGCCAACATATTGTATTCGATAACTAACGCATAAGGGTGAGCTTGTCCATAACCATGATTAATAACACCGAGCGGTATTGTGCACTTTAAGGCGCGTGTTGCTGGATCTATACTTGTGGTTTTTTGAGAGGATAATTCGTGGTTTCTAACGGTACTAGGAGTAGATAGCATTGTATATCCTTAACATATATTAAAGGTTACTTCAGAGGCTTGAGAAGGGTTTATTAACGCATTAGCATCGGGCTAAATGATTATTGTCATGCATTGAATTTGTTTCATTAATGTTAAAGTTTGTCAGCAAAGATCGATTTGTGCGTACAGCTCTGATTCCTTCTTTGAATTGTTTAGCCCTAAAGGTATGTTTGCGAGAGTAGCGAAGAAAAAGATTGTTTTTTGCTATTTTATCTCTTTGAGGGGAATAGGCTTTAAGTCTGCCTAGTTGAGCACTTGTGCCAACTATGTTAGCAGCTTGACTCAATGTATCATTACCTGCGAAGTATCCAGTTGTAGCCATACTGCCACTAATTGCACCAGTAACTTCTGAAACTGCGCCAAGTTTGCCTGATTTTTTACTTACATTGAGCCCAAACTTTCCAGCTTTACCGGAAGTTGTTATTGGTTTCATTTTGGCCAAATTGTAGCCCGACCAAGGACCCACGCCGGGAGTTTTAAATAATCCGTTACCCATTGAGGCTAGATCACTTGCCAAGCCAAAAATCATGCCAGAGGTTTGTAGCTTTCTGGCTTTAGTCGGGTCGTTTATATGAATAGCTGCCATATTCAGCGAGGCAGATACAAGGCCTGCCGCACAAGCGGCAAGCGCTAGCGGGGCTGCAGGACCTGTTGCAATAGCAAGCGAAACATTAAAAGCAGCAGCTAAAATCTGATCTACGGTTGATATATATTTTGCTAACGCTTCTCCTTCAAAAAAGACTTTTCCAACCTCCTTTATTATAATGTTAATAGGTGTTATTTCGGTTATTAATGTTGTCAAGGCTGAAAAAAAACCTTTAAACCCACCGTTTCCCCAGGCCGCCTTAATATTGTGACCTATATTTTTAAACCAATTTATAAACTTACCACTTCGTCCATCGGGGTCAATAAATGTGAGTGGGCTGTTATAGCAAAATGCATAGCCATTTATACCACCAGAGCCAAAGGGAGCTGCATCATGATCGTATTGCATGAAAATACCTAGATTGGGGTTGTATAACCGATAGCCTTCACCATATCGATATAACCCAGTTGCAGGGTCTATAGGCTTCCCATGATGGCCTAATGGGTTATTCAGAAGTATTTGGCTAGATAGAGTTGTAATCTCACCTGCCTGAGCATCATTCGTGACAAAAAGTGATGTTACTGGGGATAAAGCGAGTGCTGTACAAGTACCTGCGCCAGCTTTTAAGAAATTACGTCGCGAAAGGTTAGGGAATAGGGCGGACTCTTTACTATTCATTGTACTTGTGATTTTTTCAACAACCTTCATTATTGTAGGTAAGTCTATTTTTCTTAAAATACCTTGCCGAGAATCTAAAGTTTCCGAAGGGAGAAAATGTTTACTGAGAGTAAATTTGTTTGATTTTTTATATACGTCATTTTCGGAGTTGTTATTAGCATTCATAATGAAACCAATTTCATCTAGCGCGGGGTATATCTCTAAATTTGGATTATTTTCCTTTGAGTAAGAATTTGGATTATCTAAAATTTCTTTAAAGGTATTTATAACGATTTGTTTTCTCAAACTCATAGCAACTGTCCTTGTTTTTAATTTATATAATTGTTAATAAAAATTAAAATAGTCTGTAACTTATTAATGTGATAAGGTCCTGAAAACTATTTAAATAGYACAGTCGTTTTAATATAATTAATTATTATTATATTTGTAACGTATCTTTAGTGATTCTTGGGTTCTATATCTAGTATTGTTG
>NZ_JAKJSI010000073.1:0-15083 GCF_050336695.1 Photobacterium minamisatsumaniensis | reverse complement strand
ATTTTCAGGTTGTCATTTGCTTTTTAAGTGATACATTAAAATTAGATTAAAAAATAAAACGTATCACAAAGGGAGCGAGAGACATGTCTTCAGAGAATGTGCATTTTGAAAATAAGGTTGATAAAGAGATTGCTATCGAACCTAAAGATTGGATGCCAGAGAAATATCGAAAAACACTGATCCGTCAAATTGGTCAACACGCACATTCAGAAATTGTTGGCATGTTACCTGAAGCGAACTGGCTGACTCGTGCGCCTTCTCTGCGTCGCAAAGCAGTACTACTTGCCAAAATTCAGGATGAAGCAGGCCATGGCATGTATTTATATAGTGCGGCTGAAACATTAGGTGGTGACCGCGACGATTTGTATCAGAAGTTGTTGAATGGTCGTATGAAGTATTCATCGATTTTTAATTACCCGACGTTGAACTGGGCTGACATCGGTGTTGTTGGGTGGTTAGTTGATGGGGCGGCGATTGTTAATCAAGTCGCCCTCTGTCGCACATCTTATGGTCCCTATGCGCGAGCTATGGTGAAAATCTGCAAAGAAGAAAGCTTTCACCAGCGCCAAGGGTATGAAGCAGTAACAGCGTTGGCAAATGGCAGTGAAGAGCAAAAAGCAATGCTGCAAGATGCGATTAACCGCTGGTGGTGGCCTTCACTAATGATGTTTGGTCCAAATGACAATGAATCACCTAATTCAGCACAAAGCATGGCATGGAAAATTAAACGCCTAAGCAATGATGATTTACGCCAGAAGTTTATTGATAACACCGTACATCAGGTTGAAGCACTTGGCATGACCATTCCTGACCCTGATTTGAAATGGAATGAATCACGTGGCCATTACGATCATGGTGAAATCGATTGGCAAGAATTTAATCAGGTTATCCAAGGTAATGGAATTTGTAACCGCGAGCGTATTCAGGTGAAACAACGTGCTTGGGACGACGGCAAATGGGTACGTGAAGCAGCCATGGCACACCGTAATAAACAACCAAAACAAGTCGCATAAAACAAGGAGAGAGCAATGAGTTCTGTAAGTTGGCCGTTATATGAAGTATTTGTGCAAAGCAAGCAAGGCTTAGACCATAAGCATGTAGGAAGCTTGCGTGGTGCTGATGATCAAATGGCGTTAGAGGCAGCCAGAGATTTATATACACGAAGAAACGAAGGTTGTTCTATATGGGTGGTGAAGTCATCGTTAATTACGGCATCTCAACCCGATGAGAAAGGGCCATTTTTCGATCCGTCAGAAGACAAAGTATATCGCCATGCGAGCTTTTATACGATTCCATCTGATATTAAGCATATGTAATTGAGGTAGGTAAAATGAATAACAATAATCCTGAATTACATTATGCCTTACAGCTTGCCGATACCAGCCTTATTTTATCGCATCGACTATCAGAGTGGTGCGGAATAGCACCAGAGCTTGAAATTGATATGGCATTGGCCAATATTGGTTTAGACCTATTGGGTGAAGCACGTAATTTATATCAATATGCGGGTGAACTTGAAGGAAAAGATCGTAAAGAAGATGACTTTGCTTATTTCCGGGATCAGTCTGGTTATTACAATTTATTGTTAACAGAACAGCCGAATGAAGGTTTTGATATTACGATTACCCGTCAATTCTTATTTGATGAATTTCATAATCTATTTTTGGCTGAATTGAAAAATAGCACCGATCCTCAGCTTGCTGCTATCGCGAAAAAATCGATAAAAGAAGCCGCTTATCATCAGCGCTTTAGTCGTGGTTGGATGGTTAGATTAGGTGATGGGACAGTTGAAAGTCATGACAAAATTCAGGCCGCACTGAATGAATTATGGCGCTTTACCGATGAGATGTTTATTCCGTCATTAGCCGAACAAACCTTGATTCAATCGGGTGTGGCTGTTGATGTCGCTAGCCTGAAGTCGAAATGGTTAAACGAGGTGGGTTCTGTATTAGCCTCGGCAAATTTGGTTCTGCCGGATTCGCAGCATAGCCGCCAAGGTGGGAAGCAAGGACTACACAGTGAGCACCTCGGCTTCATACTTGCTGAAATGCAATACATGCAAAGGGTCTACCCTAATTGCCAGTGGTAAGGAGCCGATATGCTTGTTCAAACCATAACCAGTATTGCCCATCCAAAGCAGGCCGCAGCATGGCAGTTACTTTCAACGATTCCTGATCCAGAAATTCCTGTGATCACCATTGCTGAGCTGGGTATGTTGCGCGGTGTAACGTTTGAAAATGAACAGTGGGTTGTCACGTTTACCCCTACGTATTCAGGGTGCCCAGCGACTGAAATGCTGATGAAAGACATTACAGAATGTATGACGGTAGCCGGTTATACACCAGTAAAAGTAAACATCAGCTTAGATCCGGCTTGGACGACAGACTGGATGACAGATGAGAGCAAGCGCAAGTTAACTGCTTATGGCATTGCGCCGCCAGAAGGGAAGGCATGTTTTAGCCAATCAATACCCACTGAGCTTTCTTGCCCGCACTGTAATAGCAAAGAAACCCAACTTGTAAGTGAGTTTGGCTCAACGGCATGTAAAGCCCATTATAAATGCCGTACTTGCTATGAACCTTTTGATTACTTCAAATGCATTTAATTGAGAACGTATCATGACAGACTTTTATCCGTTAACAATAGAACATATAGAACGAGAAACTGATGACGCAGTTGTTATGACGTTCTCGGTGCCAGCATTATTAAAAACGACCTTTAACTTTCAACCAGGCCAATATTTAACATTGCGAACTACCGTTGGTGGTGAAGCGTTACGTCGCTGCTACTCAATTTGTTCTGCTGCGAATGAATCCGAGCTTAAAGTAGGTATTAAAGCGATACCTAATGGCCGATTTTCACAATATGCCAATCAAGAATTAAAGGTTGGCGATAAAATTGATGTTATGCCACCACAAGGCCATTTCGGTTTTGAACCGAAAGAAAGTACAAATAAACAGTACTTAGGTATTGCCGTTGGTTCAGGTATTACACCCATTATCTCAATGTTAAAAAGTGTACTAGCGCAAGAGCCGAATAGTCAGTTTACCTTGCTCTATGGCAATAAAAACTTGAAATCGACAATGTTTAAAAACCAGCTATCTGAATTTAAAAATCGTTATCCGGATAGGCTGCATCTTGTTTATTTATTTTCAAGAGAAAGCAATGAGGCCGAATTATTAAATGGCCGACTTGATCCTGAAAAGTTACGTGATTTAGGGCAGTCTCTTTTCGATTGGAGTCAATTTGACGCATGTTATATGTGTGGCCCTGAAGAGATGCTTGAAGCCTCATATATCGTATTAAGTGAGGGAGGAATGGATGAACGTAACTTCCATGTTGAGCGATTCAATACGGCATCAGGCCCTCGTCCAACCATCGAAAATAAAGCCGCATACAGTCGGGTTAATCTAAGGCGCGATGGTCGAGTGTTGGATCTTGAAATGACCAGCGACGATGACAGCCTATTAGATGCAGCGTTGCGTCAGGGCGCGGATTTACCTTATGCCTGTAAAGGAGGCGTGTGCGCGACCTGCATTTGTAAAGTGACGTCGGGCAATGTTGAAATGGCGGTTAACTACAGCTTAGAGCAAGACCAGCTTGATAAAGGGTATGTACTAAGTTGCCAAGCTGTACCTACTACAGATGAAGTCACTATTGACTTTGATGTATAGAGGTTAGTAACCATGACCATAAACAATGAATTATCTTATCTTCAATGTCAGCAACAGAAAGGTGTGCTGACCATTAGGTTTACGCATTATGAAAAACGTAATGCACTAACGAATCAATGCCTTGAAGAATTAGTGGGCGTATTAGAGTGGGCTGATACGAATGGTGAGATTGGTGCTGTGGTTTTAACCGGAGGTGAGCGTTGTTTTGCTGCTGGTGCTGATCTTAATGAGTTGGCTAGTCAAGGTGCTGTAGAGACTTGGTTAAACCCTAGACCGCTGTTATGGCAGCGACTTAATGAGTTTAATAAACCGCTATTAGCGGCGGTTAATGGTTATGCATTGGGCGCGGGGCTCGAGTTGGTTTTATTGTGTGACATTGTCATTGCTGGGGAAAAAACGGTATTTGGTTTGCCAGAAATTACGCTGGGCCTCATCCCTGGTGCTGGTGGTACCCAGCGATTAGTTCGAACTGTCGGTAAGTCGTTAGCCAATCAAATGGTGTTGACTGGGCAACCAATTACCGCAGAGCGGGCATTAGACGCTGGGTTGGTTAGTGAAATGGTAGTGACTGAACTTGCCATTGAGCGAACTCAGGAAGTAGCGAAAACCATTGCTCAGCGTGCACCTCTTGCGGTGAAAGCGGCTAAGCAAGCATTGCAACAAGTGCCGAATACCACACTCGATCAAGGCTTGAAACAAGAGCGCCAGTTATTTATTACACTTGCAGCGAGCAATGATAGGCAAGAGGGAATAGACGCATTTTTTAATAAGCGCTCTCCGAAATATAAAGGAAACTAAATTCATGGAAGACAGTGTACTTTACTCCGTAGAAGCTGGAGTGGGTTTGATCACCCTAAATCGTCCAAAACAATTAAACAGCTTTAATCCCGAAATGCATAAAACACTAATGAAGTGTTTAAAAGATGCGAATAAAAACGATGCAGTTAGAAGTATTGTTATTACCGGAGCAGGTAGAGCATTTTGTGCCGGACAAGATTTAAATGACCGCAATATTAGTGCAGAACAAGCAATGCCTGATTTAGGTGAAAGTATTGAACGTTTTTATAACCCTCTTATAAAGATGATAACGGAATTAAATAAACCTGTTATTGCCGCCGTTAACGGTGTTGCTGCGGGAGCGGGTGCGAATTTGGCACTGGCCTGCGACATGGTAATAGCATCGAAGTCAGCCAGCTTCATTCAAGCATTTTGTAAGCTCGGGTTAGTACCTGACTCTGGTGGTACATGGACACTGCCACGTTTAATTGGCCCCGCAAGAGCAAAAGCCTTAATGCTGCTGGGTGACAAGTTACCCGCACAGCAAGCCCAAGAGTGGGGAATGATTTGGCAATGCGTGGATGATAACGAACTAATGGCTGTGGCAATGGGGTTGGGGCAGCATTTTGCGACGCAACCAACAACGGGGCTGGGCTATATCAAACGTGCCATTAACAGTAGCAGTAATAACACCTTATCAGAACAGCTTGATTTAGAACGCGATTTACAACGTTTAGCGGGCCGTACTGCTGACTATCGCGAGGGTGTCTCTGCTTTCTTTGAAAAGCGCCAACCCGTTTTTGAAGGGAAATAGCCTGTGAGTAAGTTAACAATTAATACTGTGGCTGTAATTGGTGCTGGCGCGATGGGGGCGGGTATTGCTCAAGTTGCTGCTCAGTCTGGTTATCAAGTGTGTTTGTTTGATTTAGCCGACGGTAAAGCACACCAAGCGAAAGCACAAATCGAAAAATCGTTAATGCGGCGTGTTCAAAAAGGCCGTTTAGAGCACAGTGAATTAGAGCTTACACTGGCTCGGATTCAATGCTCTTCACGCTTATCTGAGGTTGCTGGCGCTGGTGTTGTTATTGAAGCGATTATCGAAAACCTTGAAGTAAAACAAAGCGTGTTTCGTGATTTGGAAGCCATTTGCCAACCTGAATGCATTTTGGCATCGAATACATCGTCGATATCAATTACTGCTATCGCAAGTGCCCTTGAAACGCCTGAACGTGTTGTAGGTTTGCACTTCTTTAATCCAGCACCAGTCATGAAGTTGGTTGAAGTGATCCGTGGTGTTGCAACCGCTGATGATGTTGCCCAACGAGCACTCGAGTGGGCGCGTTCATGTGGGAAACATGCAGTGCTTGCTCGTTCAATGCCTGGGTTTATCGTGAATCGTGTAGCAAGGCCATTCTATGCCGAAGGTTTGCGTGCCCTAGAAGAGCAAGTGGCAAGTGTTGCAGATATTGATTACCTCTTGCGTAAAGCCGGTGGTTTTAATATGGGCCCCTTTGAATTGATGGACTTAATTGGGCACGACGTGAATTACGCCGTTACCAAAAGTGTTTTTGATGCCTGTTATCAAGACCGCCGCTATCAGCCGTCATTAATACAGAAAGAGCTGGTCGATGCAGGATTTTTCGGGCGTAAAAGTGGGCGTGGTTTTTACTGTTATGGAGAAAAGAGCTCGACAGTAGAGCCTAATGTATACCGTGAGTTATTAACGCCTGTTGAAAACGTTATTCAAATAGGTCAGTGGCAACCAACAGAGAAAACTTTCGAAGCGCTCACCGCAAGCACTTTAATGAAAGGTTCGTCTTTATTACTTAAGAACACAGAGCAAGCTCTTAATATAAGCATGAGTGCAATGCTTGAAATTGATGGTGTATTGGTAATACCGACGAGAGGTAAAAGCGCAACTCAGCTGGCCGATGAATTAGGTTGTCCTGTTGTTGTCTTCGATTACTGCCAAGACTATCAATCATCACCACTTATTGCTGTGTCAGCCGCTTTGCAAAATACCATACAGCAAACTGAAAAAGCCATTGCTTATATACAGTCGCTAGAAAAACAAGTGATTTTATTTAAAGACTACCCCGGCATGGTGGTATGGCGAACCTTGAGTATGCTAACCAACGAAGCACTTGATTTGGTTAATAAAGGCGGAGCAAGTTTAGACGATGTAGATATGGCCATGAAGAGCGGCGTGAATTACCCATTAGGACCAATAGAGTGGGGTCGTGAACTTGGATGGCAAAACCTAAAGGAAACACTTGAGTATTTAACTCAATTTTATGGTGAAGAGCGCTATCGTCCATCACCGTTATTACGCCAGCTAGCATATGGGAATGAATGATATGGAACATCAGCAACAACAGCATCAGCAACTAGCATGGCGTTGTGCCGAAAAAATGTATAGCGATGATGGCTGTTCAAATCAGTTATCCATAAAGATTGAACAGATGGATAAAGGGCATGCCGTTGTCAACATGGTCGTGACGAAAGACATGTTGAATGGGTTTGGTACGTGTCATGGTGGCATGATTTTCAGCCTCGCAGATTCTGCCTTTGCGTTTTCTTGTAATAGTGAAAACCAAGTTGCAGTCGCGGCAGGATGTAACATTGAATATATCCGTCCGGCAAAAGAAGGGGATGTGTTAACGGCGACAGCCAATGTGAAATCGCAAGGAAAGGTAACGGGAACATACGATATCGAGATCACTAATCAAAATGGCAAGCTTGTCGCTTTATTTCGAGGGAAAGCACATCGTTTAGGCATGCCTGTTCTGGAGGCTGGAAATGAGTAATGCATATATCTGTGATGCTGTAAGAACACCAATTGGTCGCTATGGCGGCGGTTTATCACCTGTTCGCCCAGATGACCTAGCTGCTGTGCCGCTCAAAGCGTTGGCTGAACGCCATCCGAATATCGATTGGCGTAACGTCGACGATGTGATCCTAGGTTGTGCGAATCAAGCGGGTGAAGACAACCGCAATGTTGCCCGTATGGGGATCTTATTAGCGGGGTTACCTGAAGAAGTATCCGGCACAACGGTCAACCGATTATGTGGCTCGGGTATGGATGCATTGGCATTAGCTGCGAGGTCCATTAAAGCAGGTGATGCGGAGCTGATGATTGCTGGTGGTGTGGAGTCAATGTCTCGTGCCCCGTTTGTAATGGGTAAAGCAAACACCGCATTTTCTCGAAACGCAGAAATGTATGACACAACAATTGGTTGGCGTTTCATTAATAAGCAACTCCAGAAAGAATTTGGTACTGATTCCATGCCAGAAACGGCTGAGAACGTAGCGAGCCGATACAAGGTAAGTCGCGAAGATCAAGATACTTTCGCTTTACGTAGCCAACAACGGACAGAAGAAGCACGGCAAGCAGGGCGATTAGCAGAAGAAATTGTGCCTGTCACCATTCCTAATCGTAAAGGTTTACCAACCGTTATCTCAGAAGATGAACACCCAAGGCCGGAAACCACACTGTCTCAGCTTTCAGGTTTGCGTACACCTTTTGCCGAGCAAGGAAGTGTCACTGCGGGTAATGCTTCTGGTGTAAATGATGGTGCTGCGGCGGTGCTGGTAGCCAGTGATGCTGCGGTGGCTGAATATGGTTTAACACCAAAAGCCAAGATTATTGCTTGTGCCACTGTTGGTGTCGAGCCAGCTGTTATGGGTATCGGTCCAGCCCCTGCTGCCAAAAAGGTACTCGAAAAGGCCGGTTTATCAATTAATGACATGGATGTTATAGAACTGAATGAAGCATTTGCCGCCCAAGCATTAGCTGTTTCGCGTGAACTAGGGTTACCTGATGACGCAGAGCATGTAAACCCTAATGGCGGTGCGATTGCATTGGGTCACCCTTTGGGCATGAGTGGTGCTCGAATTGTGATGGCAGCAACGAATGAATTACATCGTAGAAAGGGGAAGTATGCTTTGTGTTGTATGTGTATTGGTGTCGGGCAAGGTATTGCCATGATCATTGAGCGCGTATAAAGTACTGATGATTTACATAGTTACAACAAAATAATAACGATTATATAAAGTAAGTTCAGCCAATTCAAATAAGAGCACTAAAAGGAAGCAAAGGAATGACCGATTTTAATCAACTTGAAGCCATTGAAAAAGCTTCAGTAGAAGAATTACGTACGCTGCAGTTCGAACGAATGAAATGGACACTGGAGCATGCCTATAACAATGTCCCCATGTACAAGAAGAAGTTTGATGATGCTGGCGTTCATCCGTCGGACTTTAATTGCATTGAAGATATTAGCAAGTTTCCATACACCACAAAGAAAGACCTTAGAGATAATTACCCGTTTGGTACCTTCGCAGTACCGATGGAAGAGGTGGTAAGGGTACATGCTTCATCTGGTACAACAGGTAAACCAACCGTTGTTGGTTACACTCAAAAAGATATTGATACTTGGGCCACCATTGTTGCGCGTTCAATTCGAGCCGCTGGTGGCAGCTCCAAAGACATGATCCATGTGGCTTATGGTTATGGTTTATTTACTGGCGGCCTAGGGGCGCACTATGGTGCTGAAAAGCTTGGGGCGACCGTCGTACCAATGTCTGGTGGGCAAACAGAAAAACAAATACAGTTAATTGAAGATTTTCAACCATCGATCATCATGGTGACTCCTTCATATTGTTTGAATTTATTAGACCAACTAGAACAAAAGTATGGCGGTGATGCGTCTAATTGTTCGTTAAAAATTGGTATCTTCGGTGCCGAACCTTGGTCAGATTCAATGCGAACGGAAATTGAGCAGCGGTTAGGGATAAAAGCACTCGATATTTACGGGTTATCGGAAGTAATGGGCCCAGGGGTTGCGATGGAATGTGCTGAAACAGCAGATGGCCCTACAATTTGGGAAGACCACTTCTTTCCTGAAATCATTGACCCAACGACAGGTAATGTTATGCCTGATGGCGAGCATGGTGAATTGGTCTTTACCTCTTTAACGAAAGAAGCGATGCCAGTTATCCGCTATAGAACACGCGACCTAACTCGTTTATTACCAGGAACAGCTAGAACAATGCGCCGCATGGATAAAATTACCGGGCGTAGTGATGACATGTTGATTATTCGCGGTGTTAATGTATTTCCTTCGCAAATTGAAGAGCAAATTTTAGAAGTGGGAGGGTTGAGCCCTCATTATCAGATCGAAGTTTTAAAGAAGGGTAATTTAGATACATTAACGGTGAAAGTTGAGCTGAAAGATTCGGCAGCAGGTTATAAAAACGATGAAGTTGTTAATGAACTAAAGCATCGAATTAAAACAATGGTAGGGATCTCCACTAAAATTGATTTGCTGCCAAGCGGCGGAATACCACGCTCCGAGGGGAAAGCCCAACGCGTACTCGACTTAAGGCATGCTTAAAAACGGACACGCTGCCTACTTACTACTTAGTGGAGTAGCGTGTTTCTAATTCGTTTTCAAACAAATATGTTTTTCCTATATATTTCAGCTTAGGTATTAACGCTGTGAAACATAAAGCGGTGTTGTTATGATGCTATTGTAAAGGAGTATAGATTCATTGAGGTAAACTTTGGATAATAAATTAGAGTCGTTTTTTTCATCCGCAGCAGAGCATCACTCTATAAGTGGTACATCATTAGTCATCACCTTCCTTGGCGATTACCTATGCCATAGCGGCGGTGGTATTTGGATGGGAAGCCTAATTAACTTTATGGAATCATTAGGTTTTAATCAGCGGTTTGTGAGGTCGTCTGTTTTTAGATTAAAGCAAGATGGTTGGCTAGATGTAAAAAAAGTAGGTAGAAAGAGCTATTACTTTATGACGCCAGAGCGTTTTGATGAAGTGAGAGCGGCGAATAAGAAAATATACAGTGTTGAAAAGTTAGGTTGGGAGGGGAAATGGAATATTATTCATATATCTTCATCAACGTTAAACGAATCAAAAACGAATGGTAAATTTTTAGCCAGGTTTGGGTTTGGTATCTTAGATAAAGGGATATACATTCAAGCGGATCAAAAGCAGTTAGCTTACTCCGATTTTGAAAATATTTTAGATCAATACCCAGACGCTCATATTTTCAAACAATCAGAATTGTTTTCTCATAATAAAAAAAACAAAACGAGCCTAGTCAGTAATGTATGGGATTTAGATAGAATTAAAGAAGATTATGATGCATTTTGTCAGATATTTAACCCTGTGTGGCTTGAGCTAAAAGATCTTTCTCCCGAAGAGATAAACAGTGAAGATTGCTTTAAATTACGTTTGCTTTTAATTCACTTTTATCGACGAATAATCATTCGTGACCCGCTACTGCCTGATGAGTTACTTCCTGAAAACTGGAGTGGTGGCGTAGCACAAAGTTTAGCTATGAATATATATAAAAAAATTCACTTAAATGCACGAAACCATGTCACGGAGCTAGGTGAAACGGTAGCAGGGCCATTACCCTTGCCTGCGTCAGACTATTACTCTCGTTTTGGTGGACTATTACCTTGAGTAACCATTAATAACAGGGTCAGCGAATGACGCTGATCTAATTATCATAGGGATCATGATGCCAATCTATCAACTTGATGGAATAACGCCTGTTATTCATCCAGAGAGCTTTGTACATCCAAGTGCTGATATTATCGGTGATGTCATTATTAGCAAAAACGTCTATGTTGGACCACAAGTGGCTATACGCGGTGATATGGGGGGGATTAAAATTATGGATGGCAGCAATATACAAGATAACTGTGTTATTCATGGCTTCCCTAATCGTGAAACGGTGCTTGAAGAAAATAGTCATATTGGACACGGAGCCGTGATACATGGTTGTCATATTGAAAAAAATTGTTTAATAGGTATGAACGCTGTGGTGATGGATCTTGCTGTTATCGGGAAAGAATCCATTGTGGGCGCACATAGCTTTATTAAAGCGCATAGCCGCTTTGAAGCCAGAAGTATGATTTTAGGTAGCCCAGCCACAGTAAAACGTAAAGTGAAAGATGAAGAGCTTGCATGGAAAGAGAGAGGAACAGAGATGTATCATCAGCTAGTCTCTCGCTGTCAAAATACGATGAAGGAAGTTATCCCATTATCATACCCTGAAAAAAATAGACCGAAGATGGTATTTGATAAAATACATGACATTAAGTCCTAGCATAATCATGTATTAATGTTACTTAGCAACTAACCCAGATTATTAGCGAGTAACTGACAGTCTTCGATATTGTGAATCGCGTACGTTCTTTCTAAATATCGGAGAATATCTTTAGATTCAAACATGTCGATATTTGTATTCGGGTCCATTAAGTAAGGGATCTGAACATTACCGTGTAACTTAAAGAAATCATCTCGTTTCGTATTTGGTAGTGGCCTATAAGGTTTTACGCTCCATCGGAAAGTTGCAGGCCCCATATCAGATACTTGTTGCTTGCCCAAATTGATTAGAATATAAGTCAGCTCAAGTTCACACAGGCGCTCACGTACTGGACGAGTATATGGGCTTGATTCAAAGCTATATAAAATAAGAGGCTGTTCAGCTTGCCGAGCAGGTCTAGCTTTTCTTCCGGCACCTAAACGAATACCTGTAGCTAACTGAGAGGTTAGATTATTGCTCAGTTTTGTAATCAATGAACGAGGTGGATTAGTACCTTTGTACTGTGAAAATAAGTGATCGATGACTTCTTTAGCGCCATTAGCGGCAACCGAGTGATTGATATCAATAAGGATAGGAAGGGTTACTTTATCAAACTTAGCATGTAACTCTTTAATGTTTTTACCATCCGCGGGACAAGGTCTAATGACAACATCTAAATTTAGTTCAGTTAACACTTCACGTACCAGCCGACAATCAGCGTTGCCTTCTTGATCAAATAAAAGCAATGATCCCTCTGGCTGTTTAACCGTTTTACTGGCCATTGTGCCACGCCAAAAGCGATAGGTGGAAGCAAGTAGTGATGTTGTAATGTTTAGAGCATGTTTCATACGCTTACCTACATCCGTGTTGGTGGCTAATTTAATGTTTTTAAATAGTATTATGCTTAAAGGTCATTAAATATGAAATTGTTATTCGTGACTACAACTTTTATTAAGTTAGTGCCAATTCAGTGACACCAATATCGTAATTTTATTTAAAGCGATAGAGCATACCAAGGCTAATAAGCTGTACGGAAGAGTCATAAAAGTTGATATCACTATCTTCTTCAAACCAGACGACACCAGCGTTGGCTACCCAGTTATTCCAACCAAACGGAGCAGAATAAAATGCAGTAAAACTCGCCCCATATCGATTGGTATCTGCTTTTTTACCATAGATTGGATTTTCAGTATCGTAATTTATATCGGCGAGTGAGGCATTGGTAACAAAGTGCCAGCGTTTCATCGAATAGATGTAATTTACATTGAAAGAGACACCATCGTAAGCCACAGAACTGCCATCAAGATCTTGATCAATAAACGTAAATTGTGGGCTAATGATATGTTTATTTTTGTCTACGTTAAATGTGTATTTAACAGAAAATCGACGACTGTCACCATTACGATCGAGTAGGGCTTGGTCAGCTTCCGATAAATCTAAACTATCCCCACTTCTTTCATCGTCAATATCGACCTCGCGTTGTGAAAAGCTTAATTCGAGGTTGGTTCCGTACATTTTATCCCAAATTAGCCTAAAACCATTACTGGTTCTGTCAGTACTTGTTCGATCACTACCTACCAAAAAGGGGTCTTCCCACACTTCAGTTGCAAGTGGCGTTTGTAAGAAGCTTGCACCAATGATACCTGCTTTACCAATTTCTTGCCGGATACCAGCTCGGGTCGAAAAGTCGAAGCGCAAATAGTCTTCTAATTGGTTACCGAAAAATACTTGGGTACGAGTGCTCGCAAACATGTATGCGATTTCAAGGCCGACAACAGGTAAGCCTGTACTCTTATCGTCTGGCGATTGGGTCAAAGATTCGATGGATTTATTGCCGAGGTTAATGCCAGAAAGTTCCGCCAGTGTATTGGATTCGATGCTACTGATACCTGCACCAATATTCACAAATCCACTAAAGCCACTTTTTTGAGGTAGTTGCGCGACGGCAAAAGTGGGGGGGATCATTGTTGTAAATATGATTAGAATGTTTAAGTATCGCATTAGTAACTCAGCTGACAGTTTGACCTTATGTGAAACTGTAGATGAGCCGTCAATGGTGCTTTGTTTTATCTTTGAGCCTATAAGGCAATTAAATGATTGTCTWTGTTATCTTACATTTGATACGACGATGACATTATTTAATTTGACCTAACAATTGATGGAATAAAGGGTGATCTAAGAGTTGGCGTTCTCCTTCTTTTATCAATAGGTCAACGTCTTCATCTGATAGTGTAAAATCAGTGGGTATTGAATTCGCTTCAAAGCGCGTTGTTGGGTTAGGTATTTTTTTTAAAGTAATATGAATAAAGTAAGGATCGGTCATGATGTCATCATCCTTTGATAATTCGACCCATTCTTGCATGTTGCGCCAAATCACGTTTTTAGTCACATCATTGTACCTATGCAGCTGGGTATCTGTTATTGCTGAAAGCGTATCTGTAATGCTCGGCTCTTTTGTGGATTGTTCAAAGCCATAAAAGGGTTCAGTTGACGCATCAACTGAAATGATAACTAAATGGGAACGAGGCCTAGTTTTTACCTTCTCGATAAACGCCTGATTACCTCCGCTACTTTCAACTACATCAAAAATTGCTAATAAACCAAGATTATCTGAAATTCCGCCATCGACTAAATGAATATAGGGGCGCCGCTGTTTATTTTGATAACTACGTAAACCATCGATAGTACGTTGAATTTGTGGGTCGCCACTGTTTCGAGTTAAATCAAGTTGGGAGTTTGGATTACAATAAGGGTAATTGTTTAAAACGACCGGATTAAACACAATAGGAACCGCGGCTGATGCTGTTACGGCTTCGGCAACAGGATAGCTATGAAGATCTGAGCATAAAAGATCACCACCGACATCATGATAAAGAAAGTCATCTTCAAAATGGTCGAATATGTCATCGCCATATAAACCGTAATAGGCTGCTGTAAAACTGCCACCGGATACTGAACTAATAAAGTCGATTTCATCAAGTAATGTTGTTGAATCATCTGAATGAGTGAGCACTGTTTATTAATGCTTCAGTGGCAGAGTAAGGCATGAGTGGATCAGAGACAGAATGATGCTCACGCTGCTGCTCATTATGAACGGTGATAGGTAAGTTAGACGTTGAAATATTTGAACTGCACCCAGAAAGACCCAGTAGAAAAGCACTAAATATAAATTGGCGCACTGGCAATTGCTCTCTTATGTACTCACATGGTAACTATCATAGTTCAGCTATAAGCACTTTGTGAAAAGTGGCGGCTTACTTTGTTTGCTCGACTTGCCTTTTATATGGCAGTTATGCCGTATGTAATGAATCAGAGCTATTATTAATGAAAAGTTATGTAAAGAATAAATTTGGAAATGTTGCGATAAGTACCTTAATAGACGTAGATAATGGAAATTTATCGATTGCTTTACTTTGTGTACAATGACTTGGATGTTTAAATGTAACTAGAGACGTCTATTTTTACTTATATTAATAGTATCGTACTTATCAATGATAAGAAACGTGAATGTA
>NZ_JAKJSI010000072.1:0-16634 GCF_050336695.1 Photobacterium minamisatsumaniensis | reverse complement strand
ATCCAAGGTCGTGGTACTGTTGTAACTGGTCGTGTTGAGCAAGGTATCATCAACGTTGGTGACGAAGTAGAAATCATCGGTATCAAAGAAACTACCACTACTACTTGTACTGGTGTTGAGATGTTCCGTAAACTTCTTGACGAAGGCCGTGCTGGTGAGAACGTTGGTGTTCTTCTACGTGGTACTAAGCGTGACGAAGTTGAGCGTGGTCAGGTTCTTGCTAAGCCAGGTTCAATCACTCCACACACTACTTTCACTTCAGAAATCTATGTTCTTTCTAAAGATGAAGGCGGTCGTCACACTCCTTTCTTCAAAGGTTACCGTCCACAGTTCTACTTCCGTACAACTGACGTAACAGGTACTATCGAACTACCTGAAGGCGTAGAAATGGTAATGCCTGGTGATAACATCKCTATGACTGTTACTCTAATCGCACCTATCGCGATGGACGAAGGTCTACGTTTTGCTATCCGTGAAGGTGGCCGTACTGTTGGTGCTGGTGTTGTTGCAACTATCGTTGCTTAATAACATTTAGTACAAACTACGTACTGAAAAGGGAGCTTCGGCTCCCTTTTTGTTTGTACAAAAACATATCCCTCTGCATTATCCTTCCTTATTCAATTCCACCGCTTATTTGTTGCCTTCTTTTCTATACCTATTGGTTAGCATATTCTAATTGGATATATATACTCAGTTTCAATGTTAAAATGTTATATTTGAGAATGAATATCAACTGGAAATGAAAATGATTCCCGTTTATATTTATGATCACTAAACTTAATGAGTGAAATAGAGATGTACGTTTGTCTTTGCCATGGAATCAGTGACAAGAAAATAATGAAACTAACCCAGCAGCATGGTATTCAAGATATCCGTGGTATTCGTCAAGTAACGCCTCTTGGATCTCAGTGTGGTAAATGTATTCGTCAAGCAAAGGTCATAATCGAGCAAACGGTCTCGATGCAATTTAAGAAAGCGGGTTAGTGACGCAAATCTACTTTTGACACTCTTGTGATCGGTTCTATCCTTTAATGAACTGACAGAGGAGTGTGTCATAATGAAAGCTGATCCAAAAATCATCCAACACCTCAATAAAATCCTAGGTAATGAACTTGTTGCCATCAATCAATATTTCCTCCACGCCCGAATGTATAAAGATTGGGGCCTAAAACACCTCGCCGACAAGGAATACCACGAATCAATTGATGAAATGAATCATGCCGATCATTTAATTGAACGTATTCTCTTTTTAGAGGGCCTCCCTAACTTACAAGATCTTGGTAAGCTCAATATTGGTGAAGATACACAAGAGATGCTTGAGTGTGATTTAGCATTGGAGATGGCAGCGATACCTGATCTGCGAGATGCTATTGCCTATGCTGAAGATGTTCATGATTATGTCTCTCGAGATTTGTTCCAAGAGATTTTATCGGATGAGGAAGAGCATGTTGACTGGCTTGAAACGCAACTGGGCTTAATCGAAAAAATGGGTATCGCAAATTATAACCAGGCCCAAATTGTCGATGATGATGATTAACCGTTTGTATTATATGGCAGGGTAGTAGTCGTTTCGAACCTTGCCCTGCTAGTATATTGCCCCCTCCGATGAAGCCGTGATTATTTTTCCAACAAGGCTTGCGCTCAAAACTGTGATCTGTATAATGCTCGCCACTGCCTAAGCCAATATAGGTCTTGTAACTGCAGTTGTGAACCAATAAGCATTGAGGAAGAAGTTGCATAGCAACTTGAAATGTATACTCTGACTTATGTTCGCAGTCATTAAATTGACTGACAATGTATCCGATAGGGATACTACGTTCACATAAATCAATCGACATTCTCTCGTCTTTACGAGCATGAGTGGCGATATTGTTTGTGTAATTTTTATTATTGGAGCTCTGTCTCATGCAGAACCAACGTATTCGTATCCGTCTTAAGGCGTTCGATCACCGTTTGATCGATCAGTCTACAGCGGAAATCGTTGAAACAGCTAAGCGTACTGGCGCGCAGGTTAAGGGTCCAATCCCTCTACCTACTCGCAAAGAACGCTTCACTGTTCTTGTTTCTCCGCACGTTAATAAGGACGCACGTGATCAGTACGAAATCCGTACTCACAAGCGCCTTATCGACATCGTTGAGCCAACAGATAAGACTGTTGATGCTCTTATGCGTCTAGATCTAGCTGCTGGCGTTGATGTCCAGATCAGCCTAGGTTAATGGGGAGATAAGAGAATGATTGGTCTAATCGGTCGTAAAGTGGGCATGACCCGCGTATTTACCGAAGATGGCGTTTCTATCCCAGTAACTGTGGTTGAAGTTGAAGCTAACCGCGTTTCTCAGGTTAAATCTGTAGAAACTGACGGCTACAACGCAATCCAGGTAACTACTGGTACTAAGAAAGCTAACCGTGTTTCTAAGCCACAAGCTGGCCACTTTGCGAAAGCTGGTGTTGAAGCGGGTCGCGGTCTTTGGGAATTCCGTCTAGATAATAATGAAGAGTTTGCAGTTGGCGCTGAGCTAAATGTTGAACTTTTCAATGAAGTTAAAAAAGTAGACGTTACTGGTACATCGAAGGGTAAAGGTTTCCAAGGTGCTATTAAGCGCTGGAATTTCAGTACTCAAGACATGACCCATGGTAACTCCTTGTCTCACCGCGCACCGGGTTCAATTGGCCAATGTCAAACTCCAGGTCGTGTATTTAAAGGCAAGAAAATGGCTGGTCATATGGGTGCTGAGCGTGTAACGACTCAAAACCTAGAGATCGTACGTGTTGACGCTGAGCGCAATCTGCTTCTTATTAAAGGTGCAGTACCAGGTGCTACAGGCGGCAACGTGATCGTTAAACCAGCTGTTAAAGCGTAACGTCGAGGAGTTGGTAATGGAATTGGTAGTCAAAGGCGCTGACGCGCTAACTGTCTCCGAAACTACTTTTGGGCGTGACTTCAATGAAGCGCTTGTACACCAAGTAGTTGTTGCTTTTGCAGCAGGTGCTCGTCAAGGTACACGTGCTCAGAAGACTCGTTCTGACGTTTCTGGTGGTGGTGCTAAACCATGGCGCCAGAAAGGTACAGGCCGCGCTCGTGCAGGTACAATCCGCAGTCCGCTATGGCGTACTGGTGGTGTAACTTTTGCTGCTCGTCCACAGGACCACAGCCAAAAAGTTAACAAAAAAATGTACCGTGGTGCTATGAAGAGCATTCTTTCTGAGCTAGTACGTCAAGAGCGTTTAATCGTTGTTGATGACTTCTCTGTAGAAGCACCCAAAACAAAAGCACTAGTTGCTAAGCTTAATGAGCTTGAGCTAACTGATGCACTAATCGTAACTGGCGAGTTAGATGAGAATCTATTCCTTGCAGCACGTAACCTATATAAAGTAGACGTACGTGATGCAGCGGCAATCGATCCAGTTAGCTTGATTGCTTTCGATAAAGTTGTGATGACTGCAGCAGCAGTTAAAGCAGTTGAGGAGATGCTAGCATGATCACTGAAGAGCGTATTTTAAAAGTTCTACGTGCTCCGCACATCTCTGAAAAAGCGACCATGGCTGCTGAAAACGGTAACACTATCGTTTTCAAAGTAGCGATGACAGCAACGAAGAAAGAGATCAAAGCAGCAGTTGAAAAACTGTTCGAGGTTGAAGTTAAGTCTGTAAATACTCTTGTAGCCAAGGGTAAGACCAAACGTCAAGGTATGCGCCAAGGCCGTCGTAGCGACTGGAAAAAAGCGTACGTTATCTTGAAAGAAGGTCAAGACATCGACTTCGCTGGTAGTGCAGAGTAAGGCTAGGAGCAAAGAAGAATGGCTATTGTAAAATGTAAGCCGACTTCCCCAGGTCGTCGCCACGTTGTTAAAGTGGTTAGCTCTGACCTGCATAAGGGTAAGCCGTACGCACCACTATTAGAGAAAAAATCTAAGACTGGTGGTCGTAATAACAACGGTCGTATCACAGTACGTCACATCGGTGGTGGTAATAAACAACATTACCGTCTAATCGACTTTAAGCGTACTAAAGATGGTATCCCAGCGAAAGTTGAGCGCCTAGAATACGATCCAAACCGTAGTGCAAACATTGCACTAGTACTTTACGCAGATGGTGAGCGCCGCTACATCATCGCACCTAAAGGCATCCAAGCTGGTGATTCAATCCAGTCTGGTGCAGATGCTGCGATCAAAGTTGGTAACACGTTACCAATGCGCAACATCCCAGTAGGTTCAACTATTCACTGTGTTGAACTTAAACCTGGTAAAGGTGCTCAGCTGGCTCGTTCAGCTGGTGCTTACGCTCAGATCATTGCACGTGCAGGCACTTATGTGACTCTACGTCTACGTTCTGGCGAAATGCGTAAAGTTCTTTCTGAAGGTCGTGCGACCCTTGGTGAAGTTGGTAACGCTGAACACATGCTACGTGAGCTAGGTAAAGCTGGTGCTTCACGCTGGCGCGGTGTTCGTCCAACTGTCCGTGGTGTTGTAATGAACCCAGTAGATCACCCACATGGTGGTGGTGAAGGCCGTACATCTGGTGGCCGTCACCCTGTTTCACCTTGGGGTGTTCCTACGAAGGGTTACAAGACTCGTAAGAACAAACGTACCGACCAGTACATTGTACGTCGTCGTAATAAGTAATTATAAAGAGGATACGCCATGCCACGTTCTCTCAAGAAAGGTCCTTTCATTGACCTGCACTTGCTGAAGAAGGTAGAGAAAGCGTTGGAAAGCGGTGACAAAAAGCCTGTAAAGACTTGGTCCCGTCGCTCAATGATCATCCCTCAGATGATCGGTTTGACCATCGCTGTCCATAATGGTCGTCAGCACGTTCCTGTTTTCGTTTCTGAAGAAATGATCGGTCACAAGCTAGGCGAATTTGCACCAACACGTACTTACCGCGGTCACGCTGCGGATAAGAAAGCTAAGAAGCGCTAAGGAGTAAGTAATGGAAGCTATCGCTAAACATCGCTTTGCTCGCATTTCGCCGCAGAAAGCTCGTTTGGTTGCAGATCAACTGCGCGGTAAGCCAGTTGCTCAAGCTCTAGAAATTCTACAGTTCAGCAATAAAAAAGCTGCTGATCTAATTAAGAAAGTTCTAGAATCTGCTATCGCTAACGCAGAACACAACGAAGGCGCAGACATTGATGATCTTAATGTTGCAAAAATCTTTGTTGATGAAGGTCCTACCATGAAGCGCATTATGCCTCGTGCTAAAGGCCGTGCCGATCGTATCTTGAAGCGTTCTAGCCACATCACTATTGTTGTAGCAGATCGCTAACTAGGAGAGAAAGCAATGGGTCAAAAAGTACATCCTAATGGTATTCGTCTAGGCATCGTTAAGCCTTGGAATACCACTTGGTTTGCTAACAGCCAAGAGTTCGCTGACAACCTAGACGGCGACTTCAAGGTACGTCAGTTTCTTACTAAAGAACTGAAAAAAGCATCTCTTTCACGTATCGTTATCGAGCGTCCTGCTAAGAGCATCCGTGTGACTATTCACACTGCTCGTCCAGGCGTAGTTATCGGTAAGAAAGGTGAAGACGTAGAAAAGCTACGCGCTCGCGTGTCTAAGATCGCTGGTGTTCCAGCTCAGATCAACATCGCTGAAGTTCGTAAGCCAGAGCTTGACGGTCAACTAGTTGCAGACAGCATTTCGTCTCAGCTAGAGCGTCGTGTTATGTTCCGTCGCGCTATGAAGCGTGCAGTTCAAAACGCTATGCGTCTTGGCGCTAAAGGTATCAAAGTTCAAGTAGGTGGTCGTCTAGGCGGCGCTGAAATCGCACGTTCAGAGTGGTACCGTGAAGGTCGTGTACCTCTACACACTCTTCGTGCTGACATTGATTACGCAACTTCTTCGGCTCACACCCAATATGGTGTAATCGGCGTTAAAGTTTGGATCTTCAAAGGTGAAGTTCTAGGCGGTATGCCAGTTGCAGAGCCTAAGGCTGATAACAAGCCGAAGAAGCAGCGCAAAAGCCGTAAATAAGGAGTTTATTGATGCTGCAACCAAAACGCACTAAATTCCGCAAGACTTTCAAAGGTCGTAACCGCGGTTTAGCGAACGGTACTGATGTAAGCTTCGGTACATTTGGTCTTAAAGCGGTAGGCCGTGGTCGTCTTACTGCTCGTCAGATTGAAGCTGCACGTCGTGCTATGACTCGTCATATCAAACGTCAGGGCCAAATCTGGATTCGTGTTTTCCCAGACAAACCAATTACATCTAAGCCTCTTGAAGTTCGTCAAGGTAAAGGTAAAGGTAACGTTGAGTACTGGGTTGCTCAAATCCAACCTGGTAAAGTTCTTTACGAGATGGATGGTATTCCTGAAGAACTAGCACGTGAAGCATTTAACCTTGCTGCACGTAAGCTACCAATCAAGACTACTTTCGTAACTAAGGCGGTGATGTGATGAACGCACAAGATCTGCGCGCTAAAAGCGTTGAAGAGCTGAATGCTGAGCTTGTGAACTTGCTACGTGAACAGTTTAACCTGCGCATGCAGGCTGCTACTGGTCAACTACAGCAGACTCACACTCTTAAAGCAGTACGTCGCGATATCGCACGTGTTAAAACCGTTCTGACTGAGAAGGCTGACGCATAATGAGCGAACAAATTCGTACTCAGCTTGGTCGTGTTGTTAGCGACAAAGGCGATAAGTCTATTGTTGTTGCAATCGAGCGTAAGGTGAAACACCCAATCTACGGTAAGTACATCACACGCACGACTAAACTTCACGCACATGACGAAAACAACGAGTGTAGCCAAGGCGATACAGTTGAAATTCGTGAATGTCGTCCAATGTCAAAGACTAAGTCTTGGACACTGGTACGCGTAGTAGAAAAAGCTCGCGTTTAAGCGAACTTAGCTACGATATAATAGAGCGGCCCTGAAAAAAACTTGGGGCCGTTTATTTTTTGTCTATCCATTGGTCGGAAATGGTGTTATTATTCGCCGCCTTTGAAGAAAAGGCTACCGACTCGACAATGGGTCTAGATTTTTAAATAAGCGGAGCACTAACATGATCCAAATGCAAAGTACGCTTGACGCAGCCGATAACTCCGGCGCTCGTCGCGTAATGTGTATTAAGGTTCTGGGTGGTTCTCACCGCCGTTATGCACACATCGGTGATATCATCAAGATTACTGTGAAAGAAGCAATTCCTCGCGGTAAAGTTAAAAAAGGTGATGTACTGAAGGCGGTGGTTGTTCGCACCCGTAAAGGCGTTCGTCGTCCAGACGGCTCTGTCATTCGCTTTGACCGTAATGCTTGCGTATTGTTGAACGACACAAGTGAGCAACCAATCGGTACTCGTATTTTTGGCCCAGTGACTCGTGAACTTCGTAATGACAAGTTCATGAAGATTGTATCACTAGCGCCTGAAGTACTGTAAGGAGCGACTAAAATGGCAGCTAAAATCCGTCGTAACGACGAAGTTATCGTTCTTACTGGTAAAGATAAAGGTAAGAAAGGTAAGGTAACTAAGGTCCTAGCAACCGGTAAAGTTATCGTTGAAGGTATCAACATGGTTAAGAAACACCAGAAGCCGGTTCCGGCAATGGGTGTTCAGGGTGGCATCGTAGAGCAAGAAGCTGCGATCGACGCCTCAAATGTTGCGATCGTTAACGGTGAAGGTAAAGCGGACCGTGTAGGCTTCCGATTCGAAGACGACAAAAAAGTTCGTTTCTTCAAATCGACTGGCGAAACTATCAAGTAATTTTTGGAGTAGTACTATGGCGAAACTGCATGATTACTACAAAGAGACTCTAGTTAAAGAACTTTCTGATAAGTTCGAATACCAGAGTATCATGCAAGTCCCAAGGATCGAAAAAATCACACTTAATATGGGTGTTGGTGATGCGATCAACGACAAGAAGCTTCTAGAGAATGCTGCTGCTGACATGACTGCTATTGCAGGTCAGAAGCCGCTTATCACTAAAGCTCGTAAGTCTGTTGCTGGCTTTAAGATCCGAGAGGGCTACCCTATTGGCTGTAAAGTAACTCTACGTGGCGAACGCATGTGGGATTTCTTTGAGCGTCTAATTTCAATTGCTGTACCTCGTATTCGTGATTTCCGTGGTTTAAACCCGAAATCTTTCGATGGTCGTGGTAACTACAGCATGGGCGTTCGTGAGCAGATCATCTTCCCAGAAATCGATTACGATAAAGTAGATCGTGTACGTGGTCTTGATATCACAATCACAACTTCTGCTAAATCTGATGAAGAAGCTCATGCTCTACTATCTGCTTTTAACTTCCCATTCCGTAAGTAAAAGTAAGGGTTACTAATGGCTAAAGAATCAATGAAGGCACGCGAAGCTAAACGTGCCAAGCTAGCAGTAAAGTTCGCTGAAAAGCGTGCGGCACTTAAAGCTCTAATTAGCGACGTGAATGCGTCTGAAGAAGACCGCTGGAATGCAGTGCTTAAACTTCAGTCACTACCACGTGATTCTGCGAAGTCTCGTCAGCGTAATCGCTGTCACCAGACTGGACGTCCACACGGCTACCTACGTAAGTTCGGTTTAAGCCGTATCAAGGTTCGTGAAGCTTGCATGAAAGGCGAGATTCCGGGTCTGCGTAAGGCTAGCTGGTAATCAGTTGCCAATTTAGAATCACGGAGTATTGACTTATGAGCATGCAAGATCCGATCTCGGATATGCTGACCCGTCTTCGTAACGGTCAGGCAGCGAAAAAAGTTGCTGTTAAAATGCCATCTTCTAAAATGAAAGTTGCTATCGCAGCTCTTCTTAAAGAAGAAGGTTTCGTGGCTGAGTTCACTGTAATTGGTGAAGTTAAGCCTGAGCTAGAAGTTACTCTTAAGTACTTCGAAGCTACCCCAGTTATCGAGCAAATCCAACGTGTATCACGTCCTGGTCTGCGCATCTACAAGAAAAAAGATGCTCTACCATCAGTGATGGGTGGCCTTGGTATTGCTGTTGTATCCACTTCCAAGGGTCTTATGACCGACCGCGCTGCTCGTAAAGCGGGCCTTGGCGGTGAGATTATCTGCTACGTAGCATAATAGGAGTAGGAAATGTCTCGTGTTGCAAAAGCACCAGTAGTTATTCCTGCCGGCGTAGAAGTTAAACTCAACGGTCAGGAAATCACTGTTAAAGCTGGTAAAGGCGAACTAGTTCGCGTTATCAACGAAGCAGTTGTATTGTCCCAGGAAGAAAACACCATTACTTTCGGTCCTCGTGAAGGATTCGATAAGGCTTGGGCTCAAGCAGGTACTGCTCGTGCACTAGTTAACAACATGGTTGTTGGTGTTACTGAAGGCTATACTAAGAAGCTTACTTTGAAGGGTGTAGGTTACCGTGCTGCTGTTAAAGGCAATACTGTAGCGCTTACTCTAGGCTTCTCTCACCCAGTTGAGCACGAATTACCGGCAGGTATCAAAGCTGAATGTCCTTCACAAACTGAAATCGTACTAACTGGTACTGATAAGCAGGTTGTTGGTCAAGTAGCGGCTGATATTCGCGCTTACCGTAGCCCTGAACCTTATAAAGGTAAAGGTGTTCGTTACGCCGATGAAATCGTGCGTACTAAAGAAGCTAAGAAGAAGTAAGGTAACACTATGGATAAGAAAGCATCTCGTATCCGTCGTGCGACCCGAGCACGTCGTAAGATTGCTGAACTGGGCGCAAACCGCCTAGTTGTACACCGTACTCCACGTCACGTGTACGCTCAGGTAATCGCACCAAATGGCTCTGAGGTTATCGCTGCCGCTTCTACCGTAGAAAAGGCGATTCGCGAACAGGTTAAGAGTACTGGTAACAAAGACGCTGCTGCAGCTGTAGGTAAAGCTATTGCTGAGCGCGCGATTGAAAAAGGCATCTCTAACGTTGCATTCGATCGTTCTGGTTTCCAATACCACGGCCGTGTAGCTGCTCTAGCAGAAGCTGCTCGTGAAGCTGGTCTGAAATTCTAAGGTAGGCGGAAGATGGCTAACGAAAAAACACAATCAGATTTGAATGAAAAGCTGATCGCTGTTAACCGTGTATCTAAGACGGTTAAAGGCGGACGTATTTTCAGTTTTACTGCACTAACAGTAGTTGGTGACGGTAACGGTCGCATCGGTTTTGGTTACGGTAAGGCACGTGAAGTTCCTGCTGCAATCCAGAAAGCGATGGAAAAAGCACGTCGTAACATGGTTACTGTTGCGCTAAACGAAGGTACTCTTCACCACGCTGTTAAAGGTCGCCACACTGGTTCTAAAGTGTACATGCAACCTGCATCAGAAGGTACTGGTATCATCGCCGGTGGTGCAATGCGTGCAGTGCTAGAAGTTGCGGGTATCCGTAACGTACTAGCTAAAGCATACGGTTCTACTAACCCAATCAACGTTGTTCGCGCAACAATTGATGGTTTAAGTGGAATGAACTCTCCAGAAATGATCGCTGCTAAGCGTGGTCTTTCTGTTAAAGAAATTCTGGAGTGATCGACATGGCTAATACTATTAAAGTAACACAGACAAAGAGTTCTATCGGTCGTTTACCGAAGCACAGAGCAACTTTGCGTGGCCTAGGCCTTCGTCGCATCAACCACACTGTTGAACTTGAAGATACTGCTTGCGTACGCGGCATGATCGCTAAAGTTTACTACATGGTTAAAGTAGAGGAGTAATCAGAATGCGTTTGAATACTCTATCGCCAGCTGCAGGCTCTAAGCCAACAGCTAAGCGTGTAGGCCGTGGTATCGGCTCAGGTCTGGGTAAAACTTGTGGCCGTGGTCACAAAGGTCAGAAATCACGTTCAGGTGGTTCTGTACGCCCAGGCTTCGAAGGCGGTCAAATGCCTTTGAAACAGCGTCTACCAAAATTCGGTTTTACTTCTCGTAAGAGCCTTGTAACAGCTGAAGTTCGTCTAGCTGAGCTAGCGAAAGTTGAAGGTGACGTAGTAAGTCTTGAAACTCTAAAGACTGCGAATGTAATCACTAAGGACATTAAGTTCGTGAAAGTTGTACTTTCTGGTGAAATCGCTCGCATCGTTACAGTTAAAGGCGTACGCGTAACTAAAGGCGCTAAAGCTGCAATCGAAGCTGCAGGCGGTAAAATCGAGGAATAATTAACTCGAGGATGAGGTACAGATGGCTAAACAACCAGGACAAGATTTTCGTAGTGCACAAGGTGGCCTAGCAGAGCTTAAGACTCGCCTGCTATTCGTATTAGGTGCTATCTTAATTTTCCGAGCGGGCTCTTTTGTGCCTATTCCTGGTATTGACGCTGCTGTACTTGCCGATCTGTTCGAACAGCAAAAGGGTACCATCATTGAACTGTTTAACATGTTCTCTGGTGGTGCACTTGAGCGTGCTTCCATATTAGCGCTGGGCATTATGCCGTATATTTCGGCTTCAATTATTGTCCAGTTGCTAACGGTTGTTCACCCGGCTTTAGCCGAGTTGAAGAAGGAAGGGGAGTCTGGTCGTCGTAAGATTAGCCAGTACACCCGTTACGGCACGCTTGTTTTGGCAACCTTCCAAGCAATTGGTATTGCAACGGGGTTACCAAGTATGCTTCCTGGCCTAGTGGTTAACCCTGGGCTTGGATTCTACTTTGTTGCGGTAGTAAGTTTGGTTACCGGTACCATGTTCTTAATGTGGTTAGGTGAGCAAGTTACTGAACGTGGCATTGGTAACGGTATATCTTTGATTATTTTCACTGGTATCGTTGCAGGTTTGCCACCTGCTATTGGACAGACAGTGGAGCAAGCGCGTCAAGGTGAATTGCACGTACTTCTTCTACTACTAATTGCGGTAATCTCATTCGCTGTAATATACTTTGTTGTGTTTATGGAACGTGGTCAACGTCGAATCGTCGTTAACTATGCCAAACGTCAACAAGGTCGTCGTGTCTTTGCTGCGCAAAGCACACACCTACCATTGAAAATTAATATGGCAGGTGTTATTCCAGCGATTTTTGCATCAAGCATTATTCTGTTTCCGGGAACGCTGGCACAGTGGTTCGGTCAGAATGAGAACCTTGGTTGGTTAAGTGATGTATCACTTGCCCTTAGCCCAGGTCAGCCACTATATGTGATGCTTTATGCTGCTGCGATTATTTTCTTCTGTTTCTTCTATACCGCGTTGGTGTTTAACCCTCGCGAGACAGCTGACAACTTGAAGAAGTCTGGTGCGTTCGTACCTGGTATTCGCCCGGGTGAGCAGACCGCGAAATATATAGATAAAGTAATGACTCGTCTGACATTAGCAGGTGCGTTATATATTACCTTTATCTGTCTGATCCCCGAGTTTATGATGATTGCATGGAATGTTCGCTTTTATTTTGGTGGAACATCACTACTGATTGTAGTTGTAGTTATTATGGACTTCATGGCTCAAGTTCAGACACAATTGATGTCTCAACAGTATGAGTCTGTTTTGAAAAAGGCTAATCTTAAAGGTTCAAACCGCTAAGATTGGTTAACCCATTTACGGAGTTTAGCAATGAAAGTTCGTGCTTCCGTTAAGAAAATCTGCCGTAACTGTAAAGTTATCAAGCGCAACGGTGTTGTGCGTGTAATTTGCAGTGAGCCAAAGCATAAACAACGCCAAGGCTAATTAGCAGAAATATTTCTTGCAAATTGAAGGTAGGTTGGCTAAATTAGCCAACCAATCTTTTGTGTGTGCAAAAGAATTGTTCCACCGCTGCGTATCCTCGACGGGCTTTGCAGCGGTTATTCTTGAAAAGTACTAGGAGTGAATAGTGGCCCGTATTGCAGGCATTAACATTCCTGATCAAAAGCATTCTGTAATCGCACTTACTGCGATCTACGGTATTGGTAAAACTCGCTCTCAGGCTATCCTAGCTGAAGTGGGTATTGCTGAAAATGTTAAGATCAGTGAACTAACTGAAGAGCAGATCGATCTACTGCGTGATGGTGTAGCTAAATACACTGTAGAAGGTGATCTACGTCGTGAAGTATCCATGAACATCAAGCGCCTTATGGACCTTGGTTGTTACCGTGGTCTTCGTCATCGTCGCAGTCTACCACTACGTGGACAGCGTACTAAAACCAACGCTCGTACCCGTAAGGGTCCGCGCAAGCCGATCAAGAAATAGTCGGGAAAGGTAGAGTACAATGGCTAAACAACCAACTCGCGCGCGTAAGCGCGTACGCAAGCAAGTAGCAGATGGCGTTGCGCACATCCATGCTTCTTTCAATAACACAATCGTGACCATTACTGACCGTCAGGGTAACGCTCTATCTTGGGCTACTGCAGGTGGTTCAGGTTTCCGCGGTTCTCGTAAATCTACTCCGTTCGCTGCACAGGTTGCTGCTGAACGTTGTGGTGAAATGGCCAAAGAATATGGCGTTAAGAACCTAGAAGTTATGGTTAAGGGCCCAGGTCCTGGTCGTGAGTCAACTATCCGCGCTCTAAACGCAGCGGGTTTCCGTATCACTAACATTGTTGATGCGACTCCGATCCCTCATAACGGTTGTCGTCCACCTAAGAAACGTCGCGTATAACGTTTCGTTTTTAGGAAAACTGGAGAAAGAACATGGCAAGATATTTGGGTCCTAAGCTGAAGCTTAGCCGTCGCGAAGGTACTGACTTATTCCTTAAGTCTGGTGTACGCGCGATTGATACCAAGTGTAAAATTGATAACGCACCGGGCATGCATGGCGCACGTCGTGGTCGTTTATCTGACTACGGCGTTCAGCTTCGTGAGAAGCAGAAAGTTCGTCGTACATATGGCGTACTGGAAAAGCAATTCCGTAACTACTATAAAGAAGCTGCTCGCCTTAAAGGCAACACAGGTGAAAACCTGCTTCAGCTTCTTGAAGGTCGCCTAGATAACGTAGTTTACCGTATGGGTTTTGGTGCTACTCGCGCTGAATCTCGTCAGCTAGTAAGCCACAAAGCGATCCTAGTTAACGGTCAAGTCGTAAACGTTCCTTCTTTCAAGGTAGCGGCAAACGACGTTGTTAGCATTCGTGAGAAAGCTAAGAACCAAGCACGCATTAAAGCAGCTCTTGAAGTTGCTACTCAGCGTGAACTACCGACTTGGGTCGAAGTAGACAACAGCAAATTGGAAGGTACGTTTAAACGTCTTCCAGAACGTTCTGATTTGTCTGCCGACATCAACGAACACCTGATCGTCGAGCTTTACTCTAAGTAAAGCTATAGTTAAGAGAGGACACAATGCAGGGTTCTGTAACAGAATTTCTTAAGCCACGTCTTGTTGATATTGAACAAGTTAACACGACGCATGCAAAAGTAACTCTTGAGCCACTTGAGCGTGGTTTCGGCCACACTCTTGGTAACGCTCTACGTCGCATTTTATTATCTTCAATGCCGGGTTGTGCCGTAACTGAAGTTGAAATCGATGGTGTGTTACACGAGTACAGCACCAAAGAAGGAGTACAGGAAGACGTTCTTGAGATCCTTCTAAACCTTAAAGGTCTAGCCATTAAGGTTGAGGGTAAAGACGAAGTTATCCTTACTCTGAACAAATCTGGTGCAGGCCCTGTTGTTGCAGGTGACATCACCCACGACGGTGATGTTGAGATTGCGAACCCAGAGCACGTAATCTGCCATCTAACTGATGATCATGCTGAAATCAGCATGCGCATCAAGGTAGAACGTGGTCGTGGCTATGTACCAGCGTCTGCTCGTATTCACACAGAAGAAGATGAGCGTCCAATTGGCCGTCTGTTAGTTGATTCAACTTTCAGCCCAGTTGACCGTATCGCATACGCAGTTGAAGCAGCACGTGTAGAACAACGTACTGACCTTGACAAGCTTGTTATCGATATGGAAACCAATGGTACTCTTGATCCGGAGGAAGCTATCCGTCGTGCAGCTACTATTTTAGCTGAGCAACTGGATGCATTCGTAGATCTTCGAGATGTACGTGTTCCTGAAGAAAAAGAAGAGAAGCCGGAGTTCGATCCGATCCTACTGCGTCCTGTAGACGATCTTGAACTAACTGTTCGCTCTGCTAACTGTCTAAAAGCAGAAGCGATCCATTACATCGGTGATCTCGTTCAGCGTACTGAGGTTGAGCTTCTTAAAACGCCAAACCTTGGTAAGAAGTCTTTGACAGAAATCAAAGATGTGCTGGCATCACGTGGTCTTTCTCTAGGCATGCGCTTAGAAAACTGGCCGCCAGCATCAATTGCTGAAGATTAATAGTTACTGATATCTAGTTAGAAGGATTAGGTCATGCGCCATCGTAAGAGTGGTCGTCAACTCAACCGCAACAGCAGCCATCGCAAAGCGATGTTCAGCAACATGGCTGGCTCTTTGGTACGTCACGAACTTATCAAGACTACCGTGCCTAAGGCAAAAGAGCTGCGTCGCGTAATTGAGCCATTGATTACCCTAGCTAAGACCGACAGTGTTGCTAACCGTCGTCTTGCATTCGCACGTACTCGTGATAACGAAGTAGTAGCGAAACTATTTAACGAATTAGGTCCACGCTTCGCTCAGCGTCCAGGCGGTTACACTCGCATTATGAAATGCGGTTTCCGTACTGGTGATAAAGCCCCTATGGCTTACATTGAGCTAGTAGATCGTCCTGAATCTCAGGAAGAAGCTGCTGCTGAATAAGCAATAGTGCGTTAAATAAGAAGAAGCCGAGTCTATGACTCGGCTTTTTTTTATTTGAAATTCATGAATCATTATCTATTTTTCTACTTCTACTTCTACTTCTACTTCTACTTCTACTTCTACTTCTACTTCTACTTCTACTTCTACCTTTACCGCTTAACTTTTTGAATTTTTAGTGTAGCCATTATCAAACTGAGACAGGGCCGTTTAATTCTAATGGTTACAGAAGCTGAGATTGCACTCTTACTATTCTATTTTTAACTTATTGCTCAGAAAGTGCTCGCTTGGTTTTTTTTTTGAAAATTCGTCTTGCCAACCGAGTCAATCTCTCTATAATGCGACCTCACTGACACGGAGAGCGGCAACTTAAGCCACTAACCAATCAGTTTGTTCTTTAACAATTTGACCATGCAATCTGTGTGGGCACTCGTGAAAAAGTTAAGTCAAAAGATTTATCAATGAACTGAGTGACCAATACAAGGTRACGCTATCTCTTGTAGATAACGAAGCTTTGGCACAGTCAATTCGAATGTCATGRCTAGCTTCTAGTTATTGATGTTCAATCAGTATTCGTTGAGCCGGTCGAGAGACCACAAAAATTCTAATTGAAGAGTTTGATCATGGCTCAGATTGAACGCTGGCGGCAGGCCTAACACATGCAAGTCGAGCGGCAGCGACAACATTGAACCTTCGGGGGATTTGTTGGGCGGCGAGCGGCGGACGGGTGAGTAATGCCTGGGAATATGCCTTAGTGTGGGGGATAACTATTGGAAACGATAGCTAATACCGCATAACGTCTTCGGACCAAAGAGGGGGACCTTCGGGCCTCTCGCGCTAAGATTAGCCCAGGTGGGATTAGCTAGTTGGTGAGGTAATGGCTCACCAAGGCGACGATCCCTAGCTGGTTTGAGAGGATGATCAGCCACACTGGAACTGAGACACGGTCCAGACTCCTACGGGAGGCAGCAGTGGGGAATATTGCACAATGGGGGAAACCCTGATGCAGCCATGCCGCGTGTATGAAGAAGGCCTTCGGGTTGTAAAGTACTTTCAGTCGTGAGGAAGGGGTAGTCATTAATAGTGGCTGCCTTTGACGTTA
>NZ_JAKJSI010000071.1:0-17646 GCF_050336695.1 Photobacterium minamisatsumaniensis | reverse complement strand
TCAGTGTTGGCAACACCAACGATGCRCCAGWGATATCGGGTWCGCCTGCAACGAGTGTGAATGAAGACAGTGCGTATACCTTTACGCCAAGYGTCAATGATGTTGATGAGGACGATAGCCACAGCTTCAGCATCACCGGYAAGCCRTCGTGGGCAGGCTTTGATACTGCCACCGGTACTTTGAGCGGCACGCCGACCAATGATGACGTTGGKCAATACAGCGATATCGTCATYRCCGTTAAAGACAGYGCGGAAKCCAGTGACRCCTTGGCKGCCTTYGGGATCRRTGTTGGCAACACCAACGATGCRCCRGWGATWTCRGGTWCGCCTGCAACGAGTGTGAATGAAGACAGTGCGTATACCTTTACGCCAAGYGTCAATGATGTYGATGAGGACGATAGCCACAGCTTCAGCATCACTGGCAAGCCGTCGTGGGCAGGCTTTGATACTGCTACAGGTACTTTGAGCGGTACACCGACTAACGACGACGTTGGTACTACCTCGAACATCGTGATCAAGGTAAGTGATAGTACTGAAACTGTCAGCTTGGCCGCATTTAACCTCGAAGTAGTTAATGTTAATGACGCGCCTATATCAGTAGATGATGTGGTGACTACGTTAGAAGATCAGCCCGTACAGATCGATATTCTAAGTAATGATTATGATATCGACCAGAATCTGGTGGTATCGAGTGTTAATTTAGAAACAATGCCAGCTAATGGTACCGCTCAGTTTGATTCAGGTACTGGGAAAGTGACCTATCAGCCAGAACCTGACTTCCATGGCAGTGATAGCTTTACCTATAAGGTGAAAGACAGTGATTTAAGCGAATCTGAGCTGGCAACTGTTATCGTAACAGTCACTGCTGTTAATGATGTGCCGGTTGCTGCAGCGTTTAACGAAAAAACGGAAGAAGATAACCCTATAGTCTTGGCTGTACGTATTGAAGCAACAGATCCCGAAGATGGTACGCCAGAAGGGAATATTGAAATAGTCGGTCACCCTAAATACGGTGTTGCGACCATTGTAGACGGTGCCAATATCCGCTATCTGCCAAATGAAGACTATTTCGGCCAAGATGTATTGACCTACCGTATTCTTGACGGGATGGGGCTAGCATCAGAAGCCGCTGAAATTAAAGTGTTAGTTGGTGCAATTAATGACCGTCCGATAGCACTCGATGATACTGCAACAACGTTGGAAGATGAGACTGTTGATATAACTATATTGGCTAATGACAGTGATATTGAAGATGGCGCAGCTGTAGGCGAATATACTGCGTCGCAAATTACGATTATTAATCAATCTTCACTGGAAAAAGGTGTTGCATCGGTCTTATCTGATGGGAAGCTACGATACGTGCCGAATGACAATTCATTTGGTACAGAGCTAATTTCTTACTTCATTACAGATAGTGAAGGTTATGAATCATTAGCGGCAACGGTCACTGTAACAGTAACCCCTGTTAATGACCCCCCTGTAGCAATTGACAACCAAGCTGAGCTTATTGAAGAAGGCACGATAGAGATCAATGTGCTTGGCAATGATTATGATGTTGATGAAGGTGATCAGTTAGATCTCACCTCTGTTGAAATTGTGTCGGTACCTGAAGGTGGTTCAATTACCATTACCTCAACCGGAGCAATTCGTTATCGAGCAATCGAGAATTACTTTGGTGATGATTTATTCAGCTACCAAGTCAAAGATGGCAATGGTGCCGTTTCTAATATCGCTTTAGTTAACCTAACCGTTACACCCGTGAATGATATTCCTATTGTTGAAGACGACATTATTACGAAGACTTATTCTGAGCAAAATCAGTTTGAATTAGATGTATTGAGTAATGACACCGATGTTGATGGCGATGATCTTACCATTACTGCTGCAGAAGCGAGTGTCGGTACTGTTACTATCTCTGACAATAAACTTGCTTATCAAGCGCCGGCAGGCTTTATCGGTAATGTCGAAATCAGTTATCTGGTCAGTGATGATAATAGTGAGTGGGTTAGAGCAACTGTAACCTTGACCATTGAAGGGGACATTGAACTTGGTACGCCGATCATAACTCCACCGAATGATGTTGAGCTAAATGCGACAGCGTTATTTACTAAAGCAGACCTCGGGGTTGCAACGGCAATGGATACTTCTGGTAAGCCACTTGGTGTCGAATTGGTTGATAACCAGTTGTTTTTCCCTCCTGGGAACAGCATTGTTTACTGGCGTACTGTTGATGAGCAAGGTAATGCCGCAGAAGCTAGCCAACGAGTGACCGTTCATCCGTTGATTTCGATAGAAAAAGATGCGGTTACCGCTGAGTCTGAACCTAGCAGCCCAGCCAGCCACCAAGTTTCTATTTATCTCAATGGTGAGTCTCCTACCTATCCGGTAGTGGTCCCATATACCGTGTCTGGCACAACCGATAGCGAAGACCATAACCTAGTTGCTGGTGATGTAGTTATCGAAGAGGGAGTTGAAGGAACGATAATGTTTGATGTATTCGGTGATGAGCTCAGTGAAGGTGATGAGACGCTTATTATTACCCTCGAATCAATTACTCATGAGTCAATTACCCATGAATCAAGCCTGAACCTTGGTAGTAAGTCGGTATATCAACTGTTAGTGAAAGAGGACAACATTTCACCAGAGCTAACGGTATCTGTGAAGCAAGCATCTGAAAGTCGCCTGTATATTACTAATACGAATGAATTGGTGACCCTAGAAGCATTGGTCACAGACGCGAATACACAAGATAACCACCAATATTTATGGCATACCGCTGAGCCATTAATTGATAACCAGAGTACATTAAATTCGGCGTTTATTTTCTCGCCAGCGAATCTTGCACCCGGACATTACTTAATTAACCTGACGGTGACTGATGATGCTTCAGTACCCGCTTCTGTCACTAAAGATATCTATATTGAAGTTGTATCACAGTTAGCTTCACTGGGCAGTGAAGATAGTGATGGTGACTTAATACCTGATAGTGAAGAAGGTTTTGCAGACAGTGACGAAGATGGTATTCCAGATTATATGGATGCAATCAGTGAGTGTAACGTCCTTCAAGAGCAAGCTCTCGATTCTGATGGTTATTTAATAGAAGGTGACCCAGGTGTTTGTTTACGCAAAGGGGTAACCGTTGCCGCTAATGCATCTGGAGGAACTCAGCTATTTGACGATGAAGTCGAGCAGCAATTGGGGAGTGACTCGGAAGCAACTAACATAGGTGGGTTATTTGATTTTATTGCCTATGGCCTACCGACTCCGGGGCAAAATTATCAAGTCGTGTTCCCTCAACGACTACCGATACCAGCAAACGCAATTTATCGTAAATACTCAGAACAGAAGGGGTGGTTTGATTTCACTATCGATAGCAATAACTACCTATCTTCAGCTGCTGGCGAAGCTGGCTACTGCCCACCACCAGGTAGTGAACTTTGGATTATTGGATTAAATGAAGGTGACTGGTGTGTTCAGTTAACGATAGAAGATGGTGGGCCTAACGATGATGATGGCATCGTAAACGGTAGCATTATGGATCCAGGTGGCGTCAGTGTAAAAGCCAGTGAGAATTCACTGCCAGTGGCTGAGTCAGATATGGTAACGGTTGGTATTAATTCATCAATCACGATCAACGCATTAGCGAACGACAGCGATGCGGATGGTGATGTGATAAATATCACCAGCGTATCGGAGAGTTTCGGACAGACAGAGATCATCAATAACCAACTGTACTATACGGCTGAAACCGACTTTCTTGGCGAGGCTGTAATAAATTACGGCATAACCGATAGTCAAGGTGGTACTGCCGCAACAACGGTCACGGTAACTGTTGTGAATAGCCAAGCCCCGGTTGCTGTCGATGATGATGTTCGAGTTGTGACCCGAAACTCAATTGAAATTGACGTGCTGGCAAATGATTACGACCCTGATAATGAGGCTCTTCAAGTGTTATCTGCTGAAGCGGAAAATGGCACTGTAGTGGTAAATAACGACCAAACCATAAGTTATCAATCTAATAAGGCCTTCGAAGGAATAGATACGATTACATATCAGATCAGCGACTCACAGGGGTTAGTTGATGTTGGCCAAGTAAACGTGGATGTTAGCAATGTGAGCTCAACTTACGTCAGCAACTCAGGCGGAGGCAGTTTAGGGGTATTTGGAATGATAGGATTAGTTATTATTAGCCTTTATAGATTGGTGCGGTCGTATCGTATTACCACTGCGAGATTCATTGCTGTGTTATTGCTATTACCGAGTTCATATTTACAGGCTGACTGGTTTATTGAAGCTGATATTGGACAGAGTAAAGCGCGGGATGATCTCGATACGACTCAAGCTCAAATTATCGATAAGGATGATCATGACTTCTCTTGGGCATTGGGGGTAGGTTATTCGGTGATGCCTGATTGGGACTTCACACTAAGGTATATCGATCAAGGGGAGGGAAGTGCAACGTTGGCCAGCGGTATAGATGCCTCTGATAAACATCAATCGTTGTCTACAATTACTCCGGTTTTAGTTAATGGGGTCGGGCTAGATACTCGCTATACTTTTTTGCGTTACCAGAATATAGCTGTTGCGGGCATGGTAGGTGCAATGTATTGGGAGTCGGATATCGATAGCTTATATCAAGGCGATTTAATAACTAACCGCAAGGATGGTATCGATCCATACCTTGGTGTGGAAGTTAATTATTCTTTTACAGAGCAATGGCAAATTGGACTCGCTGTAAACCGATATTTTATTGACGTGAATGATGTTGATACATTTAGCTTAAAGTTGAAATATAGCTTCCGCCATCGTTCTAAAGATGAATAGCGGAAGCCAAGTAATTGCTTATTGGACGGGGTCTCGATAGAGAACATCGAGACCCCGCTGCCTTAACAAGTCAGCGAAAGCGCGTATTTGCGCGTTGCTGCAAATATCCCAACCTAATGCTTCACCTGTCACGCCATGATGCTGAAATGCATTGAGCCTGATGGTTGTTCGCTTCGGTAGTGTCTGCAAAAATTGGCTAACCTCGCCAATTTCAGATGCGTAATCGGTGATGTTCGGAATATAAAGCAAGCGAACTTCCTCAAGCTTATCTTGCTGTGCAAGCCATTCGATAGACTGAATAACGCGGTGGTGACTGCGCCCTGTGATCCACCGATGCGTTTCTTCCTGCCATGCTTTTAGATCGATCATCGCGCCATCGAGCATAGGCAATAGCTTTTCCCAACCGACAAGGCTCAAGCTACCATTGCTATCAATCATGCAGCTTAAATGCTCGAGTTCGGCATCCTGCTTGATCGCGGTAAATAAGGCTGTGATAAATGGCAGTTGCAGTGTTGCTTCGCCGCCACTGACAGTAATTCCGGACAGAAACAGGTGTTGCTTTCGGATAAGTTCAATCATGCTATCAACCGATATATCGGTCGTTTTAGGGCTCGCTTGGCGCGGACAAATACTGAGGCAATGATCGCAATGAGTACAGAGGTTTGCTTGCCAGTTCACTTTTCCTGCAACTATCGATAGCGCGCCTGACGGGCAGGGGGAAACACAGTCACCGCAATGGTCACAATGACCAATGGTATGAGGGTTATGACAGTTTTTGCACTGATAGTTACACCCTTGCAGGAAGATAACGAGCCTGTTGCCAGGCCCGTCCACGCAAGAGAAGTTCAGAATTTTACTGACTGTCGCTGTAGCGTGGTGATTGCTCATTGCTGACAACTCTTGGCTTGCGATTAAGGATACCAGTATTGGAAGCGGCTTCTGTGCCCAAACCTGTTGTGTTAGTACGCGAGCCACACTCTTTAAATTTGGCGATGTCAGACAGTTTCACCATGTAGCCAGTTACGCGGACTAGATCGTTGGAATGCACGTTGGCCGTGAATTCACGAAAGCCTATAGCTAACGCACCTTTACACAACTGATACATAGCTTCAGGGTTCGATTTTACGGTCTCGTCAATGGTTAGGATATCGCTGATCCCTGATGGGTAGTATTGATGATGCTCAGCCAGAGCTTGAATATGCGTAACAGGATCAGGTTCTGTGCCATAAGGAATACGCACGCCTGGTGTAACATCAATATCGAGGCTGATCCCGCCTTGAGCATGAAGTAAAGCTCGACCATTGTAGCCATAACGAACAGGTGTAGAGGTGACGATGTCACTTAATGTTTGCGAGATACGATAGCCCAGTTCATTGGCAAGTTCATCATGACCATACTGGCCCGCAACATCATCTGTTGCTAGAAGTGTGTTTACTGCTTCTGCCATGCCGTAAATACCAAACATTGGTGCAAAGCGATTCTCATCAATTAAGCCTTCGCTGACTAAAAAGCTGTTAAAAAAGCCAGATTCTTTATGCAAGAAAGCAGAACGCGCATTGATGAGTTCGAACATCGTATCGCAATAGCGTGGCAGTACTGTATCAAAAAAATGTCGAGACGAATCAGCTAGCAGCGCAACTTCTTTTAAGTTCATTCGTACTAGCGTATTGGCGCCACCAGCTAAAGGTAGTGAGTTATAACAGCTGACAATACCAAAACCTTGAGCATCAAACGTATTGGCATGAACAGGGTAGTTGGCGATATGTGGTTTACTGCATTCACAAATGTTGCTGCTGGCAATACGTAATAGGTCATCGGGTGTTTGTGCTGGGTCGTACATAAACGTTAGGTTAGGAGCGACCTGCTTGAGCTCAGCATCAACACGGAGGATTGTGCGGCAGACAATATTGTCTGTTGGGCCAATATTCACGTGCATAAAAGCATCGGGCAGGGTGCGATCAAGCATTATCCAAAATAAACGAAGCTTGCGATACAGTGTCTCTTCATCCATACCCGTTACAAATGGCAGTAGTACTTCATCAAGCTGGCCGAGGTAAACAGGGATATTGGTAACAGAAGGGACATGGTGGTAAAGAATAGTTAGTTGATTTAAAGCTTCGTCGAGATTAGTCGCGGGTGATAACTCAAGGTATTCAGAACCTTGCTGTAAAAACTTAGCATAATCGGGTAGTACATAACGTGGTTTAAACGGTGCATTTCCTTCAAACATGTCACAGATGATATTGGCATCCATAGCCGCTTTTACTGTATCGGATATTGCAACGTACGGGATCTGAGCATCTGCCTCTAAAGCAAGGAATTGTGATTTTTGTTTTGGGGAAAGAGCTGGATCACAAGCGATTTGTTGGAATTTGTTTTTTGTCATCATGACCATTAACCATGTATTTAATATGGTTTATAAGATACGGGATATATTGAATTTCTTGGAGTGAAAATAATGACTGGGTAGATTTCCATAATGGAAATTGGATGTTTGAGTTCAAACTTGTTGGGTTATAAGTCTCTATTTGTGATTAGGAGATTTTCAATCTGTAAAGATAGTGTTTTTTTGTCGTCATATTACTCGTCTTTAATATATTGAATAGTGACCGCTTTATTTATAATTATAGAGAGTGTTTAGACTTTGAGACACTGTTTAATCTGTTCTTTTGTCAATTTTTTGACTAAACCTAATAGGGTAAAGAAACAACGTAATCGGGACAATGGACACTCGTGTTAGTAGCCGATCATTGCATGGATGGGATCGTTTTTTAGTTGCAAGGTAGTTTACGATGTCTAAGCGAAACTGCATACAGGTTAAAACTTTAGGTTTATTAACCATTCTTTGTTGCTCCCTTAATGCAGCAGCAAACGATTCGAAAATCCCTACTCAATTGGATTTTGGGCTTATTGATCAGCCTTTAGCAAGTAATGAAGAACTGTGTTACTCAGCCACTGGGATAACTTGCTTCGATAGTGAATTGGAGAAAATATATAGAAAAAACAATTATTTACCGTTATGGTCAACGCCAGAATTACAAGAAGCCTTAGGTCTTAGACTTAAAACGCTGTCCTATTCAGGTATTGCTTCTGGTGTTACACAAAGGCTCAGAGAGCTTAATCGTTTAAAAAACAAACGAGATCAACGTGGCTACGATATCCTCGCGACCGATTCTTATCTTGTGTACTTGTCTTTGCAGCAGCAGATAGCCGACTCACCCAGTATGCTTTTTCGTCACCAAGAATTAAAGCCGGCCTCTACGGTGGAAGGTTCAATTGTGGATTCACTTAAGCTGACTAAAGAAGCTCTTTCTTATAATTTGCTGAGTAACCCCGAGCAACATACTCAATTAAAACGCTCTATCGCTTTAGCTGATACCTTAAGCCGCTTACCAGCACATCGGTATGAAGTAACATCAAAAAAATTGGTTAAACATGATCAGGTTATTCCAAATGGACAAGCATTACTGGATGTTTTGTATACCTACGGAGACTTGAGCGCTGAAGATTTTGATTGGCTTAAATTACACGCCGAGATTGTTAATAGTGGATTGGTTAATCAAGCTATACGGCGATTTCAAGCGCGTAACGGCTTAGAGAGCGACGGCATTTTAGGGCCTGCGACAATGCATCAATTGTCGTTACCCTATAAAGAAGTGTCTCGTTTAATTGCGTTAAATTTGCAACGTAGCCAGTTAGGGGCAAGCGGAGGGGATAGGCCGCAAATTAAAGTGAATATTCCTGACTACCAATTACAAATTACCTACAATGAGCAAGTGGTATTTGAATCAAAAGTTATCGTTGGGCGTACAGCACGACCGACTAATTTATTCTCGTCATCACTTAATACGATGGTTGTAAATCCACGCTGGAATGTCCCTGAAACCATTAAGAAAAAAGATGTCATACCCGGCATAAAAGCATCACCAGATTACCTTCAAAAGAAAAACTTAAAAATGATCAGAAGCTGGCGTGACCGTAGTGAATTGTCGGCAGAAATCGTTGAATGGAGTAATGTGAATCCAGACACGTTTCCTTATGAGTTCATGCAAGGGCCAGGGCCACAAAATGCGCTAGGCAATGTTAAGTTTCTAATGCCTAATGACTATTCAGTGTATTTGCATGATACGCCATCCCGTAGCTTATTTAATAAAACCAAACGTAATTTAAGTTCAGGGTGCGTGAGGGTAGAGAAAGCGGCAGAGCTTGCTTCATATATATTGGACTATCAACAGCGGCCGAGCTGGCGTTCGTATGATCAGCTAGTGAGTAATCGGCAAACCGATACTATTTCGTTGCCGAGGCGAATAGATGTCGATGTAACGTATGTTACCGCTTGGGTTGATGAAAACAATCAGCTGCAGATGCGAGAAGACATTTATGGTTATGATCGTCCTAGCCGTCATACGGCAAAGTTAAAGTACTCGACACTTAAAAATTATCGATATTGATTTAAGCGAGAAAGCTGACTGGGGTGATAGCTAACTCTTTTGTCTTCAACCTTCCATTTACGAAAGGTTGGTTACAGCAGAGTCAGCTATTTTACTTTATGTACCTTTTTCCTATTTATCTTATATAGCTATTAGGTGGAAACAGCGCTTAAGCATCAATTAATTTATGCTCAATCTGGCTCTGACGCTCTTGCGGTTTAAATTGATTAAACCGTGGTAAGAACTTATCCCAGTCGATGATATGGCTGTTGATCTCAGGGCCATCAATACACGCGTGTTTGCGTATCAGTTTGCCATTTTCCATCACTGGTACCATGCACGCACCACACATCCCGGTTGCATCGACCATAATGGAATTAAGGCTAGCGACACACGCTACCTCATAAGTCAGAGTTAAATCACTGACGGCACGCATCATCATCGGAGGACCAATCGTTATCACCTCTGCAATAGGATCATCAACTGCTTCGTGATGTTTGATTAAGTACTTTTCGAGTGGCACGGTAACAAAGCCTTGGATACCGAAACTGCCATCGTTACTGGTGTAAATGACATCAAGAAGGTCAGGGTATTGGTGTCGTAACGTTTCAACTCGGTCACCTTCTTCTGTCCAGAAGCAATGATCGGCACTTCTGAATCCGGTAATAAGGGTGACTTTGTTGCCCATTTCAAGCTGAGCACGCATGATAGGGTGCACTGCTGGTAGTCCCACACCACCGGCAGTGAAGATCACACGATGATTTTCGGGGTGCTTCACCACATGGCTTGGCTGACCTAGCGGGCCTGCGATAGCAGCAAAACAATCACCTTCTTGCATCAGGTTGATAAGTTTTGAGCTACTACCTAAGCCTTGGATAACCAGATCAATCGTTCCCTCGTCAGCGTTCCAATCAGCAAGTGTTAACGGGATTAGTTCACCTTTATCATCAGCAAGCACACGTACAAATTGACCTGCTTTTGCCGATTGGGCAATAAATGGAGCTTTAATCGTGAACTCGACAATTTCGTCAGTTAGCTGACGACGTTTAACAATTTCAGGTGATGTCTGACCTAAATCGGTATAACGGCTTGCTTGATCGACTAAGTTTTGAATCTCCTTGGGATTGAAATCCAAGTTCTTCATTATTTCTCGTGCTGCTGCTTGTCCATCTCCTGCGGCTTTTATTGCCGTAGAGCCGCCACGGGTTGCATCACCACCACTGTAAATCCCACTCAATGACGTTTCCTGAGACCCTTTATTCAAGAGTAATGTTCCCCATTTTGAGGTTTCTAGATCAGGCTCTGCATCTTTAACGATAGGGTTGGAGCTATTACCAAGCGCCATGATAGCTAAATCAACCGGCATCAGTTCGGTTTGTCCCGTTGATTGAGGGCGGCGACGGCCAGAGGAGTCGGGTTCGCCTAACTCCATGATATCGAGTGTTGCACTGGTAACAATATGGTGTTTATCACCATGAAAGTCACAAGGTGAACGTAACTCTTTTAGCTTGATGCCTTCTTCCAAAGCGTGATGTTGCTCTTCTACTCGTGCTGGCATTTCTTGTTGGGTACGTCGATATACAATTGTGACATTTGCCCCTAGACGGCAGGCTGTACGAGCAGCGTCCATTGCGGTATTACCACCCCCGATGACGATTACTTCTTTCCCTTCCACTTCAGGAAGCGGGGTTTCATAATCGGACTCATTGGCATGCATTAGGTTAACCCGAGTTAGAAACTCGTTGGCTGACATAATATTGAGAAGATGTTCGCCTGGTACATTCATGAATCGAGGTAAACCCGCCCCCGTTCCGACAAATACTCGGGAGAAGCCTGCACGTTTTAAGTCAGCAAAGGTCGCGGTTTTTCCCACAATATAGTTGGTCACGAAACGCCCACCGAGCGTTTTGATTTTGGCAACGACATCATCGATTAGCTGATTGGGTAGACGGAACTCTGGAATACCATAGCGAAGTACGCCGCCTAAAGCGTGGAAAGCTTCAAATATAGTGACAGGGTAACCAGCCTTTGCTAATAAATAGGCGTTGATCAGCCCCGAAGGGCCAGATCCAACGATGGCAATTGGTGGCTTTGTTGCGACAGCCCAAGGATTCGGTGTAGTGGTCTCGCTTGGTGTATCACTCGCAAGCTCTTGCTCCCTTTGCGGTAAGAACCACTCAAGTTGACCAATTTCGATAGGGCGCTCGTTATGAGTACATACGCCTTGGCACTGAAGTTCTTGAGGGCAAACCCGGCCAGTAACATTTGGCAGCGGGTTGGCATCGCGGATCAGCTCGAAGGCAGCTTTAAATTTGCCTTCTCCCATTAGGTTCAGTGCTTGAGGAATGTGAATTTTTACCGGGCAGCCGCCATCATTTTCACCAGTGAACTCACCTTTTTCATCGCAGCGAGGGACACCGATTTCACAGGGGCGATCTTCACATTGTTTATCCCGTATCACTTCTAGCCAAACAAAGAGCTCTACTTCACGCAAACTGTAACCTAGCCCCATATAACCAAGGTAACCTTGGCTGACGAGATCGAAGTCTTTGCGCCGTTCTTCAGCAGGACGGACATAAGGGGGAATATTATTTTTCCCCGGCCAGCCATCAGATAACCCTTTAAACATTGGGTAGCGATCAGATAAGTGCTGATCTAACCCTTGAATAAATGCGCGTTTTTGTTTCAGGGAGACTCGCCATAAATAGCGCTGTAGCGCGACACTCAGTGCATTGTTTGCCAGTAGCAATTCCCACAGTTTTTCAGTAAATGGGGCATTGAGCTTTCCTTGTTTAAGGCGTTGACGGATAGCCTGCTGGCTATCCTCAATGATCATTTGCTGGAAGCGTTGCGGGTTCTGCTCCATCCGCTGCATCAATAAATCACGTTGTGACTGCGATAAGGTTATTGCCATGGTTATACCTCCACTGCTGCAGGTGCATTGAAGTGGATGATTTCAGCATCACATTCATCTGCAATACGGGAAGCACGGCTGAGCAACTCATCGGTAACCGCAATGTTATCTAAAGAGCCAGGAATAACGCGGCTTACAACTTTCGCTGTACCGTTATCGACAATAGTGGTTTTTTCAAATAACTCACCGAGTTGCTGATAGCAGGTTTTACAATCGGTACATTCGCCTTGCTCTTCTTCTGAGATGGATACTAGTGGCTGTTTCAAGGAAGAAGTACTGTCTGTTGCGACAGGTTGAGTCACCTCTACTTGCGTAACTGGTATGGTTTGCTCTGGTGAGAAACTGCCAGCTGTCATAGCTAGCTCAGCAAGACCGTTTGCGATGCTATCAATGGCTTGCTCTTTTTCCTCAACAGCTTGCTCGTAGCGCTGTTTCCACTGGTCGATTTGCTGTTGGTAACCTTGTTCTATTTTAGTGATGTGTAGACCACTGATGTATTGCAACATCCGCCAATTTTGTAGTCGCTCTTCGGTGAGTGCAATAATCGAATCAGACACGCTCAATTGGATTAATCGGTGCTGTTTATCTGTTGACCAGATAAACGGCGTAGCTTCCAATCTGTCGGATGGGCTAAGCGTGATGTAATCGGCAACTTCTATCAATTTATTTGCTGTATCGACTGTTTTGAAGTGTTTCTTAAAGCGTCCTTCATACAGCGCAAAATCAGCGGGTGTGAACGGCACTTGTTTAAGCTGCGTCATACCGTCACTGTCGGTGAAGGTAATGGTTTGGGTTGCCCAATCGTGTTGTACTTCTGGGTTGCCATCGAGCGAGAAGCGCTGCGCTAATGTTTCGCCTTTACGTGGGTCATGCACAAACACTGGACTCATTCGGCTTTCAACCGCTAACCGTGAATGACGTGTACTCGCATCGTCGGCGATACCATGTTCACCCATGCACGGGGTATAGACATCAAACAGTGCAGGGGAGTCTTGATAGTTTAAATATTCCATCAAGCTCGACATGAAGTGACCTTGTAGTGCCGTAGAGGTTTGCACCACCATGACTTTCGGGTGGAAAGTCGCAATAATACCGAGCTCTTTACGAGACTCTTGTTTACCGCTATGCGCCTTACCAACACGGCTGAGATCTGAATCTTGTGCGGTGTAGCTAGAGGTAGATGCTTGACCACCCGTGTTGGAGTAGCTGCCAGTATTCAGTACGACGACTTTTATTGGAGTTGATGTTGTGAGCAAGCGTGATAGTGCACCAAAGCCAATATCATAAGTCGCCCCATCACCGCCAATGCTGAATATGGTCGGTAATAGTGCCAGTTCTTGCTCTGAAAGATGCGCCCACTCAAGGTAGCGTAATTGTTGGTCATGTACTTGTGGATCGTACAGATCATCAACATCTAACTTAGCGCTGCGGATTGCCTTAATATGGGTAAGTTGGTTGGCGACTTCCCCTTCAAACAGTCCTTTAGCAATAGCAGGGGTATCTTGGAACAGACTATTTACCCATGGGTCGTTGTATGGATTGGACGGGAAGGTTGAGGCATAGACACTGCTGCATCCTGTCGCATTCGCAATGAGAGCACTGGAAGGCCCATTGCCTGTCGGGCCATGCTCAAAGTGGAACAGACGTTGATCTAATGTGGCGATTGTTTGCTGAATACGTTCAACACGTGATGGATCGCTTTCATCAATGATCAGGCTTTCTACTTTCGCTTCTAGTCGGTCAATCAAGCTTTCTAATTGATCGATGTGTGCATCATACCGTTGTTGTTGCAAAGCACGGTTTATCGACGTTACCAAGCGTAATGCTGTTACCTCACCACAGCCGCGGCATGCACCATGGCCTGAGCTCATGGCATAGTAATTATCGCGATCAAGCAGTAAGCGCTTTGCCTCCCCAGTTGATGCTTCTCCTGTTGAGTATGTTGCCTGCTCGATAAAACGAATTGGTGTGTTAGGCATACCTGCAAATGTGTCAAAGAGCTGATGCATTTGCGTATTGAGTACGGTGGTTTGGCGAACTTTCTCAAGTGCTTTAGGCCCACAAACATCAACACATTCCATACAGCCGCTACATTTACTTGGGTCAACAGCCACACTAAATAAGCCACCAGAGCCCGGTACGGTCTTTTCCATCGCATCAAAGAAAGGCTTGGTGCGACTCAATGGCATAGTCTCTAGTAATACACATACATGCGCTAAGTACTGCTGTAATGCTGGGTTGGTGAATGTCATGTTATCAACCACACGCGACATGACATGGTGCAAAGCCGGTGATTCGCCCTTGGCCGTGTTCCTATATTGATGCCTAATGCCATCAGAAATAGAGGGGACTTGTGCTTTTACTAGGTCGAGTTGTGCCGGTGGTATAGAGAGTTTGTTAATGGTCGTGTTTAATATATCGTGCAGTTCATGAACTGCATTTGGGATAGCACCGTCTGGACAGGCTATTGTACATTCCATGCAGCCAGTACATTTATCCGCATTGAACTTTGGTACATTTAATCGGAATATGCCTTTATCTTTTGTTATGGCACTTGCTGGCGGCATGAACATACCCGAGCCCGGAATGACAGGAGCTTCGCCAATTGAGCCATCCGCGTAATTCTTTCCAGCAATGTTATCGAAGTATTCTTGATCGAATAGCCCACAACTTGCCTTGCTTGGTTTGTCACTTTGCTTCGATGTTATTGCTGCTTCAATGGCGTTCTCGTTGGTGAAATTGGCATAGCTGACTTCTTGAGTTGCTAGCATACCATCGCGAATAACGGCCATATTACCAGCAACGACTTTCTCGCCTTTGGCACCAAACTTATAATTAATCTGCCGTTCAATGCGTTCTAGCATTTGTTGAGCATCGGCATCATGAATGACTTGTTTTGCATGCCCACATAACGCACCGATAAAGGCGATACCCATCATCCTGATTTCGAGTTCAGGGGCGGGTGCATGCTTACGAGCGACATCGAAGGCATCAACAATATAGAAGTCTATGTTGTTATTTCGTATGTATTGACGGGCACTTTCAGGTATCTCAAGCCATACCTGCTCAGGCGTATGGTGAGTTTGCAGTATGAACGTACCATTTTTAGCAAGTCCAGCCAGAGGGTTAGTATGCATAAATACTTTGTGATCTGGCGATAATACAACCTCAACTTGTTGAAGCTCGGCATTGGTGATCTTGATAGGCTCTGGCGACAGGGTAATGAAAAAGTTGGTTGGGGCCCCACTTTTTTCAGAACCGTATTTAGGCATGGATTTAGAATGTAGGCCCAATGCGCCAGAGAGAATATCAGTCAGCAGCTTTCCTGTTGCAATAGTGCCGTAGCCACCTACCGAGTGGAAACGAATTCTCATGGCACTGTCTGGAAGCAGTTGTGGGTTTTCGCCTGTATCTAACGCCATTAACTCGGTGTCAGGGTACGCTTGGCGAAGGCGTTGTTGTATCTCGTTTAGCTGGCCAGATGCTTGAAGATCAAAGAACTGGGTACCCAAGTAGAAGAATGGTTTACTGCTTTCGCTTAGCATGTTTTCAAATGCGGCAATGAGATGGCGAGGCTGTAGATCATGTCCACCTAAACCGAAGATACCGGTGCTACTTTGCGGAAGATGGCTGAGCGGCATAATGCCCTTATGGCGCATTGCAATGTTGTTTTCAGTGGCTTTAAATAAAGCATGAACAACACGTTCTGTCAGGCGTGTTTCATCACAGCGTTCCAGGATCGTAACTGATTTCTTACCCGCAAGTTTTTCTACCAGTTGTGCTTCAGGGAAGGGGTGCAGCTGTTTAACTGAAATAACCCCAACTTTATGGCCTTGCATACGCATATAGCTGGCAACTGCTTCTGCATCATCGGTAACAGAGCCTAAACCAAGTAGAACATAGTCAGCATCGTTGCACATGAACTCCATAACAGGCTCATACTTACGACCTGTTAATTGCGCATATTCTTGCATGGCTTGCTCGATAAATTGCGGAACATCGCTCATGAAGTGTGTGCGGTGGTCAACAATACCTGCCTGATAATCGGGCTGATTTTGTACGCCACCCGTTAGTCCTGGGTTATGAGTATCGACTAATGCTGGTACACGTTGGCGACTGTCTTTTTCATAAGCATTTAACCATGCACGTCGCCATTTCTTTTGTAACTCTTCAGGAAGAAATTCAGTGGTTTCAGCGATATAATCGCCGTTGCTGTCTTGTTCTAGCTGTATAGAATTTTGAGATAGGTAGACGTTTAAGTCTGTGAGTTTTTCTGGCCAAAACTGGTCTTGATATTTTTCAATGAATTGCTTCAGTTGCCATACTCGTCCTTTAGCACCATAGAGCATTCGCTGGGCTTCAGTTGGTGCAGGAATGCGATCGGCAGGATCACCCAGATATGCTTTTAACAGTTCAGGTTCGGGAAGCATCACTTCACTTTGAATATGGCTGGTCGCAAAACCATCCATCGTGTTGGCAACCGGAATGAGAGAGAGCGCGCTTACCCGATAGGATATAGCAGCCAAATCAGCGGCTTCTTGGGCGTTGCTGGCAAATAGAGTGGTATAGCCGGCAGAAAGCAGCGCGTAAACATCGTCATGGCCAGCCATTACATTTAATGAGTGGCGAGAAACAGAGCGAGCAGCTACATGAAGAACGAAGCCTGCGGCTTTCTTACCAACAGTCACATAATGAGACTCCAAAGCGTACAGAATACCTTGGCTAGAAGAAGCATTAGAAATGTATTTACCACCGGTTAAAACAGCGCCTAATGCACCACTTTGTGCCGAGTGTTCACCTTCAGGTTCAAAGAAAAAAGGGTGCTGCCCCCAAACATTGCATCCACCTTGTGCACGGAATGCCTCATATAATTCCGATATTTCGGTAGATGGTGTAATTGGATATCCAATTACACCTCCACAAACGTGATCCATTACATGTGCTACAGCACCATTTCCATGAATAACGGTATCTAAACCTGGATATTGTGGAAATTTATTCTGTTGATTATCAGGTTGAAACGATAAAGACATAAATTACTTCTCCATGTATATAGGTAAGCAAATTGACCGTTTAAAGAGGCCAATGGAATACGGATCACTGAAAGGTGCTTTAGCAAGTTAATAATTAGATACGTATCTCACCTTTTTGATAAATAAAATAACCGGAAGAAAAGACAATTTTAAATACTACACGAGCATCACTATAATCATTGTCTATGTGTTCACAAAAGAGAGGTAAATTTGTTATGAATAAAAGTAATTAAAATCATAATTCTTTATGCCATTAAGTATATTAAAGTATGAAGCCAAAGAAGTGCTAATATATGCAGTGGTTATATATTTAACTAAATACTACATAAATCAATCATTTCTATGAAGTTATAATTTAAATGATTCAGGTTCTTCGGATGTTAAAGTGGTGATAAATACGTGTCACGACAAACCCATTAAACCTATGAATAACAATGATTTTTATT
>NZ_JAKJSI010000070.1:0-19848 GCF_050336695.1 Photobacterium minamisatsumaniensis | reverse complement strand
AATCAATACATTTCCTGTTGTTATAAAAACATCTCTCTCATATATTCCACCAGTCATGAATGATTATTAGAACATCCCGAGAACAGTTTGATAGTTATTCTACTTTTCATTATTTCGTGTATCACCATACTCAAAGAGTCCATCGTCTTAATATGAAATATCAAACGTCTTTCTTAATGCTATCTCTCTCTCTGGGTCTTTTGGCCTTAACGGGTTGTGACACAAAAGATGAACCGCAAAGTTCAGAAAACCTTCGCCCTGTTCGCATTGCCGAAGTGTCAACGAACCCAGCAGATTTCCAACATCGGTTTGCAGGTACAACGGCATCATCGTCAACCACTAACCTAAGCTTTCAAGTAACAGGCACCATTGAATCATTCCCTGCAAAAGCAGGTACCTTATTAGCATCTGGCGATGTGATTGCCACGCTAAATGATGATGATCTGCAATTAACACTCGCACAAAATAAAGCCTTACTCGAACAAGCGCTAATGAGTGCACAAGCAAGTACATCTCGCTATAAACGTATAGCCAATTTACACGAAAAGCATTTAGTTTCTGATATGGACTACGACGCATCTAAAGCTGAATATCAGGTCAACCTTGCAAAAGTCGACCAAGCACAGCGTGCCGTTGACTTAAGTAAACAACAAATTAGCTACACCACATTACATGCACAAGGTAGCCACTGTTCGGTAACGGAAGCCCATGCAACAGAAAATGAAAATGTATCTTCTGGTCAAACGATCGCTGTAATGAGCTGTGGTGACGAAATAGAAGTCGTGGCCAATGTGTCTGAAACCTCCGTTTCAAGCCTCAAAATTGGCCAAGATATTTCTGCCGTCATCCATGCGATTAACTCATCGCCAATACCTGCGACTATTTCTGAGATTGGCTTAAATTCGAGTAGCAGTGGCACTTACTTCATTACTGCTACACTAGCATCTGAAAATCGCTTGCTTCGTCCAGGCATGGCTGCCGAGTTATTGATTAATAGAAGTATCTCATATGGTGATAACAGCCTTTGGATACCCATGAATGCCGTTAATGAACAGAACGGCCAGCACTATGTCATGATTTATCAGCCTTTAGAAAATGGGATCGGAACCGTAAAAAAGCAGCCCGTTAACACTGGGAAATTTATCGCTGGGTCCATTGAAATTACTAACGGGTTATTACTCGGTCAACAAATCATCACCGCAGGGCTAAGCCAGATTTATGATGGTCTTAACGTGACGGCTTTGAACGAAGGGAATGACTAATGGACATCACATCATTAGCCTTAAAGAAAAAGCAATTGATGGGCCTTATCGTTCTGGCAGCGATAATACTCGGTATCAGCGCCTTTCGATCCATTCCACAAGCTCAAGATCCAGGCTTTCCAATCCGTACCGCACAGGTAATAACACCTTTCCCTGGTGCATCACCTGAACATGTCGAAGAACTTGTCACCGATAAGTTAGAAAAAGCCATTCAAGAAATGCCTGAACTCGATAGCGTAAATAGCCTATCTAAGTACGGCGTATCAATCATCACCGTCGATATTCAAGACAGCCATAAAGACCTGAGGCCAATTTGGGATAGCCTCCGCAGAAAAGTCGACGGCGTTCAAAGTGAACTCCCAGCCTCTGCGGGCAATTCAAGCGTAAATGATGAATACGGTGATGTGTTTGGCATTGTTATTTCGATAGTAGCGAATGACTACCAATATGGTGAACTGAAAACCATTGCCGACCAAGTCAGAGACGAGTTTCTCCGTCTACCGCTTGTTGGTAAAGTCGATATCTATGGTACGCAAGAAGAACGTATTTATATCGAATATGAAAATAGTCACCTTCAAGATCTCGGATTATCCCCTAATTACCTTACGCAGTTTTTGACGAATAAAAACGCAATTTTAACTGGTGGCGAATGGCAGACTCAGCACGAAGTCATGAGCATTGAGCCCAGTGGTAACTTAGAATCGGTCGAAGCACTGAAGCGTACTTTCGTTCCGCTTCCGAATTCAAACGATGTTTTACCATTAGGCAATATTGCCAATATTTATCGCGGCTATGAAAATCCACCACAATCAATGGTAACGACAAACGGCGATAGTAGCCTGACATTGGCTATTTCAATGATCGACGGTGGCAACATTGTCAAACTTGGTGATCAAGTTTCAGCCTTACTTGAAGATCTTAATCAAAAATACCCATGGGGAGTGGATTTCGAAACTGTTGCTTATCAACCAGAGTTAGTTGAAAACACCGTTAACAACTTCGTTGATAACCTACTCCAAGCAATTGCAGTCGTCTCAGGTGTAATGCTAATAACCTTAGGGCTAAGAACAGGTTTGATTGTGGCTAGCTTAATCCCCGTTACCATTGCAGCCACTATCAGCATTATGTATTGGCTAGGGATCGGGCTTGATCAAGTTTCATTAGCCGCATTAATGATCGCACTCGGTATGCTCGTTGATAACTCGATTGTGATGGCAGAAAGCATCATGACGAGAATGCAGCGTGGGCAAAAAGCCACACAAGCTGCCATTGATGCCGCCAATGAACTGAAGCTTTCACTGCTGACATCATCACTAACGACATCTGCTGCCTTCTTGCCCATTTTTCTTGCCGAATCAACAACAGGGGAATATACCGCGCCGCTGTTTAAAGTGGTATCAATCACGTTACTGGCCTCATGGTTCTTTTCTCTTACCATGATCCCGCTTTTATGTACGTTGTTTTTAAAGATTAAACCGTCTCCTTCTGAACAGACAGAATCAACGGTTTCTGACGACAACCCATTGCCAAATAAAGCAGAGAACCTTTATGGCAAGGCGCTAAACACAGTGCTACATCGCCGATACAGCACATTGGCCGTCGTCTTAATAGCCTTTACCGTTGCTATCTATAGTTTTCGGTTTATTCCCGTGATTTTCTTTCCGCCGTCAGAAGATCCAACCTTCAAACTGGAAATTGAACTCCCCGTTGGCACGCCTATAAGTAAAACAGTAGCGATAACCAAAGAAATCGATGTGTATTTAAATACGTTGAAACCAACAGAGGAACAAGAAGAAGGGTTAACGAACTGGGCTGCTTTTATCGGCAACGGTGGCCCAAGGTATGTACTGTCGCATACAACAAAACCTGCAAGCCCTAACTATGCGCTTTATATTCTCAATACCACCAGCGGTGCTGTTGTTGATGAAATGATGGAGAACATTGATCAGCACATTTTCAACAATTTCCCCGATGTTGTACATAGTACAAGGAAAATCGAAAATGGCGCGGCGATAAGCAATCCCATCGAAGTGAGAATCATGGGTAATGATACCGACCAGTTATTCAGCCTTGCAGATAGTGTGAAACAAAAGCTCGCAACAATGAATGGTACGCGAGGTATTAATGACGACTGGGGTAACAAAACCAAAAACCTATTCGTCAATATCGATGAAGCCCAAGCACAACGCCTAGGCATTAATAATACCGATATCGCTCAAGTGATTCAGGCAAGCACAACGGGGGTTAAAATCTCGGAGTATCGAGAGAATGAAGACATTATCCCGATTATGCTAAAGGCGAGTACGCAACGCTATAACGATGCAAACCTACCCACAAGCATTAATGTCCTCACCCAAAATTTGGATTCGGTGCCAATAGGTCAACTAGCCAAAGCAAACCTTGAGTGGCAGCCTGCACTTATTCCGCGTCGTGATCGTATGAAAACTATTACGGTTGCATCGAGCCTAGCACCCAATGTAACGGCAGCAGAAATCAATCAAGCACTTCGTCCTTGGTTAAACGAGCAACAAGCACAGTGGCCTAATGGTTATCGATGGGAGCTAGGTGGTGTCGCAGAATCATCCGGTAATGCGAATGCATCAATCTTTGCCAAGCTACCTATTGCAGGCATTATTATCCTCATGCTGCTTATGGCTCAGTTTAACTGTATTCGCAAGACAGCCATTATATTGATGACAATACCTTTAGGATTAATTGGTGTGGCATTTGGGTTGCTTGTAACGCAGTCATATATTGGGTTCATGACCCTACTCGGCATTATTTCATTAGCAGGTATAGTCATTAATAACGCGATTGTACTGATCGATCGTATCGAGCTTGAAAAGCAAAATGGACGCACTCACTACAATGCGATTATTGAAGCGGCTAAACGCCGTATGCGCCCTATCCTACTGACTACTGCAACAACGGTCGTCGGCATGATCCCGCTATGGATGGGTGGCGGAATAATGTGGGAGCCAATGGCGATTGCAATTATTTTTGGCTTGCTTGGCGCCACGGTACTTACTTTAGGGGTTGTGCCTGTTCTTTACGCAATTTTGTTTAGAGTAAAGTCAGCCCTTTAACCCCCAAAAGACACACTGACTAACAGTGTGTCTTTTTTCAACTGACCATAATCATTCCGTTACACCAACTACATAAGGGAATTTATTTGGGTGCCGATTGAAATTGTTAGCATTATCGGTAATTTCCCTGCCAACAAATATGCTTAATGCGGCATCCATCGCATCATCGCTTGGCTTGCGGCCATTAATTGACTTAAAAGTATACGCAGCTTCTGATCCTACTGTATATGGGATCATGTCAGGCAATAGTTTCGCTGCAACGGAATCTGCGTATGCAACTGGTTCTGAAATATTATTATCGAGCACAACGGCACGTAAAACAGTGCCTGATATCGCATAAGAACGTGTTAAATCAGAGTCTGGACGATGCTGGGTATGCTCAGATACTTCCATTGGGTTATTAGCCATAAACATATGTGTGATCAACGGATTAGCTAGCCTATTAACCTGTACCCACTGATCGGTGTTGTACATGGCACTGCTGGCGTAAACATAAATATCTTTAGGTAGCATTTTGTTTGGAACTTCAACAACAATCACGCTACTTTGGAAGTCTTTAAACAGGTCTACCCCTTTGTCGAAGGCTGAAAGTTCAAGCTTTCCCTCACCAAGAAGTTTAGTCATGAATCCAATAATCCCTGCGGAATTACCGACGAAGGTATCACGCGCGGCACCCGACCATACTCGTATTCCGTTATCAAATGTTGTTTCTTTTCCCACCTCTGCAGTACCGATCTCTTGCCCTTTGGTCCCAACCCCCTGATTCGCACCTTCAGCGATGCCAAAAACCAATTTATCGCCGTCTAAATAAGCCGTAATCGTCAATCCTTCCCCAGTTAACACTTTGCTACTTGCAATATGGAAACTATATACCCCATTCTCACCAAAAGCCGTTTTGCCATCCTTACCCGTTGTTGGGTTAATATTCATCATAAAAGCCGTATAGCCACCCTGCTCAGACTCAAAAACATACATATCTGTTAGGTCAAATTGCGGATATTTTTTTGCAAGTTCAGTTTCAAAGTGGTGGCTGGCATAAGCAGAAAAAATTTGGCCTACGGTACCGAGTAATAAAACCAGAACAGATGTTAAAGATAGTATCTTGAATTTGTTTATATAAATTGACATTTTGCATTCCTCATTCTGCTATAAAACAAAGACCTTTGTTTTAATTTCACGAATAAAAAGATAAGCAAATTACGTTATAAACCTCATGATTGATTCAAGGTAAACAGTGACAACTAGAAGGTCATTGGCTAATAAAGTTACCTCAAACTTACTAACCTTGCAGATAGTATAAAATACAGTATTAAGGATTTCTCTGTTTGATCCATGATGAATGAGCCATTTTTTATGTCAGATCGTACACATCAAATAGCTCATTGATGCGGAGGCAAAAAATGACAAAGAGTATTGCCAACCCTAATAATGAAGAATACCTCAGTATGACAGATAGCCCTGGTATAGACGTTCTATCCGATGTTTTACGGGCAATACGGCTCTACGCCAGCAGCTATTACTGCGTTGATTTTTCCTCTCCTTGGGGAATAAGTGAACCGCAAGCTGAATGCGGTACATTCCACGCTGTAATTCGTGGCAGTGCTTGGCTTACAGTGCCAGACTTGGACAGCCCTATCTTTCTGTCAGCAGGCGATATCATCGCTTTTCCTACTGGTACCCCGCATCAAATAAGCGAACAACTTAACAGCCGCTTGCTACCTGGCCTTGATGTATTAGAAATGATACAACAAAACGTAAACCCATTTGATTCCGGACAGAGTGTCGTTACCCTATTATGTGGTTACTTCCAGTATAAGAAGAAATCATGGCTACCACTGCTGCGAGATATGCCTTCGATATTGCATGTTAAATCGGGCATTGATCCTAAGCTCGACTGGCTAAATAGCATGGTCAAGATATTAGCGTATGAATCCCGTACTCTTCAGCCTGGGAGTAAAGTCATGGTAGACAGGCTTACCGAGGTACTGGTTATCCAACTGTTACGTTGGCATATGAACAACCAGGAAAACAATACCCCCGGCTACTTCCGGGCGCTCGCCGATACACGCCTCAGCCGAGCACTCAGCCTTATCCACAAACAACCAGCAAAGTCTTGGACAGTAGAAAACCTAGGCAGTACAGTGTCGATGTCACGCACCGCTTTCAGTAACCACTTTCAAGCCATTATTGGTATGACACCAATGGTCTACCTCAGCCAGTGGCGTATGCACATTGCCTATGAACTACTTATTGATAGTAACGAGTCAATGCTTAGTATTGCAGAGCAAGTGGGCTATAAATCCGAGGCGTCGTTTGGCAAGGCTTTCAAGAAAATTACAGGTATCAGCCCGGGGCAGGCTCGTAAACAAGGATAAGTGCTCATTATCATCATTTAGTAAATACGAAAAAAAGCTTCTCTTGAGCAATCCACAAGAGAAGCAAAATCATAAAATGATAAGTTTACATTGGTTTTTGAGCGCTTAATTAAAAGCATGGTTATTATTGCAGAAGCTCGAATTCATTCCAGATAAAATATCCCATCAAATGATGCAATTATTGTCACAATCATTCACATGTAAAGACCATTAGGATGGTATTGGAATTTATTAATTCTGTAAAAAAGCTCGCAACTAAGTTACGAGCTTTTTAATAATAAAATCAGCTATATGCTAGCTATCTTTATTACCTAAATGAAGCCACGTTTCAACCACTGTATCTGGATTAAGTGAAACAGAATCAATGCCCTGCTCCATTAGCCAGTCGGCTAAATCATCATGATCTGATGGCCCTTGGCCACAAATACCCACATATTTACCCGCTTTATTCGCCGCTTTAATTGCCATAGATAACATGGCTTTCACTGCGTCGTTTCGCTCATCAAACATGTGTGCAATATCGCCCGAGTCACGATCTAACCCTAATGTAAGTTGGGTCATGTCGTTCGAGCCAATAGAGAATCCATCAAAGTACTTAAGAAACTCATCGGCAAGAATGGCATTCGATGGCAGCTCACACATCATGATTACTTTCAGTCCTTTTTCGCCACGGCGTAAATCGAACTTAGCCAGTAAATCAATAACCGAAGCAGCCTCACTGACGGTACGAACAAACGGGATCATGATTTCAACGTTCTTCAACCCCATACGGTCGCGAACACGTTTAATCGCTTCACACTCAAGTTCAAAACAATCTTGGAACTGAGGTGAGATATAGCGCGATGCACCACGGAAACCGAGCATCGGGTTTTCTTCCGTAGGCTCAAAGTTAACACCACCGACCAAGTTACGATATTCATTCGACTTAAAGTCTGACATGCGAACAATAACGCGCTTCGGCCAAAACGCCGACGCCAATGTTGAAATCCCTTCTGTCAGTTTCTCAATGTAAAACTCAACCGGATCACTATAACCAATGATTCGTTGGTCAATTTCCGCTTTTAACTCATCAGACTGATCTGCATAGTTAAGTAACGCTTTAGGGTGAATGCCAATCATCTTATTGATGATGAATTCCAAACGCGCAAGGCCGACGCCTTCATTTGGGATGCAGGCAAAATCAAAAGCACGATCTGGGTTACCGACATTCATCATAACTTTAAGCGGTAAACTTGGTAATGCGTCAACCGCAGAGCGGCGAACCTCAAAATCAAGTTGCCCTTCGTAAATGTAACCAGTTTCACCTTGCGCACAAGATACCGTTACCTGCTGGCCTGTTTGCAATAAATCGGTTGCGTTACCGCACCCAACCACCGCAGGAATACCTAGCTCACGGGCGATGATGGCAGCGTGACATGTACGACCACCACGATTAGTAACGATTGCAGCGGCTTTTTTCATCACAGGTTCCCAATCAGGGTCTGTCATATCAGCCACCAACACATCACCAGCCTGCACTTGATCCATTTCGCTTAAGTCAGATACGACACGAACAACACCAGAACCAATACGCTGTCCGATAGCTCGCCCTTCAATTAATGCATGGCCCGTATCATTGAGGTGGAAACGTTCCATCACATTGGCATCATCACGTGAACGTACGGTTTCAGGGCGTGCTTGAACAATGAATAATTCGCCCGTAATACCATCTTTCGCCCACTCGATATCCATTGGACGTTGGTAGTGTTTTTCAATGATCAACGCTTGCTTAGCTAATGCTTCGATTTCATCGCTGGTTAGTGAAAATTGCTGACGCTCTTCTTCAGAAGTATCAAGCACTTCAACTTGTGTACCCAGCTCTTTACCATCAGCATAAACCATTTTAATGAGCTTAGAGCCAATCGTACGGCGCACAACTGCAGGGTTACCGGCTTCAAGCATTGGCTTATGGACATAGAATTCATCAGGGTTAACCGCTCCCTGTACAACCATCTCGCCCAGACCCCACGATGAGGTAATGAAAACCACTTGGTCAAAGCCAGATTCAGTATCAAGGGTGAACATCACACCAGAAGAAGCTTTATCAGAACGAACCATGCGCTGAATACCTGCCGACAGCGCAACGCCTTCGTGATCGAAGCCTTGGTGTACACGGTAAGAAATAGCTCGGTCATTAAACAGTGATGCAAAGACATGCTTCACGGCTTCGATAACGGCATCAATACCACGAACATTCAAAAACGTCTCTTGCTGACCCGCAAAAGACGCATCAGGCAAATCTTCTGCGGTCGCTGACGAGCGTACGGCAACCGAGAGCATGTCGTCGCCTTCCCCTAGTTCGCGGTAGCACTCTCGAATATCATGTTCCAGACTCTGCGGCAACGGAGCCTCAAGAATCCAATTTCGGATAGTGTTTCCTGCTTGCTGTAAAGCATTCACATCATCAACATCTAGTGCATCTAGCAATGTATAGATACGCTTGTTTAGTGAGCTTTCCTCAAGAAACTGATTAAACGCATCCGATGTTGTCGCGTAACCATTTGGCACTTTAACTCCAGCGCCAGAAAGGTTTGCAACCATTTCACCCAGTGATGCATTCTTTCCACCCACTTTATCAACATCATTCATTGATAAAGCATCGTACCAAACAACATTCTGTTGCACGGTGATTCTCCTTTGATTGGATTCAACTGTTTGTATATACGGGCACAAGGGAAACGTTTGCTTTTGCGTTCAAAAAAACGCATTGTTGCTAAACAAAACCCTGCCTACATCAAACAACAACGATAGTTGTGAATGAGGTATAGCTACCCTGTGTAGTTATTGTTATAAGTACTAATACGCTCTAAGTTACAGAATAATTTTAAGGATTCAACTTTCCATGCAACAAAAATCCGATTTTCGTGATGTATTCTACGTTTCTGATGGTACTGCCATCACTTCAGAGACATTAGGCCATGCCGTACTTGGTCAATTTGACATCAAAACACGTCAAACAACGTTACCTTTTGTTGAGAGCATTGAACGTGCCAATATGGTAAAAAATCAAATTGACCTTGCTTATGAAAAAACAGGCGAAAAACCACTCGTGTTTTTTTCAATTGTCATTCCAGAAGTCAAAGCTATCATCGAGCAGACAAATTCGCATTTCTATGACGTCCTAAAAACGCTTGTAGAACCGCTAAAGCAAGATTTGCAGTTAGAACCCAAACCGCAATTGCAACGCTCTCACAGTATTAATAAAGATTCGGCCAGTTATCACGATCGTATTGCTGCGATTGAATACACATTGGCGCATGATGATGGCATTTCACTAAACAATCTTGATCAAGCCGACGTCATATTACTTGGCGTGTCACGCTGCGGAAAAACCCCTACCAGCCTCTATTTAGCGATGCAATTTGGTATTCGTGCCGTTAACTACCCTTTCATTGCTGAAGACATGGCAAACCTAAAGCTGCCAAAAGATATTGAACCATACCGATATAAAACTTATGGCTTAACCATTGATACCGACAGGCTCGTTGCCATAAGACACGAGCGATATGCGAATAGTGAGTATGCGAGCGAACAGCAATGTACTGATGAGCTTAAAAAAGTTGAATCTATGTTCCGTCGTGAAGCGATTCCATACCTCAATACCAGCTCACTGTCTGTCGAAGAGATTTCGACCCGCTTGCTTGATATGAGTGGCCTAAAGCGAAAAATGTGTTAAGCCATTAATGCATGAATTCAGCCAGCTCTTTAGTCTGGCTGAATAATTTCCACCAAATGGCAAAAAGCATCACAATATTGTCAGTCTTTCTAACGTCTCACCACAAATTCTCATATATAAGAGGATTAAATTTCTACCATATCAGTCACTTATTAATTTCTTATTTTTCTCCCTATTATTCATCAAAAAAATATCAATTATWGCAATATGCTTTATTTGAGCTTCAGAAAATATTATAACGAGGTTCCTAACATGATTAGGCCAGCGCTAACAATAATGGCCTCTATAATGCTTTTTGCATGTGGTGGAGGCGATTCAAGCAGTTCAGATCCAGTTATTAACTCTATGGATGATATTGGTGTACGAAAGATTGGAATTGATTTAGTTAATGTTGCAAATGAGTCTGTCGACTTCTTTATTAAAGAAAATGGCAGCAGTAATGCATTATTTGATGATGGTAATAAAGTTGCGACGAATCTAAATAATGATACGAATTACCATGCCATTAGTTGGACATCTGCTTCAGCAATGAGAATTGACCTTGGTGTTCAAGATACCAATACACAAACAAACTTTAGCCAAGTTGATGATGTCGTTTTAAATAATAGTGAAAAGCTTTGGGCTATTGCTTGGCTTGATACAGATGACAATGAGTTAAAGCTTTCAACTACTATTGAAGAACCTTCACCGATAGAAGGAAAATATAGAGTTCGTGTTTTTTCTCAACAAGATACGGTTATCAACGTTGTAGCAAGTGCTATGTCAACAGTGCAAGTCGACAAAGGACAGTTTTCGCCGCACCTAACAATTGAGAACTGTAGCGGAGAACTATATTTTAACACAGAAAGTATTAGTATTTGTGATTTAGATACAGGAAAGTCGTATCTTTTAATTAGTGACGGGGAAGATCTTCTGTTAGCAGAAGAAGAGAAATAATAACAATTATAAAGAAAACAATAACTATAAATAAAGTTGTAACACTTGGGAATAATAATTATAAATAATCATTGTGCTTTAACTTGTAACGCAGGGAATGCCTACAACTAATAATAGTGTTTATCAGCCAGAGTTTGCGTTTTGTACTTTGTACAAATTTGGGGGAAACAACTCAAGGCTAACCATAAATTATGGTTTCAAGCTAAACACACCATATAGTAGGCAGCGGTGGCAAAAGCCCCGATATATARTATCGGGGCTTTATTTTATCTAAAATAGTATTTATCTCGATTATTAGACATCATAATTTTTTATTTAACTTGCGCAGTAACTAATTGCTCTTCATCTGATTTTTTTAAGAATGCATACGTCACACCAGTTACAATCGTACCAGCAGCAATCGCAACTAAGTACATCAGTACTGGTGTTATTGCATTTGGAATAAACAGCACGAATAAACCACCATGCGGTGCCATCAGTTTTGCACCGAATAGCATCGACAATGCACCCGTTAATGCGCCGCCTGCCATACACGCTGGAATAACACGCATTGGATCACGAGCGGCAAACGGAATTGCACCTTCAGAGATAAAGCAAAGCCCTAGAACAAATGATGCTTTACCCGCTTCTGTCTCGCTAGCATTAAACTTACGTTTAGCTAAGAAAGTGGCCAGTCCCATACCAAGTGCTGGCACCATACCCGCCGCCATTACAGCAGCCATCGGTGCATAAGTTTGTGATGCAAGTAAACCAACGCCGAAAGTATATGCGGCTTTATTTACAGGACCACCTAAGTCGAAGCACATCATACAACCAAGAATAACACCCAGTAGTACTGCATTGGCAGAACCCATGTTATTGAGGAAATCGGTCAAACCCGTCATCGCCGCAGACACAGGCCCGCCAACGATATAAATCATGATTAAACCAGTGATCAAACTAGAAACCAAAGGAATGATCAAAATCGGTTTCAGCGCTTCCATCGATTGTGGAAGACTGATTTTTTCGGCAACCAATTTAGCACTGTAACCTGCAAGGAAACCGGCAACGATACCGCCTAGGAAACCTGCTCCTGTCGAGCTTGCTAGCATACCGCCAATTAAACCAGGGGCCAGACCCGGACGGTCTGCAATCGAGAATGCAATGAAGCCAGCCAATACTGGTACCATCAACGCAAACGCTGAACCGCCACCGATAGTCATCAATGCAGCAGCTAACGTACCTTCTTGCTCAAACGCCTTGATACCGAAGACAAACGACAGTGCTATCGACAAACCACCCGCAACCACCAATGGCAGCATATGTGATACACCTGTCATCAAGTGCTTATAAGCACCTGTTTTCTCTTGTTTCTGCTCACCTTGCGATGCCCCACCCGCTTGGTGCTGATAAACGTTTGCGCTATTAAAGGCTTTTTCAAATTCTTCTGTGGTTTTCTTCAGCGCCAGCCCCGTACTGGTTTTATATAATTTTTTACCATCAAAGCGAGCAAGATCGACTTCAATATCAGCAGCGATAATAACTAAATCGGCTTCAGCTATTTCTTCTGCAGTCAGTTGGTTCTTCGCGCCAACAGAACCACGTGTTTCAACTTTAGCTTGAAGACCTTGACGCTTGGCTTCCTCTTCAATAGCTTCTGCAGCCATAAACGTATGAGCGACACCGGTTGGACAAGCGGTAATAGCAACAATTTTCTTAACACCGGCAGATTCTTGCGGATCAATCGCAACCGTCGTTACTTCGGTTAATGTTTTAGCTTGAGAAGCAGCTAGCTCAAGAAATGCTTTTGGATCAGCAAGGCACGCATCAATCGACGACTGGTAAACTTTCTTCCCTTTAAAACGGCTAGTATCAACTGGCGTACTCGCTGCAATAACAACCAATTCCGCTTCATCAATCGTATCAGCTGTTAGCGCTTTTACAGGTACGACGCTTGACTGGCATTCTATGCTTGCTGTCCACTTTAGATCTGCAACGGCTTTTTCTAATAAGCCTGCAGCAATGATGCTGTTTGCGATACCACTCGGGCACGCGGTTACAACTGCAATTTTCATATCTTCACCCTCTAAACCGAATTAGTTGTTCACGTTTGCTAGTTGGACACTTTCTTTTACTTCCAACACCTTCTCGATGTTTTCTACACCGACACCAACTTGGCTTACCGCCAGTGCTGATAGTGCTGTCGCAAATTGCAATGTCTCTTGTTTATTCCATTTATTAAGTTGTCCCCAGCACAAGCCTGCAACCAAGGTGTCCCCTGCGCCAACCGTGCTAACCACATCCATTTTGGGTGGCTGAGAACATAACCAGCCTTCACTGTTTAGCCACATCACCCCTGCCGCACCTAATGACACCACCACATTGGCAATATTTTTAGTCGCCAATTGCTCAGCTGCTGTCATTAACGCTTGTTGATCGTTTAATTCTTTGCCAGCCCAATCAGCAAGTTCTTCCTCGTTGGGTTTAACCAACCAAGGCGACGCCTCTAAACCTGCAGACAATGCCGCTTTACTGCTATCGAAAAATACATGTTTCCCTTTACGGTGTAGCTCTTCTACCCAAGCTGCGCACTGCTCGGGTGATAAGCCTTGTGGCAAGCTACCAGCCATGACAAACACATCATGACTTTTTGCCAACTCAAACAGTGTTTCTTCGAACCGTGCAATGTCGTTATCGTTAACTCTGACACCAGGGAAATTGATATCGCTAACACGACCGCTATTCTCAACTAATTTCACATTGATGCGAGTCGCCCCTTCTACACGAACAAACGCATCGTTGACGTTAATCTGTTCAAATAGCTGGCAGAAGGCTGCTTGGTTATCAGCCCCCAATAGACCCGTCACCGTGACATCAGCACCAAGTTCAGCCAATACTTTCGCGACATTAACCCCTTTACCAGCAGGATGAAGGCTGCCTTGATTTACCAAATTCACAGAACCAACTTCAAGCGCATCTAAGCTGCCCGTTAGATCTAACGCCGGGTTCAGCGTGATCGTCACAACTTTAGGTTTTGATATGGTAGTCATTATTTCCCCTCACCCAAACCATCTGCGATAGCTTCGCCAATCGCGGTAAGTGCTTGTTCTGCATCGTCACCTTGCGCGGTAAATTGCAATTGATGACTATGTTTCACGCCTAAGCCAATGACCTTCATCAAGCTCTTAGCATTCACCGTTTTACCGTCGCCATTTAGGTTAGAAACCAAGATTGCCGATTCGAATTTCTTCGCGACGCTTACCAACATTGCACCTGGGCGGGCGTGTAAACCATGTGAGTTACGAATCGTGAAGACTTCAGTATTACCTTCAATAGTTTCTTCCGTTAGTAACGAAACAACTTGATCAGCAGTCGCGCTGAACAATTTGTCAGCCTGCTGCTTATAAAGCAGTTGTGACAGGTAATTCATGTTATTCAGGTGAGAACCATTGCATGCAGCAATCATTAGCAAGCCTTTTACTGGCTGGCCTTGTTCTTCAAAAACATGCGTTGGTGTGGCAAAAGCTAACGTCGTTTTAGATACACCTTTAGCGCTCTTTGCCAACCATAGCCCCTGTCCTATATGCGTCGCTCCATTGGCAATAGCATCCGCAACACATTCTGTACTCGCTGCGCCATGGTTCTTAATAAGGCCTGCAGCCACTGCTGTTAACTGAATCACATCCGTTGCCGGAAATTGAAGCTGAACCAAAGACGCATTAAAGTCGGCTTCCAACTGAGTTTCACCATTTAAAATAGCGATAAGCTCGTCTGCACTCGTACTCGACTTTAACTTTTCTTCTACGCCATCTGCCGACAATACTTTCGTGAGCTGTTTGAGAATGCCAAGATGCTCGTCAGATTTAGCGGCAATACCAATAGCAAGATAAGCTGTTTTACCGTCACCCCAACTCACACCTTGTGGGAAATGATGGACACACACGCCCGTTTTTTTCACTAAATTACGGGTATCCGTTGTGCCATGTGGGATTGCAATACCATTGCCTAGAAACGTCGAATTCTGCGCTTCTCGATTTAGCATGCCATTGACATAACCCGGCGCGACTAGCCCCTGTTGTTCAAGGCCTGCTGCAATAGCTTTTATTGCTTCTTGTTTGTTCGTTGCAGCTTGCTTTAGCTGAATATCACTCGTTGATAATGACAACATGCATTCACTCCGCGTTATTAACCTGTGGCTAGGTATCAGCCTAATGTTCAGTTTAGTTGATGCTTTACATACCGACTGAATCGATTCAGCATCAAGTTCAATAAAAGGTTTCAGCATAGAAATTTAGATTTTGATACCTTTGCTGAAACCATTCAGCTGACATGCTGAATGGTTTCAGCTAATATTGCAATTGTTCTAGCCAAGATCATTTGCGAATATATGATCAAGTGCACAAATTAGATTTAGCTCACCACGCTATTGCTTAGTGGTATAACGATAAGAAGTCAGAATGAAACTAGATGAGATCGCAAAACTTGCTGGGGTTTCACGCACTACCGCAAGCTACGTTATTAACGGTAAGGCAAAAAAGTATCGGATCAGTGAAAAAACCCAGCAAAAAGTCATGGCTGTGGTGAACGAACATAACTTCCGCCCTGATCATGCTGCAACTTCATTACGTGCTGGCAGTAGTCGATCATTTGGTTTGATCATTCCTGATCTTGAAAACAGCAGTTATGCCAAACTTGCAAAACTGTTAGAAAGCAATGTTCGTAAAGCGGGCTACCAGCTGATTATCTCTTGTTCTGATGATGACATTGAAACAGAAATGAAAGTTGCAGAGCTCCTGCTTAGCCGCCGTATTGATGCCCTGTTGGTAGCCAGTGCCCTGCCCGCTGACAACAGCTTCTACAAACAGATTCAGGCCAGCGGCGTTCCAATCATTGCCCTTGACCGAGCATTAGATGACGAAACGTTTGCTTCCGTGATCAGTGAAGATCTCGACGGGGCATTCGCCCTTACGGAAAGCTTATTGGCTAAAAATATTAACAGCATTGGCTTGGTGGGTGCGGTCCCAGAACTAGGGGTATCGAAAGAGCGTGAACAAGGCTTTCTTTCTGCCATTCGAGCCAATAGCACGCGCGATAATAAACCGGAAATCCCGACAATAATGGCTAACGGTGAACATTTTAGCCAGCAAGAAGGCCAAAAACACGTTCAGGAATGGATCGACAACGGCACCATGCCCGATGCTATTTTGGCGACCTCATATACCCTCTTCGAAGGTGTGCTTGATTGTTTATTAGCAAACCCTGAACTCATGAGCAAAACCCAACTCGCCACTTTTGGTGATAACCGATTACTCGATTTTCTTCCAATAAAAATCCAATCTCTTCCTCAGCAGTTCGAGTTGATTGCCGACAATGCGCTTGAACTGACATTAAACGCGATTGCTGGGCGCTATCAAGCCGGTGTTGAGGTCGTGCCGAGGAAAATTAAGCATCGTTAGCAGATAACAATGTATTTCATACACAGGTAAGCTTCGTATATCCGCAAAAGCACTCTCATGCATTTGCCACCGCTCATTGCCTATTTTCGAAGCTTACCAAGCACCCGAAAGTAGGCGGACACATCGCTTACACTCTAGAATACTACGCAGTACACGCCCCGACATGGGGCGGTGAAGGTCAGGGCGAGGCATATACTGATAGGGTCTAAATTAATCAATATAAATAGCTACTTCATGCGTTTAAACGTCATTTTACCCAATTTGTACAACCGTTTTAACTGCTCGGCGGTATCAAGTTTCTTGTGCTCTAATCGTCTGCGGTTCAGTTGAGTATTCACACCGTTTTCAAACTCCGCCAATAAGCTTTCTGCAACCAGATCGAGATTATACGGCTCACGACCATCTTTAACGCAAACAGGTATACATTCATCGGGTTGTAATTGTTCAACATTAAACGCTATTGCAGCGTTAATCGTCTGCTCTTTTAACGACGTTGGCACAGTATAGTTATAAGGCGGTAACCATTCTGTTTCTGGTTTAAGGCGATCGACCTGATTCAATAATAAAATGGTTGCTGGGCGTTTTCGGCTGCGGTTTTCCGGCAATTGATAAAACGCATTTAGTTTTTCGTTGAATTGAGTATCACGTTGACGCGCAGGTTGGTTCGCTTTGACTACCCACAAGATAATATCGCTGTTTACAGCATGATTCAGAATAGTCTCTTCGTTTTCAAGGCTACCATCTAGCCCAGGCAAATCCACTAAGTGGATAAAATCAACACCATCGATTTCACAACGATGAATAATGGCCTTATCTGTCGATGGTAATACATGGGTTTCTGCAACTAAGCTTCCCACGAAAGCATTGATAAATGATGATTTACCGGCACTTACCTGTCCAATCACAACAACACGTAATGGCTCAAGAATACCTGCATGATGCGCATCGTCTTCCTGTTTTTGAAGGCTTGTTGGTAGCTCATTCACTGTTGCGCTAAAGCGGCCGCTGTATAAATCAATGGCTACAGAGATAACTTCTTGAAGAAAGACACGCTTTAGCTGCAGCTGAACTTCGTCACTCACCTCATCAAAAATCTTACCAAAGATCTGCCCTCTCGCTTCAGCTAATAAGCCGGCAGGCGTCATGGCACGAAATACACGATAGATAGAATAAACTTGCTTGGCTTTATCTAACTTGTCTTTATTTTGGTAGCCGTATTTGAGCGTCGATATACTCAGCTTTTCAGCAAATGGGACGTGGTTAAGCAGAAAATGACGATAGCGTCGGCTGACTTCCTCTAGCATCAAAAGAAACTCAGGCGCTGTAAACGCTAATTCGCCAGCTTGTTTATCTTTATTATAATGACCTGCAACTTCAAAGCATAAGTGCCAACCATGGTCTCGAAGAGACCCCCATGAAGCATCTTGCTGTAATAAGATAGGAATTTGTTGCTTAATGCCTTTGAATGCCTGCTTGTCGAATTCCCCCCATTCAGCAGATGGCGCAACCTCATAATCACTCATTATCAGCTCATCACCCGTGAGCACTTGCTTAGCTTTTCTGGCTTGCCATACGTAAATGGCGAAAACCAAAAGGGCACTACTCAGCACCGATGCAGCTAACACGAGCCACAAATCATCACGAAAGACAGAGACAAGGCCAATGACTGCTAATACCAAAACGGGGAATACCACAGCCAGCAGCAATAAGGGAATGACGCCACCAGAGAGCTTTGCCATTAATCCCAAACTATTCGTTGTTCGTTTCATGTTTATCTCGGCTCTCTTTAGCTTGCTTCAATGCTGACTCGAAGACAGCCTTGATCTCATCTGGCGAAACAGGCTCTCCCTTACTGATATGGTATAAATACATACATGCTGCTCGGCCAATGGCATAAGTCACACCAAAGCTGATCGCCGCTGCCACTGCGCTACCAATCGTCTGGCCATAAACTGGGATAAACTTGGCAATTTGCCGAGCCCCTAGCTTGGTGAGGTACTTAACCGCAAAGCTCCCGCCCAGCAAACTGGCAAATTCGGTAAAGCGTTGCTTGTTCCATTCAACCCCGTAGTGACAACCCAAGCTGTGTAGCATTTTACCTTGTATTGCAGGCACACTAACCAACCCTACAGCTGGCAATACATCTGAAGCACTTGCTGTACTGGCATACCACATAATTTCACGTTGCAGTTTGGCAAAGTTCTCAGCTTCGTGGCTTTTATGTTGCTGGCTATCAAGTAACAAAAACAGCATCGGCAGCACATCACTCAAACTCTGCATTAGCTCAGCTTGACCATAGAAGTCATTCGCTGCTGACTCTTGTTTTATAGAGCTTGATTCTGCAAAGTATGCTTCGACAAAGTCGACGCTGGTATGTGGACAAGCTTCCCCCCACACCGTCTCGACTTGCTGTTGATTGTAATCAACCGCTTGTAAACGCAGTGCCTTAGCAAGGGCTAATACACCGGTATGAACCACTAGCACCTGCTTAATTTGTCCGTCTTTACGAATCTGCTTTAACGCCCTAATCACGTCGCTCTGCTCTGGCTCTTCCGCTTTCATCACCACAATCAGCGCATTGCTTTGTGCTTGGCATTGGGCTATATCTTCACTGGCATCGTAGCTTGCTTCAGATAACCCACGAGTATCAAGAAAACGAATTAACGGGTTGGTCGCAGGAAAGGAATAGGTAAATGAAGATTGCGTACAAGGTTGAAAGCCATTACCAATATCGACTGAACTATCACCCGTAACCGCTTCAATCAGCGAGGATTTACCTGCACCGGTTTTACCCAGCAACCAAAGTGTTGGTAAGTACACCTGCCAGCTGGCTGAAGTCGGCTTTAAATCGGCCATGGTCGAAGGTGTTATATATTTATATATCTGCTGAAAAAACTGATGCACTGACACACGAAAATCCTATTTCAAACAACGATATTTGCGTCATTATCTTAAAGACAAAAGACTCTGATATGACTATATCAAATCAGAGCCTTTTACCTAAGAATAAAGCGTAACTGTTCTTATAGCGTTCTAACT
>NZ_JAKJSI010000016.1:0-175474 GCF_050336695.1 Photobacterium minamisatsumaniensis | reverse complement strand
ATGTAAGTATTACTAAAGAAAATCATTTGGTTTAATACTGATTATGTAGTGATAGGTATAGATATGAATTATATTGTTAATGCGATATCAAAAAAGATATATAAGTTTAGGTGTGATCAAGTATTAAAGAAAGTTGTAAATGTTAGGACGTTTGATACCGAATTTTCAAACGATGTTATTGTTCTGTCTTTAATTGGTAAAAAGGTTGTACACAGCTATTTATTAGCAATAAAGTCATTTTTATATTGGTTTCATGATGTGGATGTTCATATTTTGAATGATGGAACTCTTGATGAAAATGATAAGGCTTTGATTGAACGTCATATAAGTAATGTTATTTTTCATGAATATGATGAGTTGGATATGAGGTCACTTCCACGTAAAAATTGCTGGGAGCGTTTAGTCTTGTTACTTACTTTAGCGAAAGAAAAGTACGTAATACAATTAGATTCAGATATAGTAATAAATGGACCTCTTGTAGAGTTAAAAAATGCAATAAAAGATGAGTCTTCATTTATTTTAGGCGATCCAAAATGGTCGTCTCCAGTACCGGTTAACTACATATCACATATTGCGAACCGATGGGATTCTTCTCATGTTCAGGTTCAATCTGAGCAAACTTTATCTAAGCTACCCATGTTCAAAGATTCAAGCTTTCACTACATAAGAGGTTGCGCCGGATTCACAGGTATACCTAAAGGTGATAATTATCTCAATGATCTTGAAACGTTTTCAAACCAGATGAAATCTATTCTTGGTGAGGAAGTATGGAATCAATGGGGAAGTGAACAAGTAGCCTCAAATGTAATAGCATCAACGGCAAATGGTGCACATGTGTTGCCATGGCCAAAGTATCAAACGCATATGTTTCCAGATACATCAGAGCCTTTAGATAACTCTTCAGTCGTACACTTTATGGGTACATGTCGATATAGACGTAATGCGTATAAAAAACTTGCGAATAAAGTTATTAAGCAACTGGACTTAGGATAAGTATGGAAGAAAAAGCAGCTAAAGGTTTGATCAGTGGCGCCAAGTGGGGGTTGCTGTCAAACTGGTATGCAAGAATTATCGGAACAGTGAATACCTTAATACTATTGAGGTTATTGGAGCCAAAGGATTTCGGTATTGTTGCATTAGCAACTTTTTTTGTTTCACTCTATGTGGCTTTTTCTGCTGTTGGTGTAAGCAAGTATGTAATATCTAAAGATAATTTGAGTAATGATGAACTTAATAGTATTTGGTCGCTTGGCCTAACAATGAAAATACTATCAGCCATACTTTTATTTATATCGGCCCCCTTTATTGGCCAGTACCTTAATAATATAGAGATCGTATTAGTCATTCAGGTTACTTCAGTCATACCAATAATATCTGGCTTTCGTAATGTTGGCTTAGATTTGATGGAGAAAAAATATAATTTTAAATTACTTATATTAATAAATATTTTCGCGAAAACCATTGGAACTGTTGTCTCTATCACGCTTGCAATATACTATAAATCATATTGGGCACTTATTGTGGGTGTTATAACAATTGCTTCTATTGAACAGGTACTGAGTTACATTTATTGTTCTTATCGCCCTAGATTTACTTCGAGTCATTGGAGGAAGCAATGGCTATTTTCCAAATGGGTCTACCTTACCTCTATTACAGGGTATTTTCGTTCAAGGATAGATGTTCTTATACTTGGTAATATTATTGATACTAAATCAGTTGGCGTTTATAGTATATCACAGGAATTTGCTTGGTTGCCTTATAATGAAATTGTATCCCCTATGAATCGTGGTGTGTATGCTGTTTTTTCTAATTTAAAAAACGATATTAAAGCATTCAATGATAGAGTAATAAAGCAATTATCATATACGCTAATTATTATAGTTCCATGTGCTTTTGGTGTGGCTGCAATATCTACACCTTTTACATTTGTAATTCTAGGTGAGAAGTGGCTCGCTGCAGATGTAGTTATAAGAAATATAGCTGGGCTTATGATTGTTATGGCTGTTTACGAGTTACTTGTCTCAGTGTTGATAATTAAGGAACGAATGAAAGTATTAATATTAATGGATGTGGTTGTAGTAATTACTATTATTTCATCATTTTATATTTCTACTGTTAGAACGATTGAATATTTATCTGAATTGAGGATGATTATTGGTGCTGGATTCTTTGTCGTAATAATGTCCGTCTTTTACATGTTAACAAATATAAAGCTTCATAAATTATTGTCATTGCTAATTTTACCATTCGTATCAAGTATAATCATGTATATCGTTGTTACTTATTCAATCGGTTTTTTTGATGTTAACTTTATTAAAATGTTAACAGGAGTACCGATAGGTATTGCTACGTACGGTGTATTGATTATCTTTCTCTCATATTTAGTTAAGGAAATAAACAACACATACTGGGAATTATGTGTGGCCTCCTTTAATATTTTAAAAAAGGCCTTGAATAACTAATTATACCAAGTTATGTTGCTGAATTTATCTTTCAATGTATATTCATATACGGCTTTACACTTGAAATAATTACAACCGTGAAAATGTACTTCTTTATTAAGTAATGCAGCTCCAATACATACATGTAAACGGTTTGTATGAATAACATCGAAGTTATCAATGAATTTAAGGAATATCTTACTATTGTATTGGGTGATTCTTTTTTCACTAGAGCTTATTGTTAACTCTTCTGATATGTCTATATTATCATTTGGTATTTCAATGTTTGTTTTTTCGCCATCTTTTCTGTATGCAAATAATGTTTTTGATTTGTTATTGCTTTTTAATAGCTGTTTGATTTTGCTATTTATAAGCCACATCTTAAATATTCCATCTTTTGTAGGAACTTGTGATTTAGATATATTGAGCTTGTTAGCCAAATAACTTGCCGAAATGTTTATTTTATCAATCAAAGTAAAATCTTTACTGTTAATAGAAGTGATGTCTAAATTTATAGCCATATCATCACAAAGGAATACATTGGCATTAACAGCTACTTGTTTTACATATTCATAGGATTTTCTTTCTCTACATATAATATCAACATTACTTCCAAACGTTGTAAGCAACTCATCGATATCTTTTATAGTGTGAGGTAATATAGTTATATGCTTAGCTTCTTTATTTAATTTTTTTAAAATCCTAGCAGAATCATTTTTCATATGACCTAGGTTACCGCCGCCTCCATAAATAACTACTTTGTCATTATAGTTAAATTTTTCCCTATCTTTTATATGGTATTGTAAACCAATAGAGTCAAATACTTGGAATGTTCCAGAGGCGATTAGACAATCTCCTGCATTTCCATAGTTTATAATATAATTAAATGGCACTCCTTTAAACTTTTCTAAATAACTATTGATGTCAATTTCCATATAAACCTCAAAAAATGTTGGTTGAACGACAAATAAGTTCTATATTCATTATAGGGTGTTTTTTTAGAACTACATAAAAATAAGGTGTTTTCATATGGATATGAAAAAGAACATATGCCATATCGTTAATGGTTTTCATGTTGGTGGGCTTGAGAAGGTAATTGTTAATTCAATCAACTCGTTAGGTGACAACTATTGTCACACAATTATTTCTTTAACCACGTCGGGTAGTATTGTTAAGCAGTTAAATGGTACTGTTGAGGTTATCAATTTAGACTGCAAAAAACTTTCTTCTATAAAAAAGCACACTTTAATGTATAAGGTTCTAAAAAACTTATCCCCAGATGTACTTCATACTTATAATCTTGGCACAGTTGAATTTCAAATCGTTGGATGGATCTTAGGTATAAATACTAGGCTTCATGCCGAACATGGTAGAGATATCAATGATCCAACTGGTAGTAATTATAAATATAAATTTATTCGTAAATTTTGTAGTCTATTTACTCATAAAGTTGTCGCGGTTTCTCATGACCTTTATGATTGGCTATCATCTGATGTTGGCATTTCCCCTTCAAAAGTAATAAAAATCGTTAATGGTATAGATGTAACTAACTTTTCCAGTAACGAGAAAAATACAGACCTAATTGAGACCAATGAATTTGTTATTGGTCATGTCGCCAGGCTCGATAAAATCAAAAATCAAAAAATGTTAATAAATGGCTTTTTTATTGCTTGTAGCATGGATGATGATTTTATGGCTAATAGTAAGTTGATCATTGTTGGTGATGGGTCGGAAAAGAATAATTTATTGGAAATTTCTCGAAGTAACAAAGCCCTATCTGAAAAGGTTTCGTTTGTTGGTGAAATAGAAAATGTAAAAAAAGTATATATGGATTTTGATGTATTTTCACTAACGTCACTTGCAGAGGGTATTCCCATGACGTTACTTGAATCTATGTCTATGGGGATTCCGCATGTTGTTACACAAGTAGGAGGTATTAATGAGGTAACTATTTCTGGTGTTACCGGATTAAATATACCTAGTGAAGATGAAGATAATTTAGCTGCTGCTTTTATCTCTTTATTCAGGGATAAAAACAAATGCTATAGCATGGGAGAGGCGGCACGTAATCGTATTTGTGAGTCATTCAGTCAGGAAATAATGATTGAAGAATATAAAAAACTATACAATTGAAGGTGACTCATGGAAGCTGGTTTATTGATAGTTGCACTTTCACTTTTTGTATATATTTGTTATCGGTCATTGAACGAAGACAAGACGAAAGGCGATAAAAAATGAGAGATGGCATATTTATGCTAGCATTTCTTTGTCTGGTCTTTATTGGAATACAAAGGCCATTTATAGCGGTTACTCTATGGCTTTGGTCTGGTTTGATTGTTCCAAAGCACTGGGTTTATGGCTTTGCTTCAAGTTTTAGTTTTAATTCAGCATGTGCAATGTTGACTTTTGTTTCGTATATTGTATTTAAAGTTAAGCCGAGAGTTTATTTTAGCGGTTTGGCTACACTCTCTATATTATTTTTTTTAATGACAACGTTAACAACTGCAATGAGCATTACTATTCCAAGCTTAGTATGGGCGGAGTGGGAGAAGTTTTTTAAAGCTTTTTTATTATGCTTAATGATCGTTTTAATAATTAGGAAAGATCTTCATTTTGTCATGATTTTGTGGGGTATTCTTTTATCTACAGGCTTATTGGCTGGTACAGAAGCGTTGAAATTTCTTGCAAGTGGTGGTGGGCATAATATTACAGGGCCATCAAATCATATCCTTAACGATAACAACCATTTTGCTCTTGTTACTTGCATGTTGATTCCGGTTATTATCTTCCTGTTTCAGCAGGAGAAAGAGAAGTGGCTTAGGTTCGTCCTTTTAGGGGCTGGGTTAGTTTGTATCATCGCTATCCTAGGGACAAATTCACGTGGTGGACTCATTGGCCTTATTAGTATTTCTGGTTTCTTTTGGTTGAAAAGCAAAAGAAAAATATTAATGTTATTTGTTTTTTTTATTCTTGCCCTCGGAGCCGGCTCAATACTTTCAGATAGCTGGTTCAATAGAATGAATACTATCCAGAATGCGGAAGAAGATAGCTCATTTATGACACGCGTTAAAGCCTGGAAAATGTACACGTTAATGGCGATGGAAAGGCCGTTACTGGGTGGGGGCTTTAAAGCATTGGAAAACCCTGTTATTTGGGGTGAGATTGCAAGTGATTTTGACAAGCTGGATTTTATTGAAACACCACAACCTACCATAGGAAAAGGGTGGGCTGCTCACAGCATATATTTTCAGGTTATTGGTGATCATGGTTTTTTAACGTTTTCTATTTTTTTAATGGTCCTCTTAAAGAGTTTTTTGACTTTAAATTCACTAATAAAAAAAGTTAAAGATAATAAAGCTCTACTTTGGCACTCTCAGTTGGCCCAATCCCTAAAAATATCATTGATTGCTTTTTGTTTGTCTGGTGCATCTCTTTCCCTTCCTTATGTGGAAATATTCTGGGCATATATTTCATTGATTATTGCACTGCAATTTTCTGTTATTGAATATGAAAGACGAATGAATGAAGAGGAGAGTGCAGACATTGCCTCTCATCGAGCGATATCTACTTAGAATGGAGTGGTATATATGTCTAGTGATTATATTATCCCAGTTATTATGGCCGGTGGTTCAGGATCCCGACTATGGCCTTTGTCTAGAACTCACTACCCTAAGCAATTTTTACCCTTAGCCAGTGAATCTTCTTTATTACAAGAAACGTTATTTAGGTGTGAGGCGCTTAATTGCTTACCTTCAATTGTCATTTCAAATGAGAATCATCGTTTCATTATTGCAGAGCAGCTAAGGCAAGCAGACTGTCAACATCAAGGGATAATCCTTGAACCTGAAGGGCGAAATACCGCACCGGCGATTGCTTTAGCAGCGTTGCAAGCCCTGCAGCAAGGTACAGATCCTTTGTTGCTTGTTTTAGCCGCAGATCATGTGATTAAGCAGCCTGAAATGTTCCACGACTCAGTTCTAAAAGCCGTTCCAATGGCACTTCAAGGGAAGTTGGTGACATTTGGCATTGTTCCGGATCACCCTGAAACAGGTTATGGCTATATCCGTCAAGGTGATGCGTTGAATGCCGATCACTCGATAGCATTGGTTGATGCCTTTATTGAAAAACCGGAACGCCAAGCTGCTGAGGAATACGTCGATGCTGGTTACTTATGGAATAGTGGTATGTTCCTATTTCGTGCATCTTCATTTCTTAATGAATTAGAGCTTTTTTACCCTGAAATATTAAAAGCCTGTCAAAAAGCATTTGACGGTAGGCACAATGATCTGGATTTCATTCGTCTGAATAATGACGCTTTCTTAACGAGTCCTTCTGAATCGATTGATTATGCGGTGATGGAAAAAACAGAGAAAGCGGCTGTGGTTGCTATGGATGCTGGATGGAGTGATGTTGGCTCATGGGATGCGCTCTGGGATGTTACTGACAAAGACGGACATGGTAATGCTACTCGTGGGGATGTAATTACAGAAAGCAGTCGTAATTGTTATGTTTATTCCCAACATCGTTTGGTTTCAATGGTTGGGACAGAAAACCTCATTGTTGTCGAAACGAAAGATGCGGTGCTCGTTGCGCAGAAGGACAGTGTTCAAGACATTAAAAAAGTGGTCGCTTATCTGCACGACAATGATCGTAAAGAGCATTTGCAACACCGAGAAATTTATCGCCCTTGGGGTTCTCACGACGCGATTACAGAGGGTGATCGTTATCATGTCAAAAAAGTAAAAGTGAAGCCCGGTGAAAAAACAGCTGTTCAAGTTCACTTTAACCGAGCTGAACATTGGATTGTTGTTGTGGGCACTGCACGTGTTCGTAATGGCGATCGTACTTACCTTGTGAGTGAAAACGAGTCTACTTATATTCCAATTGGTGCTGAACACGCGTTTGAGAACCCCGGTAAGTCGATGCTTGAATTGATCGAAGTGAGAACTGGTCGTTACTTGGGTGAAGATGACATTGTTAGAATCGACTCGCAAGGAGAAGGCTATGAGTAAGGACCCTATTGATAATTGGTCGTGCTTTAAAGCTTATGATATCCGTGGTCGGGTCGGTGCTGAGTTTAACGAAGAGAAAGCGTATGCGATTGGTTGTGCTTATGCTGATTATATTAAGCCCAAAAGAGTCGCGGTTGGGGCTGATATGCGTTTATCATCAAACTCAATTAAAGAAGCTGTGTGCCAAGGTTTGCAAGACCAAGGGGTTGATGTGATCGACCTTGGGATGACAGGGACCGAAGAGGTGTATTTTGCTGTCCAGCACTGGCAGCTTGATGGTGGTATTGAGATAACGGCCAGTCATAATCCTGCTGACTATAATGGGATGAAATTAGTTGGTTATCATGCCCAGCCTATAGGTATAGACAGCGGTTTAAGTGAGATTAAATTATTAGCCCAAAAAGGCGTATTTACTGCTGCTAAAAACAGAGGTGAGCGTAAATCGCAATCTTGTTTAAAGGCATATACTGACTATTTAATGTCATTTGTAAATGTTAAAAACTTAACGCCTTTACGCATTGTGACTAACGTGGGGAATGGTGCTGCTGGTCATGTAATTGATGAAATAGAAAAACAATTTATTCGGCAACAAGTACCTATCGAATTTATTAAAATATTGCATGAAGCCGATGGCAGTTTTCCATTTGGTGTCCCAAACCCAATGTTGGTTGAAAAGCGGGAAATGACAGAACAAGCGGTAATTACCCATCAAGCTGATATGGGGATTGCCTGGGATGGCGATTTTGATCGATGTTTCTTCTTTGACGAGAAAGGACAGTTTATCGAGGGGTATTACATTGTAGGTTTGCTCGCAGAGGCTTTTGCTTTACGTCAGCCTGGTGCGAAAGTCATTCATGACCCGCGTTTGTATTGGAACACGAAAGATATATTGCATGCGGTAGGCGGACACCCTGTGCAATCAAAAGCCGGTCATACCTTCATTAAGCAAAAAATGCGCGAGCAAGGAGCCGTCTATGGTGGAGAGATGAGCGCGCATCATTATTTTAAAGAATTTGCTTATTGTGACAGTGGAATGATCCCTTGGTTGTTGGTAACCGAATTATTAAGTTCGAAGGCATTAACATTATCAGAGTCCGTAAGTCGCCGTATATCTGCATTCCCTTCATCGGGTGAGATCAATAAGCAAATTGATGATCCGCATCGTGCATTGCAACGCATTAAAACCCACTATGGTCATAATGCTATTTTGTTAGATGAAACCGATGGAATTACTGCTGAGTTTCAAGATTGGCGCTTTAATTTGCGAACATCAAATACCGAGCCTTTGGTTAGACTTAATGTTGAGGCGCGTAACAACAGAGAATTAATGGAAAATAAAACGGCTGAAATTTTAAGTATATTGATGCGTTAGAATATTTTTGTCTGGAAGCCCATGATAAATCATGGGCTTTTATTATGTGTTTTACCTTTAAAGTGAGCGTTTAGCCTGAGGTGTTGCACTACTCGAGTTTTCGGTGTTATTTTCGATAATGGTTGTTTTATTTTTTGTTAATTCTTGTTCAAACTGTTGAATGATTTTTTCAGCATTTTGATGCCAAGTTAATTGTTGGTGATCTATGGTTTTTGCAGCATGATTTTTTAGCGACTTGGTGAGTGATGGATCATCAACAAGTCGTCGTAAATGTATTGGCATTTCTTGGATATCATCGTGTTTAAAGAGGAGGGCGTTGTGACCATCAACCAGTAACTCTTTAATATTAGTGGCATCAGGCGCCACAATAGCTTTGCCTGTTGCTAAATACTCAATCAATTTTAATGGTGAGCACCAAGGCGTTACGGCGGGCTGAATCGCTATATCTATTTGAGCAAGCCAGTGTGGCATATCTTCACGGCTGACTAACCCTGTAAGGTGTATTTGCTCACTCATGTTAAGTTGTTTTGCTTTCTCTTTTAGGCTCTCTAGCACGGGACCATCACCAACAATGAGTAGAACCGTCTCTCGGTTATTACTCTGTGCAATCATTTCCAGTACTTTATCTAGTTGATGCCATTCACGGCAAAACCCAACAAAACCGACAACCGTTTTGTCTTTAAATTTAGTTAAGCGAGGGTGAGAGTTTGTTGTGTTAAATAAAGTTTTGTCGATACCGTTAGGAACGACTGTGACTTTGTTTCTATTGACACCAGTATCATAGATATAGTCAGCCATGACATGACTAACAGGCAGTAAGTGGTCGGCATTACGCCATGTGTAGTATTCGGACCATTTAGCCAACATTGGAAAGTGGATGCCAGTATAGTCTTTTCTTTCTTTGTATAGTGGTGAGTTAACTTCTAACAGCAGTGGAAGCTTAAACAGCTGTTTAGCCCAAATTCCGGAAGGAAGTAAAATATTATAACGTTCATAAATAACATCGGGCTTGTGCTTTCGAATTGCTTGGGCAAGCTTGATAAGATCATAGAAACAGTAGCCAAATTCTAATATTTCAGCAATGGCACCAGGCAGTGCTCGGCGAAGTTTCGAGACCCAGCCTCCATCATCACCAAAGTTTGTTGATTGGCTCACCGTTGGTGAAACAATAATCACCTCATGTCCCAATGCTCTAAGCGAATCTACAATGGCATCAATATGAACAAATTGACCATCGCGTGATGCAACTCGATGGTGATAAAGGATTTTCATGAGGTTTCTTCCTTGTGAGTTGCTGTATGTTTGTGTGCATAGGCTGATGGTGAGAGGATCGTGTTGAAGAGCGTATACAATTGGGTTGAGGTCTCATCCCATGAAAACTGCTCTGCGTATTGGCGAGTCTTTGTTCTGTTCGGTGGTGAGCATAAAATTTGTTCCATCGCGGCTGATATAGCTTGGCTATGGCGGTTAATTAAAATTCCCGCTTCAGGTGATTTCACTACTTCGGGTGTTCCCCATATTTTCGTTGCAATTACAGGTGTACCGCATGCCATCGATTCAAGTAGTACATTAGCCCAGCCCTCTCTATTTGAGGCGAGTATCGAGGCATCACTTGCACCGAAATAGTCAGCGAGAACAGACTGGTCTACTCCCCCAAGAAAGCGGACTTGAGTACTCAGGCCATTAGCTTGCACTTGGCTTTCAAGTGCTTTTTTGTCTGGTCCAGTACCAGCGATAAGTAGAGTCGCGTCAGGGTGGCTTTTCATGGCATCAATGATCAGGTGATGCCCTTTACGTTCGGTTAATAACCCGACTGAGATAAAAATAGGCTTATCGACAGGAAGCTGCATTTTCTTACGCAAGTCGAACTGTGCATGCTTCGGCGTGAATGGAAATAAGGTTAAATCAACACCGTTTCTTGATGCAGTGACTTTTGCAGGGTCGGCACCGTTTAAAATCATCTCTTGCCGGAGAGCTTCACATACCGCTAGGTTATGGTTACTTTTATGGAATACGTCTTGGATTTTTTTTAGTGGTTTATGAAATTGAGGGATCAAATTAATATCAGTTCCTCGTGCTGTAACGGTAAAGGGTTTTTTCCATTTGTTTGCGATTGCTGCAATAGCAACGCCATCGGGATAAAAATAATGTCCATCAATTAAATCGAAATTGAAACCATGCCGAACTAAAAGAGAAAGTTGTCGGTCAATGCAGGCCTGTAAGGTAATCGGTGTCATATTCATCCCCACTTTTGGAATGACGATATAACGAGGGTGATAGATGGATATACCATGTCGTTGTTCAAAATAAGGCACAGATGCAAATTTAGCGTATTGACCAAAGCGTTGATGTTTAAAGGGAAACCAAGGTACAGGCGCTATCACTGTGACTTTTACATCGGGATATTTCTCTCGTAAATGACGTAAGCGGGTTTCAACAAAAATACCGTGTTTTGGGTCGCTGGCATTTGGGTACAACGTTGAGATAGTCAGTAGTTTCATGTTTACTGCCTCATCATGAATTGAGAGAACATCAGAATGCACCACAGAGAAGCACCGTGATCACGGTAGCCCTGCTGATGGTCATCGATCATTTTGGTTAGATGGTCGACATTGAAAAAGCCGCTGTCTTTCATATTTTCAGACAAGACATGTTCTCGAAGGTGTGAGTTTAGGCTAGTCCGAAACCATTCGGAGATCGGAATACTGAATCCCATTTTGGGGCGATAGAGAATATTGTCATCGACATAAGGGGATAGTGCTTTTTTAAACGCATATTTGCCGTCTACGCCTTTAATGTTGTGCTTACTATTAATGTTATATGCCCACTCAATAAACTTGTGGTCTAATAGCGGTGAACGGACTTCTAGCGAGTGTGCCATACTTGCTCGGTCAACTTTTGTCAGGATATCTCCAGGTAACCATGTTTTAATATCGAGATATTGGATCTGTTTAAGTGGATCATTAGACGGGAAGTGACTGGCGTGACCCTTTAGTATTTCTATGCCCCTGTAGCCATTAAGCTCTGATAGGTAGCGATCACTAAATAGCTGGCGGCGCTCATTTTCTCTAAGTTTTGATATTGAGTTTGCGTAGCCTTCAACAGTATCTAGGGCTAATGATTGAAACGTCGTTTTTGCTCTAAACGGTTTAGGCGCCCAGTCGGCTTTTGGGTATAAATGCCCTAATGCACCAAACAATGGCTTACGTATTGGATCTGGAATGGCATTCCTCAATTGTTGCTCAGCCAAATGCATACGATGCCGGCGGTAGCCACCAAAAATTTCATCGCCACCATCTCCTGATAGTGCGACTTTGACATGCTGACGGGCTAACTGACAAACTTTTAATGTGGGTAACGCTGAGCTATCAGCATAGGGCTCATCGTACACATCGGTTAATTGGTCGATTAGCTGAAAATCGTCGGGATTCACAATGTGGTGGCGGTGGTTGGTTTGATAACGTTGGGCAACTTGTTGGGCATATTCACTTTCGTCAAACGCTTTTTCGTCAAAACCAATAGCACAAGTGTTGACGGGGGACTGTTGCAATTGCGCCATAAGGGCAACGATTGCACTGGAGTCTACCCCTCCAGATAAAAAGGCACCCAGCGGTACCTCGGAAACTAAACGTATCTTGACGGCTTCAGTGAGCTTGGCAATCAATTCTTCTTGGGTTTGCTCCCAACTCATTTCTTCATTAGGGGCTGACAAATCCCAGTATTTTATGGGTGAAATATCACTACCGGGGCTGAGTGTCAGGCAATGGCCAGGGTTTAGTTTTAGGATTTCTTTATAGGCGCTGTAAGGTTCTGGAATGTAGCCATACATGAAAAACTCTTCAGCCATCTCCGGTCGTAGCGTTTTGTTCACATCTGGATGGCCTAGTAATACTTTCAGCTCAGAGCCAAATAAGAACTGCCCTTGTGCGGTCACCGTGTAGAAAAGAGGCTTTTTACCGAGCCTGTCACGGCCTAGAAATAACTTTCTTTTATTGCTATCCCATAATGCAAAAGCAAACATACCTTGGAAGCGGGTAATACAATCTTCTCCCCAAGACTCCCAAGCATGAACAATCACTTCAGTATCACTGAGCGTATTGAATTGATGGCCCAGTGCGATTAATTCATCGGCTAATTCCTGAAAATTATAAATCTCACCGTTAAATACAACAGAGATAGTTTTATCTTCATTAAAGATGGGCTGGTGGCCGCCTGATAGGTCAATAATCGATAATCGACGATGCGCTAACCCAACAAATTCATCAAAATAATAGCCTTCATCGTCAGGACCGCGGTGGCTTTGCAGGCGATTAATTTTCTCTAGCGTTGCTTTGTCTATTGGGTAAGGTTGTCTTAAATTGAAAATTCCTGAAATACCACACATAATTCATCCTCCTTGAATAGCGTTATTCTGGTTTCTGACGAAAAGAGGCTTGCCAACGCTGAGCATATTGTATTGCGCGTTGCTCACCTTTACTGGCGATAGCGTAAATATCTGCATACCCCTCTTCGCCACGGAGTAACTGACTCGCTTTGGTTAGCTTAATTGAAAGAGGATCACTCGAGCAGTAATGGCTAACACAGTACCAATACACCACTTTCATTGAGCTACCACCTTGGCTTATTAATGAGAGTGTTGTTGCATTGGCATTATTAGAGATGGTGACGTTTTCTTGCTGTTGGATTGACCAAATATCTTTGTCGAATAATGTATTTCTACTGCTTATAAGCTCACCGGTTGGTTGCCAAAGTGCATAGCGAGCGGTGTAAAAATAAGTATCTCCCGCATTATTTACGGCTAGTGTTGCGGCAGAGGCATCTGGGAAATTAATGCCCCAAGTTGAGTTATCTATTGCTTTTGCATCAGCCAGTAATTGTGGGGGAGTGGTAACCGTTTTATTGTTATGAGTAATGCTTTGCCCCCAAAGCGCAAACGAAAAGAAAATAAGAGTAATCGTACCTGCTGCTTTCGTGGATGATTGCTTCGTGAGTTGCGATGCTAATGGAAAATGTTGATGCACTTGTTCGTTTGGTTTATCAGCAAACAAACTGGCAGTAAAGAAAATACATAAGATAACAATGCTGAAGAAAAACCAGCCATACACTAGATGATCAGCACCTGTTGCGTATTTCATATCCGAGAGATAACCAATCAGAATAATACCGTAAGCCCTGATACCATTGGCGATAATTGGGAATATGAACGAGAAACCCACAAAGGCGACTCGTTTCCAGATTTTGGTGAATTGTAAATAGGCAAACAGTGTTCCTAAGGCGAGGCTGGAAATCAGAAAGCGGATGCCAGAGCATGCTTCTGCAACAAAGAACTGCCCATTAGGAATGGTGAGGTAAAGGCCGTCTCGATAGACTGGAATATTACTCAGTTGTAAAAAAACAATCGAGAGATCAGCGGTTATGATCTGTAGCCTTGGGATCAGCTCTTCACCGAAGGGAATACAAAAAACCAAAAAAGCGATAGGGAACCAAGCGACTTTAGCTTTAGCATTGCCAAGCATAGCCCAAAGTAAAAGTTGTAAACTGAAAATAGCAGCGGCATGCTCAAAAACATTTGCCTTTGCGGCTAAGCCTAATAGCCACAAGATGGCAGGGAAAAACAGAAGAATGATTGGTAACCAAGCAACACCGCTAGGTGCAGCATTGAATTCTTTTTTATGCTGCCACAGTACCCATAAGCTGATTGGGATAATTAGGAAACAGTGTTCGTAGGTTTTGGATGTTCCCCATACATTTACCATATCGGCGATGGAGCTATAAAACATCAATAGCCACGCAATAAAAGGGAGTAGGAATAAATAAGGCTTACTGATTGGCATGTACTTCTCCTAAATAATTTAAAAGAGGAGAGAGTTTTGCATCCCAACTATAAGTATCTTTAATCCAAACCCTAGAATCTATGGCGATAGACGGTTGTTTAGACAGTTTCTCAATCGCCCAGTTAATAGATGTGGAAGCATCATCAGAAACATATAGCTGAGAGGTCGGATAATTATCAATCCCTTCAATGCCAAGTGATGACACCAAAATAGGCTTCGCCATGGCCATTGCTTCGAGCACTTTATTTTGTACCCCGCGTGCAATTTGCATTGGAGCAACAGCGGCTTTCGCATGAACTAAGTAAGGGCGAACATCTTCAACTCGCCCTGTTACGGTGATCCCGTCGATATCAGCTAAGGCATTGACTTCAGGTGTAGGTGAGCTACCAACGATATAAAATTTTGCATCCGGTATTACTTTCGTGACTTCAGGCCAAACATGGTCGGTAAACCATTTTACGGCATCTGCATTTGCCCAGTAGTCCATGGCGCCTGTAAAGACTAAGTAATTTTCATTCGCCAGATCATAAGGTTCAGCTAATTTATGTTTTGCATCCGGCGAGAAAAATTGGCTATCAAGCCCGTTTTCTAACGGGTGGATTTTTTGCCTTATCGCTGAGGGTATCATGGATTTAAAGGCTTCGGTTTCTGCTGGTGTGACAAAGCAACTAACGGAAAATGCATTGGCAATTCTTTTTTCATACTGGGCGAGGGTTTGATGTTCTCGATGGTAAATAGCCTTCATTACTCCCTGACTTTTCTGGGCATATTGCAACCATTTGTCAGAATCTATATCGACGAAATGCATAACGGTATGTAAGTCGCTTGAATAGTGGTGTACGTATTGCGCCATACAGGAGGAGAAAACAAAGGCTTTTTGAATCTGATGTGTTTCTACAGTATCGTCAACCCACCGTTGCATGCTTTTACGTGAATAAAATGGCAAGGTTATAGGGCTTCCATCGAGTAAGGCCGTTAAGCTTTTTAGTTTGCTATAGCTTCTTGATATAGTAATGAATTTACAATCTACGCAGAAAGCACGTACATCGTCTTCAAACTGAATATCAAAGTTGTCATCAATGAAGCAGCCTAAATAAATATCGTAGCGTTTGCTAAGAAATTTTAATATGTTGTAACTCGCAATTTTATCGCCTTTATTGGGCGGAAATGGAATCCGATGGCAAAGATATAGCAACGGCTCTTTCATAGCATTACCCCAGATATTTTGAGAGAAGAGGGCCAACTTTTTGACTAAGGCCAAGCGGCAACTTTTGCCATGCTTTGATGAAGTACTTGTATTTAGGATTATTGGGTGACAAGTTCGGCAAGGCTTTGCTTTTGACTAGAGCAACTCGGTAATGCAAAGGTTGCTCTTCCATTCCCCAATGCTTTTTGTATTTATACGAGCCTGAATTATTTTTACTTCGCCCGAAGTCAAAGTGTGTTATACCTTTTTGATGTGCAAGCTGCATGAGTTGAAAATACATGAAATCATTACTTTTCAGTTCTCTTGCTTCAAATTTCCCGCCACCATAATAAGGGAGTACTTGGCCCTTATAATAAAAGCTTAATACACCAGAAACTGGCTGATTATTTTTGTCATGAACTAGGAGAGTTTCACATTGTTCACCAAAGGTCCCTTTTAATTGGCTGAATAATTTTTTTGAGAACACAGGGGTACCTAGGTTACGTACACTTTCAGCATAAATATCAAAGCAAGCTTCAGGATCATTGGTGTTATCCCAACTTAATTCGTTTTTCTGTGAGTGACGAATAACCGCGCGTTGTTTGCGCTTTATTGTGGTAAGAATATCGTCGGCTTTTTCAGGAAGCGGACATTGAAAAGAAGTGTGATGGCTATGTGAAAGCCATGGTCCATTACTGTCTATTGGGTTTTTATCACGCAATTCTATATAGTCAACATTTAAGTCGCAGCCTAATTCATAAGCTGCAGACTCTAGCTTCTCTCGAATAATTGAACTGTTTGCAACAACACCTCCATATACACAAAAAGGTGTTGAAATAAGAGCGTGACCAAAAAGCAAACTCTTTTGCTCGAATAATGGCAAGATGCCAACGAGTTGCTGATTTTCTTCTGCTAATAAGTAGTGGTGCTTGTGACCAAAAACAGAATGAATAACCTCTAGCCAGCCTGATAAATGGAAAAAGCTACCGTCGGGGTGATTATCAACGTAGTTGTCCCATAATGAATGCTCTTTCTCTGTTAACTTCCGTATTGATAGATTTTGCATTGTCTTCGTGCCTACTTAGTTGATAAACATGACTCATTGAATTCCATTTGAAATCTTGCAAGAGCCGTTCCAATCGGCTTTCCATTTTGTTTAGATTTAGGTAATGCCTGAATTGTGATTTACGTGTAATTCCTGCCACTCTTGGTTGGTGTGGGTCAATCTCCCAAGGGTGAAAATAAAAACTATATGGTTGACCAGTTTCTTTAATAAAAGATTGAATAAGGTAGCGACTTAATCGATAAGGGTAAAACCGGAAATAACCGCCACCACCAATGGGAATGTTATTACCCCATTTATTCAGGGTTGGGATTGGTATTTCACAGATCCCTTCTGGACGTCTGTGTTTAAATCTAGGCCAATCTGGCACACCATAGAGGTCATGTTTTACAGGGTAGGTACTGCTTGTATACAGAAAACCAAGCTCTTTAAGTACATCAAAAGCCCAAGTATTTGAGGTGTCGATTGAAAAGCTAGGCGCGCGGTAGCCTACCACGGGCTTACCAGTGAGAGACTCTATTAATGCTTTGCTTTTTGCAACATCATCGCGAAATACAGCAGGACTTTGTTTATTGGCTTGCTGGTGGGCAAAGCCATGGCTTGCCACTTCATGACCATGTGATGCTATTTCTTTGATAAGAGATGGGCATGCTTCAGCAATCCAACCGAGAATAAAGAAAGTCGCTTTGGTTTGATGGTTATCGAGTAATTCAAGAATCCGCTGTGTACTTTTCTCGACGCGAAGAGGGTACTTTTTACCCCATTCGTTAGGCTTTATGACTTCAGCTAACGCTGAGACATGGAAATAATCCTCAACATCAATGGTCATAGCGTTAACTATTGTATCTACGTTTAAATTTGGAGCGGGTGTGTTTAAGCTTTCCATGTCTATCGTCCTTTTCCAAATAAGACAATTTCAGATGTCCTTATCAAGATTAGAATATCTAATAGTAGACTACGATGTTTGATATAGTAGAGGTCAAACTTTAGTTTTTCTATGGCATCTTCTATGCCATCACCATAAGGGTATTTTAGCTGCGCCCAACCAGTAAGACCGGGCTTAACATCTAAACGGTGCGCATAATAGGGAATGTCGCTTTCAAACTGTGATGAAAACTGAGGGCGTTCAGGGCGAGGGCCAACAAAACACATATCACCAAGAAAAACATTTAATAATTGAGGAAGTTCGTCTATACGGTATTTACGTAATATATTTCCAACTCGAGTTATTCTGCTGTCAGATTTCGACGCCATTTGAACGCCATTCTTCTCAGCATCGGTTGTCATACTACGGAATTTATAGATAGAAAAAACCTTCCCTTTTAAGCCAACACGTTGTTGAGAGTAAAATACCGGTGCCTTTATTCCATCTTCTAGTTTAATTGCTATTATCGCAGCAATGATTAAAGGCCAAGTTACGATAAGAATCATAATTGCAATAAAGCTATTGAATGACCAATGAAATACCGAAGGAAGCCAGTGATTCTTTGCTTGGTTATTGTACATAACAAAGGATGGATAAATGTGGTTGACCGCAATTTGGCCAGTTTCTCTTTCGATAAAATCAATAATGTCAGTAATGGATATACCGTTAACCTTACAATTAAATAAACTGTTAGTCGGCAAGTTTCCACGCCTTTCATCTGCAGCAATTACAATTTCGTCAATTTCATTGTTTATAGCAAATTCATCGAGTGATTCAGTCGAGTTTAGCTGAGGTGCAGATAGCGTTTGGTCGTTATTGTCACCTGTTAGTGTGATAAAACCAACAAGGTCGAAATGTACTCTATCCGACTTTCTTCGCATGCTAGTATCAATTAATTTCGCTCGTTCTCCTGCACCAAGAACAACGACTTTACGACGTCCAATGTGTTCATAGTTGTTTTTTATTGCGATGTAGCGAGAGAAAACTAACCYTATCAATACAAAACCATAGAGAATTTCCTTACTAGCTCCCGTAAGCTGTAAGAATGGTATGAAAAATGAAAGTGAGGAAGACAAGATATAAGCAAGAATAACAGCCACGGTAATACGGACAGTGATACCTCGAAAGTTTTCTCTCAGCTTTTCATTATATAAACCGACAGAAAGTAATGTTATYTGTATCGGTAGACTAAAGAAGAATAAATTAGCTACAAAAGCAATGCTGCCATAAATCGGCATTATATTAGGATATATGCCTTTCAGGTAATGAATTCCAAATGAAAAAATACTGAATAAAAGGATAATATCCGTAATTATCAATGTTGCATTGCTGAGGTTTAAGTCATGAAACTTAGACGTTGCCATAATATTTTATTCCTTATGGTACATAGCTTTCTTACTTGTTTTTAAAGCATTATCTATGCCACATATTAAGCTTGCACTATCAGGGGGTGTTAGGAATTATATGCACCTTTTTTTTTAAATTGCATATCAAATCGAGATTTCATGAAAATATAGAGGTGTAAATGTTAAGTATCTCACCTGAAATGTTCAATTTTAACTAGAAAAAAGCTTTAAAATAAAAAAAACATATATAGTTAAATCAGTGCAACTGATGAAATTTTAGTTATACGCCTTTGTGAGGCGATAAAGGGAAACCTTACTTAGTCAAGGTGGTAATGCAGGGTGGATGCGTTTATGAGTAAACATGGCTTCAATGTTAGGTGTTCATTGTTGGCTTTTGGACTGCTGATGGGCAGTACTGTTGGCTGTAGCTCTACAGGCTTACCGCTACTGCCGTCAGCCACGCCTCAGGCATCACTAACCAAAGATATCAGTGAATATAAGTACCTTATTGGCCCCGGTGATAGCCTGTCTATTTTTGTTTGGGGCAATCCTGAAATATCCGGTAGTTTTATTGTTCGCCCTGACGGTATGATTTCGACATCTTTAGTCGACGACTTACCAGCATCTGGCCGAACACCAACAGATTTAGCGCGTAGCTTGGAAGCTCAATTGTCTGAATATGTTCGAGACCCAATTGTGACTGTGATGGTATCTGGCTTTGTTGGGCCATATAGCGAGCAAGTTCGCGTAATTGGTGAAGCCTCTGATCCTCAAGCGATTAATTATCGAGAAAATATGACGCTGCTTGATGTCATGGTTGCAGTCGGGGGGTTAACAGAGTTTGCTGATGGCAACGATGCCCGGTTAATCAGAGTTGTAAATGGTCAACAGAAACAGTTTGCTCTCAACATGAGCGATCTTGTTCGGGATGGCGACATAGAAGCAAATGTCGATATATTACCTGGCGATATTATTATTATTCCTGAAGCATGGTTTTAAGGAACGATCTTTATGAAGGAACAGTTAGATCTCCTATTGCATTACCTTCGGGGAGTATGGCTATACCGTCGATGGGCAATCATTACATTATGGATAATCTGCCCTATTGGCTGGGTTGCAGTAACCTTTTTGCCGAATCAATATACTTCTGAAGCTCGGGTATATGCTGATACCCGATCGATCCTTCAGCCATTATTACGTGGTTTAGCGATTGATAACGACCCAACTCAAGAATTGCGATTGATGGTTAAAACGTTACTGAGTCGACGTAACCTAGAAACCATCGCACGATATACAGATGCTGATGTGACGGTAACAACGAATGATGAATATGATGAGTTATTAGAAGATTTAAAAGATAACATTAAAATTCGTTCAGCAGGTAAAGAGAACTTATTTACAATCAGCTATTCAGGCAAAGACCCAGAGTACGTGCAAGGCGTTGTACAGGCTTCACTTGATGTTTTTGTTGAAAATGCGGTAGGACAAAAGCGGCAAGATACGAGTAAAGCGAACGAGTTTATTGAATCTCAACTTAATGAATATGAAGCTCGGTTACTTGAAGCTGAATCAAAATTAGCCGAATTTAAACGTGCCAATGCTGGTTTTATGCCAGGAGCGGAAAAGCGTTATTTTCAGAAACTCGAGGGTTTAAAAGTTGCACTTGAATCAACTCGTTTAGAGCTTAAAGAGTCTCAAACACAGCTAAAAAGTGCCCAAGGGCAGTTAAATAAAGAGCTCTCTTTAATATCGAAGCAGTCATCAAGTTATCGAACAGAGTATGACCTTCGTCTTGAATCATTAGAGTCACGGTTAGACTCTTTATTATTTAGGTTTACTGAAAAACACCCAGATGTCATAGAAACGCGGCGTCAAATTACAGAACTTAAAAAACTGCAACAATCATCGCTTGATCAATCTTCGCCTTCGGCAGCGGAGAACCCCGTACTTCAAGAAATTAAGCTGTATATTACCCAGTTAGAAAATGCGATTGCTTCTTTAACGGTAAGGGAGGCGAGCCAAGTTGAAAAGCTGTCGGTGCTAGCAGAGGAGATGACGCAAATTCCCAACGTTGAGGCCGAGCTGACGAGTATGATGCGGAATTATGATGTGACGAGAGCGCAATATGAGCAGTTACTCGCCCGTCGTGAATCGGCATTGATTTCACAGAGCGTTGGTGCATCGTCTGACGAAATTACTTTTAGGGTCATCGATGCACCATTATTGCCAAAAGAGCCTTCTGGCCCAATGCGTCCATTGTTCTTGATTGTGGTGCTGTTTTTGGCTACCGGTGCTGGGGTTGCATTAGCGTTTTTGAATAGCCAAATACGACCCGTTGTTATTTCTGCGAATCAACTTTTTACTCAAACTAAGCTACCTGTATTTGGTGTGGTATCAGCAACAAATACATCAGGTATAAAAGCGATTGAGCAACGGAAAGTTTGGCGATTTTCTATTTTAAGTGTGCTGTTACTTGTCTGTTTTACATGCTTTATGGTTATCAATATCGTGCCCTCTATTCAGAATGCTATTACTCAGGAGTTAAGTTGATATGAGTATTATAGAAAAGGCGCTTAAAAAACGAAGGGTTGGCGAACAAAGTGAGGGTACTGAAAATTCGGGTAGTATTGCAAAAGCAATGACACGGAAGGTGAAGCCTGAGACAGCAGCGAATAACCATGTAGCGAGCGATAATGATAATAAGGTCGCGGTAACGACTTTGCACATTGATACCGAAAGGTTAAAAAAAGAGGGGATGGTGGCGTACGATGATGATAACGCCAATGCACAAATTAACAATGAGTATCGTTCGATAAAGCATAAAATTCTCTACAATGCTTTTGGTCCAGTGTCGAGTACATTGAAACAAAGTAATATGGTGATGATAACAAGCGCTCAGCCAATCGAAGGAAAAACGTTTACTGCAATTAACTTGGCATTAAGTGTTGCCACCGAGAAAGATAAAACAATATTATTGGTCGATGCAGATGTATTGCGACCAAATATTTCACGAACTTTAGGGGTTGAAGAAACCCCCGGCCTTATTGACTACCTTCTTGGTGATGTTTCTAATCTTTCTGATGTCATTTATCCAACGAATATACCTAACCTAAGGATCCTACCTGCAGGCTCTGCGCACCATTTAAGCAATGAACTTCTAGCCAGTGATCGAATGAAATCACTGACAACCGAATTAGAGAACCGCTACCCAGATCGGCTGGTGTTGTTTGATTGCCCACCAATGCTTGGTGTTGTTGAAACTGTCACGGTTTCGCAATTGATGGGGCAAGCTATTATTGTTGTTTCGCATACAACAACCCAAATGTCAGACGTAGAGCAGACTATCGCCGATTTAAATAGGGATCTAGCCATTGGTTTTGTAATTAATAAAGCGTTGTATGGAACGCATAGTCAATATGGATATGGTTATGACTATGGAACGAAGCCCAAAAAAGTATAAGCATTTATTATGTTCTCTATCGCTTATTACTACAGGTAGCTTTGCTGCGGATGTTACGTTTTCTCCAGTTGTAGGAGGAGGGCTTACTTTCACGGATAATGTGGATTTGGTCGAATCAGGAAGCGGCAGTAGTTTAATCTCGTCCATTGATGTGGGGGTGGCAGCCAGTGTTATTGGTAACGATGGACAGTTAAACCTTGCTTATACCATGAGCCAATTATTTTACAGCCATGATTCGAGTGAAAATACAGCTTATCAACAATTGAATTTTTTGACTAGAAAGGGGCTGTATAACACAGGGTTTAGTGTGGATGCATCCGCATCCATTGAAAACATAGCGGAAGCGATTGATGAAAATGCCAGTGTTGATGTGTTTACTGGCAACACAATTGAAAGTAAAAATGCGCAGGTGGGTGTTAGTTATCATTCTAATCCATTAAGTAAGGTTGATTTACGGACTAGAACCTATGCACAAATTACCAATAATGAAGATGATATTGGTAATTATGATGGCTATGGTGCCGAAATCACCTATGCAAATGGACGAAGTGTTAAAGACTTTTTCTGGTTAATTGAAGCCTCTTATGATTATAAGAACGGTAAAAATGGTGATGAAGACACGTCTTTTACCTTATTGCGTGAAGAGTTTGGTTTGCAAACCATTCATGGTTGGTCGCCACTTATACGCTTAAATTATGAAAATTATGAAGGTCGAGCAGAGTCAGACAGTGCCGATTCCTTTAGCTGGGGGCCGGGACTTCGATATTATTGGACAAAGCAGTCATATATCGAGGTAAGTTATAATTTTTCTGACGATGATAACAATTCAGATTTTTGGGCTGGCGCGATCAATGTCGAACCTAATGCACGCACTAAGTTATTCTTTTCTTATGATAAGCGCTTCTTTGGTGATGCATATCGATTTGAGTTATCACATCGCTCTCGTAAACTGACAAATACCATCTCATATTTTGAAGAAGCGGTGAGCTTTGACCGCGATTTCTTTACCTCAGGCTCTAATGTCTCTGAAGTATCTCTAAGCCGGCGCTTAGAGTGGTCTTCGGTAGTAAAATCTAGGCGTACAAGCTATGAGYTGTCTATTTTTCATGATGAACAGCAAGTGCTAAATGCTAATGCGGATGTGCAAGATGAAGAGGGCAATGGGATTGGATTAGATATATCTCACCGCTTATCTCGTCGCTTAAGCATGCGCTTAGGTGCTGAATATAAGTATTATGATTTCGAACGACTTTCAGAGGCTGACCAGAGTGATCATTATCGAGACTATTCATTAGGTGCAAGCTATCAGCTGAATGAGGATATATCCACGTCATTTAACTTGTCTCATATGAATAAATCGTCTTCTAAGTTAAATGAAAGCTATGATGAAAATAGAGTGTTTATTAATGTAAGGATGCAATTATAACCCATGTATGAATCACACTTCGGACTTACTGATAAACCTTTTAAATTAAGCCCTGAGCCTCGGTTTTTCTTCTCGAGCCCCCATCATGAAAAAGCGTTGTCTTATCTACAGTATGGCCTGTCTCAAGGTGAAGGGTTTATTGTGGTTACAGGCCCTGTGGGAACCGGTAAAACAACGTTGGCGAGAAGCTTATTAGCATCTTTGGATGACTCTTTTGTGGCTATCCAAATCGCTACCACGAGGCTAAACCCTGAAGAGTTGGTTCGTTTGGTGGCTGCAAAATTTGGTATTCCAGTTGATGGGGGAGATAAAGCTGCGATATTGCAACGAATGGAGCAGTATTTATTAACGCTGTCTCAGCAAGGAAAGCGCGCGCTACTGATTGTTGATGAAGCTCAAAATTTGCCGGTTGAAACAGTCGAAGAGCTGAGAATGTTATCAAATTTTCAGTTAGACGATACGCCCTTGATTCAGAGTTTTTTCCTGGGGCAAGAAGAGCTGAAAGGTATCATTGCAATACCGGAGATGGAGCAATTTCGTCAACGCATTATCGCATCTTGCCATTTACAGGCTTTTGATAGTAAACAAACAAAAGACTATATATTACACCGTCTGGCGCAAGTAAATTGGCAGGGTAGCCCTGAATTTGAGCATGATGTTTTTGAGTTAGTCATGAAAAAGTCGTCGGGCATTCCCCGTAAGATTAATATTCTAATGGATAGGGTGTTATTGTTCGCATTTCTAGAAGATTTGTCGGTTATTACGACATCAGATGTGGATAAAGTGCTAGAAGAAATGGGAGCAGAATTTTCTGGGTCCTTAGCGAAGCAACCATTCATGCAAGATTTTCAACATGGTTCGCCCATGAGTACGGCTGAGCGTGATGTGCTTACTCCGTTTTCAGATCATGATATCGAAAAAATGCATAAGACCCTGCATTCAGTAACTGAAGTGCTTGATACTGTTATTGAGCGAAAAGTTGCAACCATTCGTTATTTAGATAAGTTATTAGCAAAAAAGAAGCGCCAAGTTAATATTAAAGCAAGCGATGAAGGAGATGCCCAAGATAATATATTAGATGAAGAGTTGGGGTCTTTAGGGAGTAAGTTTTGGGTGAAAAAGCTGATGAAATTGAGTACCACTGAATAAAGTCATAGTCTCGATTACCCTGTTAATGGCGACTAAAAAGGAGAAGCATTATGGCATCTCCTTTTAGGTCGTATTTTCGTCAACGTTACCCTGTTTGTTAGCACTTTAGCATTACTTTACATCGATGGCTAAAGTGTACTTTTCTAGTAAGTTATAGAGTGTTGGTCGGGTTATGCCCAGTAAATTTGCGGCTTTCGATATATTATTATTGCAGAGTGATAATGCTTGAGTGATCGCTTGTTTTTCTGCTCTTTCACGAATGTGGCGAAGATTAATCGCCATTTTTTTATCATCATCAGGGCTATCTTGTAGCACTAAGGCAAGATCAAACTCAGTAATGACTTTTCCTTCAGCCATAATCGTTGCCGATTTTATTTTGTTCTGTAACTCTCGAATATTACCAGGCCAGTGATGTTGAGCCATCGCAGTGATTGCCTCTTCGGTAAACCCTGTGATTTGGCGTTGCGTTTGTTGGTTAGCAATATGCAGGAAGTACCTTGCTAATAGCACGACATCTTGCCCACGTTCACGGAGTGGTGGATTAACGATGGTAATTTCGCTAATTCGATAATACAGATCTTCTCGGAACGTTTTTTCTGCCATCATTGCTTCAAGGTTCTGGTGGGTAGCGCATATAATTTTTATATCTACTGCTATTTCTTGTCTGCCTCCGACACGTTCAATCACTTTTTCTTGAAGAAAACGTAAAATTTTAGCTTGTAAAGGGTAGGGCATATCACCAATTTCATCGAGGAAAAGTGTTCCTCCATGAGCATGTTCAATTTTACCTATTGTGGTTTTATGTGCACCAGTAAAGGCACCTTTTTCAAAGCCAAACAATTCACTTTCAAGCAATTGTTCCGGAATAGAAGCACAATTTATGGCAACAAATGGTTTACCTCTTCTTTCACTCTTATTATGGATAGCGCGAGCAAGCACCTCTTTACCGGTCCCACTTTCACCTAATATGAGGGTTGAAATTTCGCTGGTCGCAATTCTATCAACCATTCGGCATACATGTTGTATTTGAGGACTATTGCCAATAAACCCGTTGTCTTCTAGTGATGACTGTTTAAGTCGAAGGTTTTCTGATTCTAAATTGGCAATGATATATGCACGCTCGATAATGATTGACAAAATATCATTATCAATTGGTTTCTGATAAAAATCATGAGCGCCAAGTTCAATGGCTTTTAACGCATTTTCTTTATCATCATTACCCGTTATGACAATGACTTTACAATAGGGATTGAGTTCGAGAATATCTTGTAATGTTTGTAATCCCTCTGATGCATTAGCTTCATCAGGCGGAAGCCCTAAATCCAGTGTCACGACTTTAGGTTCGAAACGTCGTATTGCAGTAATTGCTTCTTGACGATGACCTGCTAACACCACATTGTAATCAGAAAGGCACCATTTTAATTGTTTTTGAATGCCGGGATCATCTTCAATGATGAGCAACGTTTCCATAGACTATTCCCTGTTTGTGGTCGTTATTTAAGTATAGTGAAACTTTTTTGTGCTAAAGCGGTTTGTTTAGGGATTTTCAATGTAAAGCAGCTGCCCTCATTAACAGTAGAGTCAACATAAATGAAGCCCCCGAGTTGCTCAACCATGACTTTCGCATCATATGCGCCTACACCCATCCCTATATTGCCTTTCGTCGTGTCAAAAGGCTTGAAAAGGCGGTGTTTAATAAATGCTTCTGACATACCGTGGCCACTATCTTTAATGATGATTTGAATACTTTTGGGTGTATCGACTAAGGAAACGGTTACGCTGCCATTATCATTGGTGGCATCTTGCGCATTTTGAATTAGGTGGTTTAGGCTATTTTGGAATCGTTCTTTTAGTGTTGTTAACGCTAGTTGATGACGGGAGAAATTATGAAATATGGGGATTGGGTGTTGAACAGCCCGCTCTTCACAAATACGCGCGATAGTTTGCTCAATATTAATGACTTGCTCGGTGTCAGCTTCAATTCGTTTTTTACCGAGTTGTGTTAATACTTTATTGAGGCGTATTACTGCGGAGTCTACTGTTTCAAAAGCATCATCAATGAATTCAGGGTTATCACGGTGTTTTTTAGCATTATTACTTAATAATTGTAGTTGCGCCACCACATTTTTTAGGTCATGAACGAGGAACGCAGACATTCGGTTAAAGGTATCAAATTGCTGGCTTTCAGCTAGTCTTTGATTGGTTTCATACATGGTGAGGTAAACTGAAAGTTGTAGGCTAATCGCGTTCATTAAGTCTCTATCCTCCCAATTTAAGTCGTCGGTAGATGTTGGCGTAGATAGAATAAAGATTCCTTGGGTTCCGGATGAGGAAATGAGAGGCGCAACAATAGTAAAGTGTTGTATTTTGTTGAGTTGTTGAATATCAATATCAAATGGTGCTTTTTCATGTCCGCTGGACAATTTCGGGATATCTATAATCCACTGGTGCTCAATAACTTTGCTCCCAAGAAGTTTTAATAAGGCTAATGCTTCAGGGTGATCCAAAGAGCAGTGAAGGTTTGTTTCGGGTAGCAGTAAGCCATTCTTTTGAATGGCAAGAATGCCATATTCGCAACCCAAAGGACGCATCATCGCAGAGAGAGCATTGTCGTAGGGTGTACGTGCTTGATCTTCAATCTCAGAGCAAAAGTGCATCCACTCTTCGCGGTATTCATATTTGTTGGCGAAAAAGTGCTTGGCAATGAAGACCTTTACTCTTTGTCGTAAAACGTCGGATAAAAATAAGCTGGCAAGCACTAGGCTTCCTAGTGAAAAAAAGAGTGTTTGCGCGGTTTCAGACCAAGAGTTGCCCATTGCTTTAATGTAATAGCCAGCCAGTGACATTAAAAGTAGGTATAACCCAGCCACTAAAATCAATGTGCTGTGATAAATAATGTTACGAGAGACATAAACACGGCTTTCCCAGTTTTTTAGCCGTCGAGTTGTGACCGCAATGAGCGGTAAAGCTGCAGCAATTACCCAGCCTCTTCCTTGCCAAAACGAAGGAGAGATCGTGTTTGTTAACAGTGCGTCGGCATACAAGGCAAAGTTGTAACCACTGATCAAGCCAACACCAATACAGAGTGGCTTTATTGATTGCAGCTCTAGGCGATTGCTACGCCGGTACAGTTGTTCGACGAGCCAAAGGCAAATAATGGCTTGCGAAAGGTGGAATAAAAAGAATATTTTTTGATGAAATACCGGAGTAAAAAGCCGTATCACTTCGCTGATAGCAATGAATGACATGACGCTAATAATGGCACTATGGGGTTTGAGACTCAATAACGCTCTTATATTCTTTTTTACTGTTAAGGTACTAATAAGTAATAAAGAAAGATTTAAGTTAAATAGGGTTTCACTGATGAGGGGGGGTAAAACTGACGTGCCATTGATGAGTTGTTGTACTGTGCTTGCTGTCCAAATAGTACCAATCGCACACATACTAAGTAGAAGCTTCTTCTGTATGCTTTGCTTCTTGTATGTTGTTAATAATAATAAAAATAAGATGGCAAAGCCGATAGATGCAGCGATATAACCGATAAAGCCTAAAAATGATTCCACTTTGACATCCTTGTTCTCAAAAAGCGGTGCTATTTTGAGGTTAGACGAAAAAAGAGGATTTATTCAATTTAGCTGATCACCTGTCGGTTTAATGTTTTTTATGGCTTTGATGTGATGGCCTGACATAGGCTCTCTAGGGGAAGTAATTGCTGCAGGGTTTGTTGATCGCTAGCCAGTAAACTGCCGTTATATAATAGGGTTGCAGTGAGTAAAATGAATGGGATGCAATTAAGACTCAATATTAGTAATAGTTTTTTCATCGTGATGATCCTGCATCGTCATGGTGTTCATTTTCCCTCCCCATAAATCTTCCTGCGTCAAAATTTATGCTTTTTGCATAATGATTAGCAAATTGCTCATTCTGACATAATGTAAATGTAGTAAAAAAGCGGGTGGCTTTTGACTTATTCATGAGAAATGCAGTGTATTGTTTGATGGTCGAATCATGTCTTTGTTAAAGCTAACATCCACAGACATGACCGCTTTTATTAGTATTATTGGTCTTTTTTTAGTTGCTCATCAATAACATTATGTAAAAAAGAGAGTGCAGCACGATGGTCATTTCGACTCATAAACCATTGTTTTTGATTGGTTTCAAGAGGAAGTAACTCTAACCATCGTTGACACACCCAAGTCATGTCATTGTAATCTGGCAAAGGGTAGTGCACGGCATGTTCAGGGTATTCGTCAAACAGAGCCTTGAGGCTGCTGGAGATATCTCTATCAACAAACTTGATTTCGGTGGGTGACCAGTTAGTCATAGGGGTTATATCACCAAAACGTAGCTCGTCTTCTTCTTTCCAGTGGCGATTGATTAAGAATTTTTCTACACCTTTTACGGTTATGCCAAGTAGACCATCAGGAAGCTGCTCAAAATCAGTGATAATTGCACGAGTGCCAAAGTGACACAGTGAATCTCCGTCTTTCATGCAGAGTCCAAATCCATCACCCGCAGCCATTGCGAGTTTAACTAGCCGTGTGTAGCGCGGTTCGAATATTCTTAACTTACTTATCCCACCGGGTAGCAAGTATATCTGTAACGGAAATAGGGGTAATTGCATAGTATTAGCCTTTCTGACGTTATTGACTTTAGATTTGTCTATATACGTTCCAACCATGAGTTGGTTTTGCTATAACGTTCAGGAAAAGTATAAGCAGACAATTATTAGAAATTGTCTGCTTTTCGATATTACTGAAGGGTTAGTTTTATTACCGAAGTTAACTTGCTAAGTTCTTGTGGCTTAATAATAAATGGAGGCATAATGTAGACAAGTGTGCCAAAAGGGCGAATCCAGACACCACTGTCGACAAATGCTTTTTGTATTGAAGCCATATCAACGGGCTCATAGAGTTCAACAACACCTATAGCACCGAGCCAACGAACGGCTTTTACACGCTCTAATTTACCGATTTCAGGCAAGCTGTTAGATAATTGATTTTCAATGCTTTTTACTTGTTTTTGCCATGAGCCTTGCGCAAGAATACTGAGGCTAGCATTCGCCACGGCACAAGCCAAGGGATTGCCCATAAATGTCGGGCCATGCATGAAGCAGCCAGCCTCTCCACCACATACCGTATTTGCGACATGTTTAGTCGTTAAGGTTGCTGACAGAGTCATGTAGCCGCCAGTCAGTGCCTTTCCGACACACATAATATCAGGATTGATACCAGCGTGTTCACAAGCAAATAATTTTCCAGTTCGGCCAAATCCAGTGGCAATTTCATCTGCAATTAACAAAATCCCATATTCGTCGCACAGTTCGCGAACCCGAGACAGGAAGGTTGGGTGGTAGATCTTCATACCGCCAGCGCCTTGTACTATTGGCTCGAGAATGACTGCGGCAATGTCTTGGTGGTTCGTGGCCAATTTTTGTTTGAAGTCATCGACATCAGATTCTTGCCATTCATCATAGAAGCCGCAAGTTGGCGATTGAGCAAAGATATGCTCCGGTAAAAAGCCTTTATAAAGGCTATGCATGGAGTTATTTGGGTCAGTAACTGACATGGCCGCAAAGGTATCGCCATGATAACCATCTTTAACGGTGAGAAACTTAGGACGACGTTCGCCTTTTGCATGCCAATATTGTAATGCCATCTTTAAGGCTACTTCTACCGCGACTGAGCCTGAGTCAGCTAAGAATACATGCTGTAAAGGCTCGGGCGTCATTTTGACGAGTTTACGGCAAAGCTCAACGGCGGGCTCATGAGTGATGCCACCAAACATAACATGCGACATCTTATCGAGTTGTGATTTAGCTGCAGCGTTAAGTTCCGGATGGTTATAACCATGAATAGTTGACCACCATGAAGACATACCATCGATGATCTCTCGACCATCTTCTAGTTTAAGGTAAACCCCGCTGGCACTTTCTACTGGGTAACAAGGTAACGGGTTTAGCGTTGATGTATAAGGATGCCAAACATGTTGTTGGTCAAAAGCTAAGTCGATCTTATTGGTTGTTTTTTGCACAGATGTAAACCCCGGTCCTTTTTGATGGTTGACAGTCTACTGAGTCTCAGTAGACTAGCCAAGTATCAATAAGCATATTTTGCCGTTAGAGCTGAAATAAAAATAAGAGGTTATTACACGTGGAAGTACGTCACGACTGGACAGTTGAGGAAGTTCAAGCCTTGTTCGACAAGCCGTTCATGGATCTGGTTTTTAATGCGCAACAAGTGCACCGCCAGTATCACGAGCCGAATAAAGTACAAGTAAGCACCTTATTATCGATTAAAACGGGTGCATGCCCTGAAGATTGCAAATATTGCCCACAAAGTGCCCATTATCGTACCGATGTAGATCGTGAGCGTTTACTGGAAGTTGAGCGTGTACTTGATGCTGCAGAAAAGGCGAAAACGTCTGGTGCGACGCGTTTTTGTATGGGCGCAGCTTGGAAAAACCCGAAAGAACGTGACATGCCATATTTGCTAGACATGGTGCGTGGCGTGAAAGAGATGGGCCTTGAAACCTGTATGACTCTTGGCATGATCACGGGTGATCAAGCTGGCGAGTTGGCCGGGGCTGGTCTCGATTACTACAATCACAACTTAGATACTTCACCAGAGTTTTACGGCAATATTATTACTACGCGGACTTATCAAGATCGCTTAGATACCTTAAGCCATGTGCGTGATGCTGGTATGAAAATTTGTTCTGGCGGTATCATTGGTATGGGCGAGAGTTCACGTGACCGTGCGGGCTTACTGGTCGAGTTGGCGAATTTACCCATTCACCCTGAGAGCGTGCCGATTAACATGCTGGTTAAAGTGAAGGGGACACCGCTAGAGTCCGTTGATGATGTCGACCCATTCGATTTCATTCGTATCATTGCTGTTGCGCGTATCATTATGCCAGCTTCTGCTGTACGCCTTTCTGCTGGGCGAGAGGACATGAACGAGCAAATGCAAACACTGTGCTTCATGGCAGGTGCTAACTCGGTATTCTATGGCTGTAAACTGCTAACAACGCCAAACCCGGGTGAAGATAAAGACATGCAGCTATTTGCCAAATTAGGTATTAATAGCCAAGAACAGAGTGCCAAGCCTGATGAAATTCAAGCACAAGAATTGTTAGGACAGGTTGCTCAGCGTGTTGCTGCTCGTCCGAGCAAGGATGATTTGTTCTACGATGCATCGGTTTAATCAACGTATAGTCAAAGCCCTTGAAGAAAGATCTGTTCAAGGGCTTTATCGCCAGCGTACTTGCCTTGAACGACACAATGAGCAGGTTATATCTGGCGGTAGCGCTTTATTAAATTTCTCAAGTAATGACTATCTTGGTTTGGCGCAATCGCCAGATCTGATAGCAGCTTGGCAGGATGGGCTGGCGAAATTTGGAGCCGGAAGTGGTGCATCGCCGTTAGTAACGGGCTACCAACAACCCCACCAATACCTTGAAGCACAGCTTGCTGAATGGTTAGGTTTTGAACGAGCCTTACTTTTTAGTAGTGGTTTTAGCGCGAATCAGGCAGTTCTTTTTTCGTTATTGCAGCAAGGCGATCACCTTATTCAAGATAAGCTGAATCATGCCTCATTAATTGAAGCTGGAATGTTGTCTGAAGCCAATATGCGACGTTTTGCTCATAATGATCTGACTGCACTGTCGCGAACCTTATCTCGCCTAGAATTGGCAGATCGCTCTGAACAATCTCCGATGGCGACATTTGTTGTGACGGAAGGTGTATTCAGTATGGATGGGGATTTATCCCCGCTGGCTGATATTCAGACAATATGCAGTGAAACAAGCAGTGTCTTAATGGTGGATGATGCACATGGCTGCGGTGTGTTGGGTGAGAATGGTAAAGGAAGTTGTGATTTAGCGGGTGTCACTCCCGATGTTTTGGTCATTACTTTTGGTAAAGCATTCGGAATGCAGGGCGCTGCGGTACTTTGTAACCATGATATCGCTGAATATTTGACACAGTTTGCACGTCATTTTGTTTATTCAACCGCAATGCCCCCGGCACAAGCCTACGCTCTAAGTAAAGCTTGTAACATGATCCAAGCCGATGAATGGCGAAGGGAAAAGTTGGCGGAACTCAGTCAGGTGCTAGAGGATGGTTTAGATGACGACATTGTGTTTAAAAATACAGTGTCGCCGATAAAGCCTTTATTGATTGGTCAAAGTGATGAAGCCATGCGTATTTCATCTGCATTAAGAGAGCAAGGTCTTTGGGTGAGTGCTATTCGCCCGCCAACGGTGCCTGCTAATAGCGCAAGACTTCGAATTACTCTCACAGCCTCGCATCAGAAGGGTGATGTGAGACGGTTGGTAACGGCTATTAATGAGGTGTTTCATGGTGGATAAATTGAATACTGCCATCGAGCTTAGTATGGCAAATAATCAACAAGAAAAGCAGGCGATTGCTGATGCTTTTGGCCGCGCAGCGAAACATTATGATAAAGCTGCAGCTTTTCAACGAGAGGTGGGGCATTTATTGCTAGACAAGTTACCCGCGGTAGCACCTGTCGGTAGCCAGTGTCTTGATTTAGGTTGTGGTACGGGTTATTTCAGTGAGCAGCTTGTACAGCGTGGACTGAATGTTGCGGCCGCCGATCTATCGATAGCAATGTTGCAGCAAGCGAAAAATCGCTGCGGCGAAGACGTTTCTTATTTTGAAGCTGATGCTGAAAACCTGCCTTTTGACGATAATACCTTTGATTTTGCCTTTAGTAGCTTGGCCCTACAGTGGTGTGCTGATCTATCCATTCCGCTAAAAGAGTTGAAACGTGTCGTTAAGCCTGGTGGTAATATTGTGTTTACCACTTTAGTAGAGGGCTCATTATTTGAGCTTTCTAATGCATGGCGTCAGGTTGATCAATATCAACATGTGAACGATTTTCTTTCGCAAAAGGCCATAAAACTTGCGCTGGCGCAAGCAGGTAGCCATAACATTGACCTAGACTTCAAGCCGATCACCATGTTTTACAGCTCGGCAGTTGAACTCATGAAAGATCTGAAAGGGATTGGAGCGACACATCTGCAGCAGGGGCGTAAGGCAGGCTTGGCCGGTCGTAAAACGATTCAGGCATTAGAGAGCGCTTATGAAGAGTATCGAGATGAGAACCAACAACTGCCAGCTACTTACCAAGTCTGTTTTGGAGTAATTATTAATGACTAACGCTTTCTTTGTAACAGGAACAGATACCGAAGTCGGTAAAACTGTTGCCTCTCGCGCCATTCTTCATGCTGCAGCTAGCGCGAACATCAAGATGGCGGGTTATAAGCCAGTAGCATCAGGAAGTGTGCCGACTCAAGAGGGGATGCGCAATTCTGATGCGCTATATATTCAGGATGCTTCAGTTGTTGACCTTGGATACGATGAGGTTAACCCTTATGCGTTCGAGGCAGCAGTGTCACCACACCTTGCCGCAGAGCAAGAAAATCGTGTGATTGATTTCGATGTGTTGTCTGAAGGTTTATCGAAGTTAAAAGAAAAATCAGAAGTCGTACTGGTTGAAGGTGCGGGTGGATGGCGTGTACCTGTGACACGAACTGACTTCCTATCGACGTGGGTGAAGCGCGAAAAGCTACCGGTAATTTTGGTTGTTGGCGTAAAGCTTGGCTGTATGAGTCATGCGATATTAACGGCTGAAGCCATTCAACATGACGGCCTTGAGGTTGTGGGTTGGGTTGCTAACCGTATTAATCCGGGCACTGAAAATTATGCTGAAATTATTCGAATGATGGAAGCGAATTTACCAGGCAAAAAATTAGGCGAAATTCCTTATATGCCAGGTATTAAAAAGCGTGATTTATCTAAGTATATTGACTTATCACCACTCGCTCTTTAATGAAAAGATAAATTAAAACCTGCCAATTGGCAGGTTTTTTGTTTTAAAAAAGGGTTATAGCAGTATGCTACAGAGTATTAGCCTTCGCTGGTTAAACCAATAAGAGCTTCTTGTGTATCAGTTAGTGCAGATACACCATTTTCAATGCCAAGCTCTTTGCGTGCTTCTTCTGCAGACATACCAAGATGACAGCGCAAAATATCAATCGCCACCTGGTAATTCTCGTTATCAGCCATCATTCCTCCTTGATAATTCGACTTAGTGAATTCATCATGCCTTTCTGACATAAGACAATATTCGAATTGGTTCACAGTTTCAATAAGACTAAAGTCTAAAATATAACTTATATGCACCTAGTCACACTGGTTTGGCTTGAAATCTCGAAAACAAACACGAGAAAGTATAATAAATAGTCACCTCTATAAGGTGATGAGCTTTAACAAATAATTATTTGTTTTAAGCTGATTACGAAACGTAACAATTTATCACTTTCACTTGTAATTCGTTTGAACGACCATACTATAAATAACAAAGATAGCTGTAGAGCCTTTTCACAGCGCTATCTATGAAAGATGCCTTTATTTGGAGAATGGAAATAATATGAAGCGTATTGCTTTATTTCTGGCAACCAACCTAGCAGTGATGCTGGTTTTCAGTGTTGTCTTGAACGTTATCTATGCGTTTACTGGCCTTCAGCCAGGTAGTTTATCTGGACTACTGGTTATGGCTGCGCTATTTGGTTTCGGTGGTTCATTAATTTCACTGTTTATGTCGAAGTCAATGGCACTACGCTCTGTTGGCGGTTCAGTGATTGAGCACCCTCGTAACGAAACAGAGCATTGGCTTATGGAGACAGTGTCACGTCAAGCTCAGCAGTCTGGTATCGGCATGCCAACGGTTGCTATCTATGATTCCGCGGATATTAACGCTTTTGCTACGGGTGCAAAACGTGATGATTCACTGGTAGCGGTATCGACTGGTTTACTCCATAGCATGACACGCGATGAAGCCGAAGCTGTACTTGCTCACGAAGTTAGTCATATTGCTAATGGCGATATGGTTACCATGACATTGATGCAAGGTGTGGTGAATACCTTTGTTATCTTCGTTTCTCGATTGGTTGCAGGCGCAATTAGTGGTATTAACAATAGCGATGAAGAGGGAGGGAGCGGTAGCTACATGACGTACTTTATCGTTTCTTCAATCATGGAAGTATTGTTTGGCTTCTTAGCGAGCATTCTAACCATGTGGTACAGCCGTCATCGTGAGTTTAAAGCGGATGCAGGCTCTGCTCACCTTGTAGGTAAAGAGAAGATGATTGCAGCCCTTGAGCGCTTGAAAATGAGTCATGAACCACAGCTTGAAGGCTCTATGATGGCATTTGGTATCAATGGTAAAAAGTCACTGTCTGAATTATTTATGACACACCCACCATTAGACAAGCGTATCGATGCACTGCGTCGTGGCGAACATCTATAATTCATTATTGAACAATAGATAAATAGAAAGCCCCGTTTACACTTCTGTTTCTTATGAAAAGAACATAAGTGTAAACGGGGCTTTTTTTATTTAATATAGAAACAGTGAACCATCGTTTCTTATTATACGTTATGCCATTGCTGGTTGGCGTATGATCGGCTTATCATCAATCGGAAAGTGAATTAATGCAGCCAAAAATGCGAGTACAACGGTTGACCACCAAATAGGTTCGTAGCTGCCATAGTAATCGTAGATACGGCCACCCGCCCACGCCCCTAGGAAGCTCCCAACCTGATGAGTCAAAAAGACTAATCCGTAGAGTGTCGACATATAACGAGCCCCGAAGATTTGGCGTACTAGACCCGATGTTAGCGGTACGGTACCTAACCAACAAAAGCCAATTGCACCACCAAAGAGAGCGGCTGTTTCAGTGGTTATTGGTAGCATCACGAAACCTGCTATAACAACCGTACGGGTTAGGTATAGCGCTGACATGACATAACGCTTATTAAACTTATCGCCCATCACGCCCCAGAAGTAACTACCAAAGATATTAAATATCCCGACATATGCCAGTGCCATTGCAGCTGTTGCGGCAGGCAAGCCTTTGTCGGCGAGATAGCTTGGTAAATGGGTTGCGATAAACATAACGTGAAAACCACAAACAAAAAATCCGAGGTGGATTAACCAGTAACCACGGTGTTGAAAGGCTTCCTTTAATGCTTCTCGAAGGGTTTGGTTATCATCTGCTGAGACTGTCTGATTATTCTGTGGTTTACTTTTTATGAAGCATGAAAAGGCCAAGATTAAACCGCAAAGCATAGCAAAAACTTGTAGTGCGGTTTGCCAGCCAAAATCGCTAAGCATGTACTGTGCGCCAGGAATAACGGCAAACATGCCAAATGAACCTGCGGCTGTTGTTAATCCGAAGGCTTTAGCCGTGTGTTCGGCAGGAACAACGCGAGCAACAGCACCTAATATAATCACGTAACTGGTTGCGCTTAAACCAAGACCGACAAGGCCACCGAGCGTGAGGTATAGCCAACCTGGTTCTAGGGCTATCGAGGTAAGGTAAAGTCCGAGTGCATAAGCAATGGCACCGGTCCAAATTACTTTTTGTGGTCCCCATCTATCTGCCGCCATGCCGACAAAGGGTTGGAATAAGCCAAAAAGTAGATTTTGCAAAGCAATGGTCAGACTGAAAAACTCACGACCGGTGTCGAAGTGAGTAGAAATAGGCATCATAAAGATACCGAAAGATTGCCTGATCCCTAGGCTAATAATTAGTGTTCCAATTCCCATCCATACAAGAAGGGGGAAACGAAAAATACTCATGGTTTAAAGTCCAGAAAAGTTGGGTTCGATAGCGTTTTGTTGATGACATCCGCCACTCATCGCTTGTTCGGCTAGCACATCTAACAATGGTTGGCAGTTATGTACTGCCACAAGCGTGATTGCAAGTAATAGCCCCATTCGCAGGAGCTGAGCAAGAAGGGATTGTGAGAACATTCTCACCTCATGACGACAAATGAGCGGGGATAATAGTGCAATATAAATCATGACTCAAATGAGTATTTAGCAGTTTATATATGCATATTATGCATGTTATGGCTCGAGAGGATATCTAAGCTGAGTGGCGAATGATGAATGCTTAGTGTGGTGTCAGACGATAAATATCACCGCTGTCTGTTGATAGATACAAAAAGCCTTTCGGATCTAGTGTGAGAGCACGTATCCGCTCATCGAGGCTTTCAAGTAACCTTTCTTCACTAACGATACTTCCTTCTGTATTCATAGTGGTACGGTTAAGGTGACGTAACTTCAGTGCACCACTGAATAAGCTCCCCTTCCAAACTGGAAAGGCGTCACCGTTATAGAGTAATAGGCTGCCGGGGGCGATTGATGGAATATAGACTTTTTTAGGCGATACAATCCCTTCCTTTTCTTTGGCTTCACCCACAGTGATAGGCCCCCAGTACTCTTTACCGTGCGAAGTAATTGGCCAGCCATAATTACTGCCTTTGGTGATCAGGTTTATCTCGTCTCCGCCGCGTGGCCCATGCTCGTTTGACCATAAACGATTGGTGTGGCTATCGTAGAGTAGCCCTTGAGGGTTACGGTGGCCGTAGCTCCAGATCTCAGGTAAGGCCTTACTCTGCTTCACAAACGGGTTATCGGCAGGCACTTTTCCGTTAAGGGTCAAGCGTATAATACTACCGGCATGGGTCGTGAGATCTTGACCGTTAGGGCGGTGCCCTCGGTCACCGACAGAGAAGAAAACAAACTCACCCTTAAAAGCAATACGGCTACCAAAATGGCGGGCTGTATCACTGGTCGACTTAGTAACCAGAAGATCTTCCCATTCTTTTAACTCGGTATTGACGAGCTTGGCACGAGCTAGGGTGGTTGCAGCTTTTGAACCAACAGGTTTGCTGTAGGTGAAATAGAGCCAGCCCGATGGATGGTAATTAACGTCTAACAACCCGCCTTGACCACTGGCGAAAACGTTCGGTAATCCTGAAATAGCTTGAACTTGGGTGCTCTTTGTATTGAGCGTTACAGCCCGTCCATCGCGGAGGGTAATAAACAGGGTATTATCCGAGATGAATGTCATGCCCCATGGTGTTCCTGACAGGGTGGAGATCTGATCTACTTGAAAGGGCATGCCTTGGCTGCTGCCTTGATAAACGCTTTTCGCGTTGGCAGTGACATTTAGGCAAATAACGCAAATGAATACGAGTTGCCGTAATGCTCTGGGTATCATAGTGAAGTCCTTTCGTTATGATAAAAGTTAACTTGGTTAATTGTCGTGCCTAGCAATAACTTCTGCCAGTGTTTCCAATGCATTTTTCCATTTTTGTGTTGGCTCAAATGTCGCAAAACTTAATCGTAGGCAGTTGCGATGATGCTTATCGGAACTGAACATCTCGCCGGGTAATATGCTAATACCTTTTTCTAATGCACTGCGATACAGCGCTAACCCGTCAACTGAATTGGGTAGGGTTAGCCAGCATAGAAACCCTCCTTGTGGCTGTGAGAGGTGATAATGGTTATATAGGTTTGGGTACTGGTCTAAAGCTTGCGTTAGTTGTTGGTAAAACATTTTTTGTTTTTTTGCATAGCTTCGCCTGATTTTTCCCAGATGCTGGCGGTATTTTCCGGTTGATAAAAACTGCCCAACGGCAGAGTGCATCAGATTAGGGCTACCCATGTTATCGGTCATCAGCCGCTTTTCGATGGTTGTTTGATATTTTCCTGCAATGACCCAGCCAATGCGTAATCGAGAGTCCAAGGTTTTCGACAGTGAGTTGCAATAGATGATCCGGTTCTCTGTATCGAGAGTCTTGAGAGGAAGCGGCCGTGACTGATAGGCAAGACCACCAAATACATCATCTTCAATGATTGGGATCCCCGAAGTGATAGCGAGAAACTCAAGTCGTTTGTTGGTTGGCATTAAGAAACCCGTTGGATTATTGAAACTTGGGTTCGTGATAATCGCCCTAACTGGCCAACGAGCAAGTACCTGCTGGAGTGCGTTGAGATCCATACCTTCATGATTTAAGGCGGGAACTTCTATGGCCTTCAGTCCAAGTGATTCCAATAATAGCAAGTTACCAAAGTAGCTCGGGGATTCGACCAAAACAATGTCACCGGGCTGGGTGATTGCTTGCAAGCTTAGGCTAATGGCTTGCTGGGCACCATTAGTGATCAGGAGTTCATTCACTGAAGTATTGATGCCTAGCTCCCGATTAACGGCCACCAGTTGTTTGAGTAAATCTTCATTGCCCGGAGGAAGTTGATAATGGCTTGGAATGTGGTGTTGATAGCGACTGTGGCGACCAATTTCAGCATAGAGTGAGCGGATAGCAGGAAAGTCGGTATCAGGGTGGGCTGAGCCAAATGATACGATATTATCTTCAGCCGGCAGTTTCATTATCGTTTTGCTCAACGCCATTAAATCAACATATTTGGGAGTGGTTGTAATCTTTTTAACGGGAAGGGTAATGGCTGATACGATAAACCCTGAGCGAGAGCATGCTGTGATTTTCCCACTGGCCTCTAGTTGTTGATAGGCGCGGATAATCGTATTTTTGCTCAGTGAAAGCTCTGCACTAAGCTCACGAATTGAGGGTAATTTATCACCAGCTTGGTAGCTCCTTTTATCGATACGTTCGCCAATTAAAGTGACGACCTGTTGGTACTTGGCTTGCTGGTGGCTGCTTTGATGATGTTTGGCACGGGCTATGATGTTCTCTTTTAGCATTATCTGTACCCTAATAAATGATTAAAACTGTCCCTATTAACTTTTTTGTACCCCTATAAAGTAATAGGTATCACTTAGAATAAAAAGAGATACCTGCCATGTTAACTCGCTTAATTCCGTTTATTTTCGTCGTGTTGTGGAGCTCCGGTTTTATTGGTGCCCGATTAGGTTTGCCGTATGCCGAACCTGCAACTTTTCTTTTGCTTCGTATGGCAGCGAATATTTGTGTCTTTTTACTTTTAGTTGCAGTACTGCGCGCTTCATTGCCCAAAGGGAAGGCAATGCTACATTGTTTGGTTGCCGGTTTGCTGATCCACGGCTTCTACTTGGGAGGGACCTACATCGCAATTGGGCAGGGCATGCCAGCAGGACTATGTTCACTGCTAGTTGGTTTACAGCCGATTTTGACCGCGGTGGTTATGTTTGCGTCAGTGGGTGAGAGAATGCGAATGTCACAGTGGCTAGGTTTAGGGATTGGTTTTATCGGCATCATGCTGGTACTGCAGGGCAATATGGCTTGGCATCAAGATGGCAGTAAGCAAGCGGCTTATATCTTTACCATTGCAGCTTTACTCGGCATCACATTAGGTACGTTGTATCAAAAACGTTTTTGCCAAGGTATCGATATGGTCGGCAGTGCGGTGTGGCAATACACTGCGGCAGCATTACTGTTTTTGCCTGTTGCTCTTACGACAGAAACCATGGTGGTCACATGGTCGGGTGAGTTTATTTTTGCACTTGTATGGCTAGTACTTGTTTTGTCGGTGGTTGCGATTTTGCTTCTGCTTTATATGGTGAAACATGGCGAGTCATCAAAAGTGGCATCAACCTTTTATCTTGTACCTCCAATGACGGCTTTTCAGGCTTGGCTGATTTTTGGTGAAACGTTCGATGAGCTAGGTGCACTCGGTTTTATGCTGGCGGCTCTTGCTGTTTACCTTGTCACTCGCAAACCCAAAGCTAAGCCTACATTGGTGAGTCAGTCAACAGAAGCATAATATATACATTCTCTCAGCTAAAATTCGCCCTTAACCCCTTCTTAACCTCTGGTTCGCTATCTTGCCCGCATCTTAGTGGGAGACAGCATCAATGACGTTTCGATATTCACTGGTTGCCCTTATGTTATTCGGCCTAATGGGTTGTGCAACAACGGGCGACACCGATTTTGTAACTCGTGCAAACAACAAACAAATAGATTCCATCCAGCAGCTTATAGAGAGAGTCGATCAAACAGCAATACAGCAGAATCAAAAGACAAACGTAATTACCGATTTAGTCAATCTTCCAGAGTTAGAGCATTACTTAGATTTGGCGTTTCAAAGTAACCCTAATCTTCAACAGAGCATAGTGGCATTGAAAATTGCTTATGCGCAAGAAGGGATAAGTTTTGCAGACCAGTTGCCTACAGTAAATGCTGGCTTTACTGGTGAAAAAGCTGAAAGTAGTGATGAAAGCTATAGTGCAGATCTTACTGTCAGCTGGGAAGTCGATATTTGGCAGCGCCTTTCTGATATTACGGCGGCATCCCAAAAAGATGTTGCAGCGAACCAAGCAAGCTTACAAAACGCGACGAACCTGCTAGCGGCAAACATTATGCGCGGCTGGCTCAATATTAGTGTCAATCAACAGCTGTTGGATATTGAACTGCGTCGATTGATGATTTTAGAAAATAACGAAACATTAATATTAGAACGCTATCAAGTCGGTTTAGGCACTTTAGAAGAGTTGGATAATGCAAAAACCAGTACAGCTTCAACCCGTGCAACTGTCGCGCTATATCAAGAAAACCTAGAACAAAGTAAACGTAGCTTGCTTCTACTTACTGGCGAGTTGAACTCTGAACTCACCGTCATGAATGTTGCGAGTGACTTCCCGCAAGTGCTTAACCCATTAGAGTCAATGTCGGTACAGGACTTATCTGGTCGCCCAGACCTACAGCAGGCCTTTTTCAATATTGAAGCAGAAAGTCTGAAAACCGATGCTGCATATAAAGCGATGCTACCTTCTTTTAGTTTGTCGGCAAGCCTAAAAGATATGGCAGAGACACCAAACGAAGCGTTGTTTGCTAACCCGCTATGGAGTGCTCTTGGCCAGATATCTGCGCCATTATTCCAAGGCGGTAAGCTCAAAGCGACTGCTGAGATTGCGGAGCTGACAACAGAGCAAAGTTACTGGGCATATCAAGAAACCCTCCTCACTGCGGTGAATGAAGTTGAGAATGCGATTGGGCAAGAAAGCGCTTTGGCGCAGCAGCAAGTGCATTTGAATAGCTCTTTAACCAGTGCACAACGAAGCGTTGTGAGCTACGAAGAGAAGTACCGCCAAGGTCTTGTTGATATTTTCGACTTGCTGACCGTACAGCAGCAAGCCTATGACGTTGAAGCTCAATTAACGAATACCACTTACCAACGATTAATAAACCGAATTGATTTAGGCCTAGCGCTTGGACTGGGAGTCATAGTATGAAAAATACATTGAAAAAGAATGCCATCACTTTTGCCATCACCATCGCGGCCGCAGGTTCAATCTTTGCAGTAGTAAGTTATAACGGCAGTCAAATGGCGCAAGCAGCACAAGCAAAGCTTGTACAAAGCGTTGAAGTTATTACTGAGGGGGAAATAGTTGTACAAGCACTCCCACAAGTGGGAGTTCAGCTAACTCACACTGCAAGCTATCGTGCACAGGTTGTGGGCTATGGAGAAACGAAGCCTCGCTATGAACTTGCATTTGCAAGTGAAGTGAGCGGTCGTGTCGAATGGTTATCCGATGCTTTTGAAGCGGGATCGACCGTAAAACAAGGTGATTTACTGGCAAAGCTAGATCCAAAGGCATACGAGCAAGCTGTTGCTCAAGCGGAGTCAGATATAGCGTCGGCGACATTAGAGCTACTGGAAGAGCAGCGTCAAGGAGAGCAAGCCCGATCAGAATGGCAGCGCTCAGGGCTGACTGGTGAACCAAGTTCTCCACTAGTACTTCGTCAGCCACAGCTTGCAAGTGCGCAGGCAAAGCTTGATTACGCACAAAAAGCATTGATAAAAGCCAAAGAAGATCTAGCCAATACAGAGATTCGTGCACCATTCGATAGCGTAGTTGTAAACCGTGACGTTCAGCCTGGCAGCTACTTAGATGCCGGCAGCAGTGTCGCAACCCTTTACAGTACCGATCGTATTGAAATTGAAATTCCTCTTTCCGAACAGCAGTGGGCAAACTTACCAAAGCAAAGCAACATTGAGTGGACTGCCACTTTGACTGACAGCACTGGCGATGTTGAATGGTATGCAAAGGTTGAACGTAGCTATCAATATGTGGCTCAAGAGACACGTCAACGCTCAATTGTGCTGGTGGTAGAAAACCCACTTGAGCAAGAACATCCACTTTTTCCTGGCACGTTTGTGACTGCGAAAATCGCAGGTGCAGATGTTGATAACCTCTGGCAGCTTCCTGCTTCTGCGCTTTCACAGCAAGGGGAAGTTTGGATTGTTGATGAGCAAGGCTTGTTATCTAAAACGGCTACAACCACCGTGTTTGAATATCAAAAATATATCTATATTGAACCGACTCATTCTGGCGACGCTGTACAGGTTGTAATGCGTCCACTTAGTAACTTCAAAGTAGGAATGAAAGTCGCGCCTCAACTAACAAAAAGCCCAGAGAACACTCAATGGGCTGAAAATTCAGCAGAAACAACAGCATCATCAGTCATAGCGTCTGTAGAGGGTTAAAATGAGTCAATCAAACTCAAACGAAACGAGTTACCAGCCGAAAGGCATTATTGCTTGGTTTGCTCAAAACTCGGTAGCTGCCAACTTGCTGATGCTTGGTGTCATTGTTGTTGGTTTGTTTTCTATCGATAGCTTGAGGAAAGAAGCGTTCCCAAGCTTAGAGCCTGATATTGTTACCGTATCCGTCACTTATGATAGTGGAGACCCTGTGCAGGCGGAAGAGGGGATTGCAATGAAGATCGAAGAGGTGCTTGAAACCGTCTCTGGTATCAAGCATATCACCTCGACGTCAGATTCAAACGGCAGTCATGTCTCTATTGAAAAAGAAACTAACTACAGCTTGGACACGCTGCTTGATGATGTAAAAACCAAGGTTGATGCGATTAACAACTTGCCGGCTGATGCGGATAAGCCCGTGATTGATAAAGCGCGCATGCAAGAGCATGCTCTCTGGATTCAATTATATGGTGATACGGACCGTGGCACGCTACAAGACTTAGCTGAACAGTTAAAAGCAGACTTGCTGAGCCAAAATAAGATCCGTGATCTAGAGGTTAAAGCCAAAGTCGATCCTATGATTTCGGTCGAGGTTAATGAAGGGATACTTCAGGCGTATAACTTGACGCTGACAGATGTTTCAAATGCCATCAACGCAGAGTCTTCAACTAGCATTGCAACGAGCCTTCGTAATGGTGATAAAACTGTTCGCTTAAAGGTTTCTGAGCAGGCATACGAAATTGAAGATTTTAATGCGATTCCGGTTGTTACCACTGCTAACGGAAGTCAAATTTTACTGGGTGATGTAGCAACAGTAACCGATACTTTTGAAGAAGATACTTTCAGTCTATCGCGCTACAACCAGCAGAGTTCAATGGGCATCCAAATAGTAATGGATGAGTACAGCGATGTTGTAAGCATCGTTAATCAAGCTGAGCAAGTGGTTGAAACGTGGAAGGCAAGCAACCTGCTTCCAGAAAATGTAGAAATTGATAGTTGGTACGACAAAAGCACCCTCATTAAAGAACGTCTATCGTTGCTGGCGAAAAATGCGTTAACGGGCATCGCTCTGGTTTTTATTGTTTTAGCGTTATTTCTAAATATCCGAGTTGCTTTCTGGGTTGCTGCCAGCTTGCCATTCGTATTTTGCGGCACTCTGTTCTTTATGACTGACTCCTTTATGGGGCTAACCATCAATGAAATGACGACCTTTGGCTTTATTATGGCTCTGGGTATCGTCGTTGATGATGCGGTCGTGGTAGGAGAGAGTATCTACTCAACTCGTCGTAGCGAGGGAGATTCACTTAAAAGTACGATTGTAGGGACGCATAAGGTTGCCGCTCCCACTATCTTTGGTGTGCTTACCACCGTAGTAGCCTTTGTTTCGATTGCAATGGTTGATGGAAAGATGGGGCAGATCTATGCGCAATTCGCAACCGTCGTTGCTATCTGTTTGATGCTATCTTTGGTGGAGTCAAAGTTGATTTTGCCATCACACCTAGCACATGTGAACACGCAGCGAAGTGATAAGAAAGGTATCTGGAATCGAATTCAACAGGGCGCTGATAATAGTCTAGAGTGGTTTAATCGAAAGATTTACACGCGTGTAATTAAGCAGGTGTTAAATTTCCGCTATGCCGTTGTTTTAGCATTTATCTCACTGTTTATTTTAGTAGTTGGTATGCCATTTACTGGCTCTGTTCGTGTTGCTTTTTTCCCAGAAATTGCCGGTGATACTGTGACTGCCGAAATCAGCATGTATAACGACACCAGCTTTGGTCAAACGCAAACTAATCTCCTTATCTTAGAAGATAATGCACGAAAGGTAGACGAGCAGCTTCGGGCGGTAAACGGTGGTGATGCGTCAGCAATATCAAGCGTGCAGGTCATTGCTGAAGAGGATAAGTCAGGTAAAGTTACGATTGAACTAAGTGGCGATTTGACGTATGGCTCTGATGAGTTTGCGGATGCTTGGTTAGCGATGTCGGGTCAAATGGAAGGAGTAAAAAAACTGAAAGTGTTATCAATGATGGAGATGGTTGATGCATTTAAAGTTGAACTAAAAGCGAATGATGAAGAACTGTTAAAAGAGGCGGCAAACAAGCTTAAAGATCAGCTACAAAATATCGAAGGCGTGAGTGGTATTGATGATAATTTAGACCTTGGTGAACCTCAGTATCGTTTCGAGTTAAACGACCAAGGCCGTGCCTTAGGAATGGATACATCGACATTGGCGCAGCAAGTTCTGCAATCATTTGGTGGGGATATTGTTCAGCGTTTCCAACGAGGAAAAGATGAAGTAAAGGTTCGCGTTCGTTACCCAGAAGAAGACCGTCAAACGTTAGCTGACATTACCTCTTCAAGTGTACGTATATCAGATGGCACTGTCGTTCCTTTAACAACCGTTGCGAATGTATTCTCTGATTACCAGCAATCTGAAATCACCCGCATCGACAACCAACGTGCGGTATATATTACAGCGGTAGTGAATAAAGATGTGATTGCATCAAACGAGTTAGTAAAACAGCTACAGAACAGTATCGTGAAAGATCTAAATACGGATTACCCAACCGTTAAAATTGACTTCACGGGAGAGGCGGAGCAGCAAAAGGAGTCGACAGACTCAATGCAGTCTACTTTTGTGCTGGCATTGATTATGATCTTTGCACTATTGGCGATTCCGCTAAAATCGTATGTTCAGCCATTGATCATTATGGTTGCCATCCCATTTGGTATTGTGGGGGCGATTTTTGGCCATTGGCTCAATGATCTAACACTCAGCATCTTATCGCTAAACGGTATCTTGGCACTAAGTGGTGTGGTGGTGAATGACAGTCTGCTACTGGTTTCGCGCTTTAACGAGTTAGCGAAAGATAAGAACGTGATGATACAAGAGGCGATTCAGCAAGCGTGTACTGGCCGATTACGAGCGGTGTTGCTAACTTCAATCACAACTTTTGCAGGTCTTGCTCCATTGTTAAGTGAAACCTCGGTGCAGGCACAGTTCCTCATTCCAGCTGCAGCAGCATTGGGCTACGGTATTTTGTTCGCGACGGTGATTACACTCGTATTGACTCCATCATTGTTAATGATTCAAAGTGATTTGAAACAATTTATTAGCACCGTAAAGTATCGGCTTTCGCCACGCAACACCCAGCTAGAAACGGCTTAAGCATGTTGCCTTTTGAGCCTCACAGCTAAGTCTGTGGGGCATTACCACAGTATTTACAGGGGAGTCTAATATGGCTGATAGTTTGCAAATCCTACTGGTCGAAGATGATATCGACTTGGCAACAGCCATCATTGAGTATCTTGAACTAGTAGGCATTCAGTGTGACTACGCTGCAAATGGTCTTTCGGGCTATAACCTTATTGGCTCTAATAACTATGATGTCGCTGTATTGGATATCAACCTACCAAAGATGAACGGTCTTGAAGTATGCGAACGCATTCGCGCCCAAGGCATTGATGTTCCAATTCTGATGCTTACCGCTCGTGATACCTTGGATGACAAACTCGTAGGCTTTTCAAAAGGGGCAGATGATTATTTAGTAAAGCCTTTTGCGATGGAGGAGCTCATTGTTCGCGCGCAAGTACTTTCTCGTCGTCGCAGTGGGCAAGTTAGTAAGCTTGTGGTGGATGACTTAGAGCTTAACCTTCAGGATAAAAGTGCAACTAGAGCAGGGGAGCCGATTAAGTTGTCACCAACGGGCATCAAGTTGCTTGAATGTTTAATGCGAGAAAGTCCAACCCCAGTCTCGCGTGATAAATTAATGCAAAGTGTTTGGGGGGATGAGCAACCCGACAGCAATAGCCTAAAAGTGCATATATTCAACTTACGAAAAGCGGTAGATAGCAAGGTAGATGACAAGTTGATTCACACAATTCCCGGTCATGGGTTTGCGCTTAAAAAGGATAAAAATGAAAGCGCAGAAAGTGAGTCTAGCCGATGAAAATAAGACCAAGTATCCGCATCTACTTTTTGGCCGCTATGCTGTTTACAGGCACGGCAACGATAGGTGTACTAACCGTAACGGCGGTGAACTACTTTTTCTCAGGGATGGATATGGCGATGACTGAGTTTCTGCGTTTGCAAGCTACAGGACTCCCTTTGGGTGAGAACAATGCTCCTTTACAGTTGGATGATGTAACGATAGCTGAAAAATGGGAAGACTTGCCGCGACAGATTCAAGAGAACTTAAATCCAGATGAGTTAATGTCGAACGAGTTGTTGAAAAAGATCGATGGCGTTCCGGTCATATCTAAACCGAAGGCAGGTTATTTTGCAATGAAGGTGGAGGCTGATGGGAAAGTTCGTTATATCTCGCTACTGTTACTTCACATGGACTCTGATGAGTATTTTAAAGATGAGCTTCCACCGTTTTTTTACATCATTATTACAGGGTTTGCTGCAATAGTTTTTTTTGCCGTAGTACTGATGGCGGTACAAAGGAAAATTTCATCACCAGTTGAGCGTTTAAGAGATTGGGCTAAGTCATTAGATAAAGAGCAACTTACTCAGCCAGTACCTAATTTCCATTACAGTGAACTTAACTCACTTGCAGAGCTAATAAAGTCAAGCCTTAGCTCTGTTCAAGAAAGCCTTGAGCGAGAGCAGCGCTTTCTCGGCTATGCAAGTCACGAGCTTAGAACACCAATTGCTGTTACCCGCACAAATGCTGAACTACTGCGTAAGATGATCACTGAAGAAATCGCGCCAGAGAAGCAACTAGCGGTACTGGACCGAATTGAACGTGCAGGCTTTACCATGACCTACCTTACAGAAACGTTATTGTGGTTAAATCGCCAAGAAGGTAAGTCACTTCCAAGTCATAGTTTTGTGGTTGGTGAATTGGTGCAGCAAATTGAATCTGATCTTCATTATCTTCTTCAGAGTAAAGAGGTCGAAGTGCATGTAAGTGTTGATGAGTCTGAGCTGGTATTGCCTGAGGGCTTATGTCGCATTGTTATGGCTAACCTTATTCGTAATGCTTTCCAACATACACAGCAAGGTAAGGTGGAAATAGAGCAGTTAGGCAATCGCTTTTCAATCGTTAACCACAGTTATAACTCACCACATGAGCAAGATGATTTAGGCTTCGGCTTGGGGCTAGAGTTAACCCAGCGCCTTATCACGCAATATGGTTGGCAGTATCAAACTATCAAATCTAATGATGGGTGGCGGGTTGACGTTGTATTAGAGATATCAACAGATTTATAACGCTAGTAATGTTACCGAGTAACTCACTCGCTTCTATTCTACTCAATGTCGTGAGTGTTAGTATTCTAGATATTCGCCCTTTTGAGACTTTGCTAAAACTATTCTGATTGCTGATAGGCTTTTCTTTCAATAGCACAGCTACCAATTCACATTATCCTTAAACCTCTCAACCATAAAGTCGAGCAATACCCTCAATGACGCAGGCATATGTTTACGGGAAAGGTATATCCCCCATACCGCCATCGAGTTCACTTGCCATTGGGGTAGCACTTCAATTAACTCACCACTCGCAAGATCATGATCCACTAAATAGCGAGGCAAACGTGCAATGCCTGCCCCTTTCTTGGCTGCTTGATAAAGAACCATCACATCGTTAGATCTTAAGTCACCGTTGACAGCAATTCGCTCTAATATTGCCCCTTGCCTGAGTTGCCACTGGTGAGTGTCAAAATGTGAAAACAGCAAACATTGATGTTGAGATAAATGATAAATATCTGAAGGCATACCTGCTTTTTCTAAGTAATGGGGTGAGGCACAAAGAACAGAATTACAAGGGGCCAGTTTTCTAGCAATTAGCCCCGGATCCAGTTCATCGGCAATACGAATCGCAAGATCAACCTGCTCATCAACAAGATTTACTTTGTAATCTTGAATATTCATATCAATAGAAACATCTGGGTATTGCTGTTGAAAATCAACAATAGCCTCTGTGAGATGGCTTATGGCAAATGCCGAAGTCGAGGTAATTCTGAGTTTCCCACTAGGCACAACACTAGCATCCGAGAGTGTGTGCTCTATAGTTTTAGTCAGATCCAATACATCCAAGCACTGACTATGGAACTGCTTGCCTGCAGGCGTCAATGCCAAACTACGCGTGGTACGCTGCAATAGCCGAGCACCGAGCCAAGATTCTAGCTCGGCAACATAACGAGTGACTTTAACTCGACTGAGATCTAAATGTTTGGCCGCAGCAGTAAAACTTCCTCTATCTACCACTACAGCAAAGACTTGCATTGCCGTTAATCTGTCCATGATATGCTCAATTTATGAAACAAAGCTGTTCACATTAGAGCATATATCTGACCGAATAATAATCTTATATTGGTATTGAAATTAACCATAATAAATATGTGGCTTTAGCCACTAAGAGAGCCAATAATGAAGTCTGTATTTGCCCTTATGACCGGACAGCAGAAGTTACCCGTTATCGAAGACCTTGCTTTGCTTATCACCCGCATTGGCATAGGATTGGCGATGTTGACCCATGCTTTCCCTAAACTGATGAACTTTGCAGCCCTATCGCAAACCTTTTTTGACCCCTTTGGCCTCGGTTCCCAACTCAGTTTAATCATGGCACTATTTGCCGAACTAGTTTGCTCTATTGCTTTGATCCTCGGTGTATTTACCCGATTAGCGTCAGCTATGCTGCTTTTCACCATGCTGATTGCGGTCTACATGGTCGGTATGCTCAAAGGTTGGGCTGGCAACGAATTAGCGACCATTTACTGTTTTGTCTATGGCTTACTCATTGCATTTGGAGGTGGCAAATATTCATTAGAAAACTCACTTCCAATCTTTAGTAAGTTCTCTGCTTCACAGCAAAAATATGCCTAATTTGTTTTGTATGTGCCACTCATACTGCCATGAGCGGCATATACAGCCTGATCAAAATAATCAACGCCTTACAAAAATCGTCGACATGACAAAATAAGTCCACTAATTTATTCATCGCTGCCTCCATGTGTAATTAGCCTTTCTAGACAAAATAGCGTTTAGTTCCCTTATTTTTTAACCCGTGTTCAGGTTAATTACTCGAGTCAAGAATTAGAAGGGATACCAAAAGAGCTGTTCAGACTGGTAACGGTTTAGTACACCAAGAGTAAGGATTGCACCAATGGTAAGGAGAGTAAGATAGTCAGCCTTACGCATGGGCTTTAAACTATACCAAGTACGTTTATTGTTACGTCCAAAGCCACGTAAGGTCATTGCGTTAGCAATGACATCGGCACGATCAAGGCTAGAGAAAATTAAAGGGCCTAATATCTTTGCCACGTTCTTTATACGCGTGAAAACGGGAGCATTCTTCGAAATATCCACACCACGAGCCTGTTGCGCATGCATGATATTGATAAAGTCTTTCGTGACTTCAGGTAGGTAACGTAATGTTAAACTTACGGCATAAGCAATGCGGTAAGGTACCCCAAGCCGGTTCAAACTTGCAGAAAACTCTGTTGGATGGGTCGTAAAAACGAAGACCAATGCGATAGGGAACATACTGAAATACTTCAGTGTCACTGTCACGAGGTAGAACAATGTCTCGCTAGTGATTGAGTAGTTACCGGGCAGAGAGAAGAGCACCGTTTGCGAGCCCATATATTCCATGCCTTGTTGAGGGGCAATTAAGAACATAAAAAGTGCATTCAGCAGCAACACGGTTGATGTACCAATCAGAAGTGGCTTGTAGGCTGAAAAAGGCACACGCGATAATCGTAATAGGTACAGCCCTACCATGATTAATAGACTGATCACCCTGATATCAAAAGTGATCAAGACCATAGTGACCCAAGCCATGAATAATATGAACTTAGTAATACCGTTGAGGGCATGAAGGGGAGAGCCCGTGTTGGCATAACTGATGCCGAATTTAATTTTATTTGTTTTCATTATTTTGCATTTGCCTCATGTTGAATGAAGCAACGGATAAAGTTATCGATACGCTTAATGCCTAACTTATCGGCAAGCGTATATAAACTTGTCACGGTTAAATTAGCTTGTTCAAGCAGTACAGGTTGGCTAAATATTGTATTGACTGCATCATCTGCAATTAACTTGCTGTCGGCGATCACTATGGCTCGATCGGTGTACTCAAGTACAAGGTGCATATCGTGTGAAATAATGATGATGGTAATGCCGAGTTTAGCGTTTAAATCACGAATGAAATTCATCATTGTGGTGTAGTGATAATAGTCTTGACCAGCGGTTGGCTCATCAAGGATCAGTAGCTCAGGCTCTAATACTAGGATCGTTGCGATCGTAACACGTTTCTTTTGCCCGTAGCTTAATGCATCTATAGGCCAGTGACGATAACGACTAAGGCCACAAAGCTCTAGCGTTGCAAGTACTTTTGCTTCAACGTCAGACTCTTTCATGCCACGGTTACGTAACCCAGAAGCGACTTCATCAAAAATCATATGATGAGAAATCATATGGTTAGGGTTTTGTAATACAATACCAATTTTTTGACTGCGCTCGAATATGGAGCTTTGCGCAAGATCTTTGCCGTTAAATACAATGCTTCCATTATCAGGTTCTAGTACACCCATAATAAGGCGAGTGATCGTCGACTTTCCTGAACCATTTTTGCCAAGGATAGAAACGAACTCTCCCTTATTGACGGTGAAAGAAACATCATCAAGTGTTGTTCTTTGCCCATCGTATGAATAACAAAGGTCTTTGATCTCTAATAAGGGAGTATTGGCTTTACACTGGCGTAGTTCAGCATCTTGGCTGAACCATGAGACTAACGCGGGCTTAAACCGGTCAAGGTTGAGTGTTTCTAAATAAGCGGGTTGGTCATTTGACGTGATACTACAGCCTGCTGCCTTTAGTGCTGTAAGGTATAAAGGTTCACGAATGCCATGCTGCGCCAAATAGGGGCTAGCCAGTAATTCATTTGGCGTCATGTTTGCTACGATCTCACCGCGCTCCATTAATATAATGCGATCTGCTGGGCAGTGCAGGACATCTTCAAGGCGGTGTTCAATGATAACGACCGTTTTATTGGTATCTTTGTGTAGTTTATCAATGATCTCTATGGTTGACTTACCCGTTTTAGGATCAAGGCTTGCCAAAGGTTCATCGAAAAGCAGGATGTCGACATCATCAACCATAACACCGGCAAGTGAAACACGCTGCTTCTGGCCACCACTTAGGTCAAATGGCGATAGATGTAGCATGTCATCCAGCTCTAACATCGTTGCTGTTTGTTCGACGATACTATGCATAGAGCCGAGTTCAATCATTTGGTTTTCAAGTGCAAAAGCAATATCTTCACCAATGCTTAAGCCAACGAATTGACCATCGGTATCTTGAAGGACCGTACCGACCAAACTGGTACACTTGTGCAAATCCATGTCTTTAGTGTTACGACCATTGATACTCAGTGAACCGCTAGTCTCTCCTTTTATAGCAAAAGGAATTAAGCCATTTAGGCACTGCCCTAAGGTTGACTTGCCGCTGCCACTTGGACCGACGATGATGACCTTCTCGCCTTTCTCAATGGTTAAATTAATGTTCTTTAAGGTTGGTTGTTCTAGCGCCCAGTATTTGAACGAGAAATTTGAAAACTCAATTGCCATGTCTTAGCAAGCCTCTTTCAGGTTGTAGCTTTGTTTTTTGCGCTTTGCGACAGAGCTAAGAATAAAATGGCCAACAATAGCGATAAGGACGGTATTGCCGGCGGCAATAATCGTGAGCTGGGCAATGACCTTCGTAAATGGTTCAGCATAAAGCACGGCATCTAGGTAGGCAGAGCAACCATAGCCAATGACATTGCCGATAAAGGCTAAAAGGACAAACAGTGAAAAGTCTAGCTTCGAAAATAAACCTTTTTCGATTCGTTCTTTCGTTATTTTTGGGTATAGGCCAATAATTAAGCCCACAATGCCAGAGCCGAGAACCCAAGTTACCCATACTCCCCAACCAGCGAAGAGGTCGGTGACCCAGTGGCCAATAAAGCCGACTAAAAACCCAACTAATGGGCCAAAAAGAACACCAAATAGAGCCAATACAGCCATTGCTGGTTTTAGCGTGGTGTTTGCGAAGACAGGAATTCCAAACATTGGCAGTCCGCCAATGCCATATAAGGCTGCACCGATAGCAATGAGTACAACTGTCTTAGCTGAGAGATTCATGACATAACCTTTTATTACTTTTTGGATACTTGCACTTTAAAATCCACTCACAAGGATTTAGAGCCCCGATGAAATAGCTACTTTGCAATATCATCGTCAATGATGAACGCTGCGCGTGTTGCAAATCCCTTTCTTAGCAAAAACAGTTATGTCAGTAGATTTAAGAGGGCGCAATCTTACAGCAAGCATTAGAAGAAAGAAAATTGTAACTTCTGGGTGTTTAATTATTTATCAAATAGGCAAAAGGATGATGATTAACAGTCAGTTTCAGTACGATTAATCGTTGTAAAAGCCGACACGTGCTTTAAATACAATGAAGTGAGAATTTGTTCCTCGCCGATAACAAACTTTTACAGTTATGATGCCTTTAAATTTAGGTGATCATGAATAATAATGTACGTTAGAGTAGACAGTGTTGATGGCTTAGCAGCTTGGTGTGAAAATTGCTTATCGCGATTAAGATGTTGATTTATATTTTTCATCAATGTTTTTTGAGAAATTAATCGACATTGCAAATTTTGCTGTATTATCCCTAACTTGCTGGATATGTTGAATTATCTACTTTATTTTTTTATTTACTTAGTAAATACTGCTGTTCGGATTTTATATTTCGAAGCATGAAATATGTAACGAGCCCTTTTTGTCAAGCTCTAACTTTAAGTGAAAATTTGCGCTGAAACACAGAAACTGCATGGGTTCTCATTACAACTTAGGGTAAAATTGGGTACTATTAGTAACAGCTATCCCGCCATATCGGCTGGGTGCAGAGCCAAATCATATTGGAGATACAGCTTGATTAATGTATTCCTTGTAGATGATCACGAACTGGTTCGCACAGGGATCCGACGTCTTCTTGAAGATGTCCGTGGTATTAAAGTGGTAGGGGAAGCCGACAGTGGTGAAGAAGCCGTAAAATGGTGCCGTAGTGAACACGCGGATATCATTCTTATGGATATGAATATGCCCGGAATCGGTGGCCTTGAAGCCACCCGAAAGATTTTACGTTTCAGTCCAGATGTTAAAATTATCGTTCTAACAATTCATACTGAGAACCCTTTCCCAACGAAAGTAATGCAAGCAGGTGCTGCTGGTTACTTAACGAAGGGAGCAGGGCCAGATGAAATGGTCAATGCCATCCGAATGGTAAACAGTGGTCAGCGTTATATCTCACCAGAAATTGCACAGCAAATGGCATTAAGTCAATTTGCGCCAGACTCAGAAAATCCATTTAAGGAGCTTTCAGAGCGTGAGCTGCAAATCATGATGATGATCACGAAGGGTCAAAAGGTTACTGACATTTCAGAGCAGCTCAACCTTAGCCCTAAAACGGTGAACAGTTACCGTTATCGACTATTCAATAAGTTAGATATCAGTGGTGATGTAGAATTAACTCACCTTGCTATTCGACATGGAATGTTAGATACAGAGACGTTGTAGTGTCAGAACCGTTTGACTCAAAAAGCTTTTTGAAAACCGTTACTCACCAGCCTGGCGTATACAGAATGTATGACGTCGCTGGTGAGGTTATCTATGTCGGTAAAGCAAAAGATCTTAAAAAACGCCTTGCCAGTTACTTTCGTACAACGGTAGCTGGTGAAAAGACAAGGGCTTTAGTTAAAAACATTGCTAAAGTCGATGTCACTGTAACGCATACCGAAACCGAAGCACTTATTCTTGAGCATAATTACATTAAATTGTATTTACCTAAATACAATGTACTGCTTCGAGATGATAAGTCTTATCCTTACATTTTCCTAAGTTCAACGACTCATCCAAGACTCACTATCCACCGTGGTGCTAAAAAACGCAAAGGCGAATATTTTGGCCCTTACCCCGATGGTGGAGCGGTACGAGAGAGCTTGCACTTACTGCAAAAAATCTTTCCAGTTCGTCAATGCGAAGACTCCGTTTATGCAAACAGGAGCCGCCCGTGTTTGATGTATCAAATTGGTCGTTGCTCAGGACCATGTGTTAAAGGCCTTGTTAGTGACGACGATTATCAAGAACAGGTGAACTATGTTCGTTTGTTCCTGAAAGGAAAAGATAAGCAAGTTATTACCTCGCTTGTGGAAAAAATGGAGCAATCTAGTCAGCAGTTAGCGTTTGAGAAAGCGGCGCTGTACCGGGATCAGATCCAAGCTTTACGCCGCGTTCAAGAGCAGCAATTCGTTAGCAACGATAGTGATGACGACCTCGATGTCATTGGCATTGCACACGATAACGGTATGGCTTGTATTCACGCGCTATATATTCGCCAAGGTAAAATCTTGGGTAGTCGTAGTTATTTCCCGCGTATGCCTTCTGATGCGAGTGTGACTGAAGTTCTCTCTAGTTTTGTGACGCAGTTTTATCTCAATCAAGCAGAGGGTCGAGTGATCCCTGCCGAAATTTTGCTTGGTCTCGACTTAGGTGAAGAAAAAAGTGTTATAGCTGATACCCTAACAGAGCTTGCTGGACGCAAAATTACGTTGAAGGTACGTAGCCGAGGTAACAAAGAAAAATTTCAGCGTTTAGCCCAAACAAATGCAGAAACAGCGTTAATCAGTAAGCTCAATCATAAAATGACGATTCAACAACGCTTTATGGCATTGCGTGAAGCGCTGAATCTCAATATATTAGAACGAATGGAGTGCTTTGATATAAGCCATACGATGGGAGAGAAAACGGTTGCTTCCTGTGTGGTATTTAATCGAGAAGGGCCTTCAAAGCAAGAATATCGCCGTTATAACATTTCGGGCATCACTGGTGGAGATGACTACGCTGCTATGGCGCAAGCTTTAGAAAAACGCTACAGCGGACAAACTGAACCTGAGAAAATTCCTGACATTATTTTTATCGATGGGGGTAGAGGTCAGCTGTCAAGAGCGTATGATGTAGTTAACCCATTGATGTCGACGTGGCCAAAGCGCGCGTTATTAGTCGGTGTAGCAAAAGGAACAACGCGAAAGCCGGGGCTTGAAACCCTACTTTTGACAACCGGCGAAGAATTTTCAATGCCTTCAGACTCACCGGCGCTGCATTTAATTCAGCATATCCGGGATGAAAGCCATAATCATGCTATAAGTGGTCACCGTGCCCAGCGTGCAAAAGTGAGAAGGCGTAGTGCATTAGAATATGTGGAAGGGATCGGTCCTAAGCGTCGTCAGGCATTACTTAAGTATATGGGTGGATTACAAGAACTGAAAAAAGCAAGTAGAGAAGACATCGCTAAGGTTCCAGGAATCAGCAAAGCCTTAGCAGAAAAAATATATGACGCACTGCAACATGGCTAACAGTGCTGCAATTTAAATCCACAATAAGAACTAAGAATTATGCGTTTAACAATTCCGAATATCTTAAGCTTCATACGACTGTTTCTGATCCCATGCTTTGTTATCACTTTTTACCTTCCCTATAGCTGGGCACCTTTTGCAACGGCGCTGATTTTCTTAATCGCAGCTATTACAGATTGGTTTGATGGCTATTTGGCGAGAAAACTTAACCAAACGACACGTTTTGGTGCATTTATCGATCCTGTTGCAGATAAAGTGATGGTCGCTGCCGCAATGGTATTGGTCGTTGAACATTACCACTCTGTGTGGGTAACTATTCCAGCTATCACTATGATTGGTCGAGAAATTATTATTTCAGCATTACGTGAGTGGATGGCTGAACTTGGCAAGCGCTCTAGCGTCGCGGTTTCTTGGGTCGGAAAAGTAAAAACAGGCTCGCAGATGTTTGCTTTGTGCGTTTTGCTATGGCACCCAACTGATTGGGTTGTATGGATTGGATACATCTCACTATACGTAGCAATGATTTTAACTTACTGGTCTATGTATATTTACTTACGTGCAGCCAAGCATGATTTGCTGAACTCAGAAGATATATAAAAAGAAGAAGCGGCTTGATAGCCGCTTTTTTTATACCTACGGGATGGATATGCTACTGCATACAGTTTCCCCGTTGTCGGGCTGCCATGTGTAACCACTTTTTAGTAAGTCAGTTATACAAAATTGATAAGAGCCCGATGCCGCACGGCTTCGACGGGAATAAAAAAGCGCATCTCCATTTAGGTCTGTTATTTTCTCTTGATCACCATCGTTCACAAGGCCTGACCATGCTCCTAGAACAGTAACACCTTCAACAATCTCACCATTATTGTTGGTTATATGAACAGTCGCATTGGCTTGCGTCGATTTATTATTTAACGACATCGATAGGCTGTGAACTTGAATATCCTGCCCATTTGCTGGTGGGCTTACAGAGCTGAACTCACAATCGCTTCCTGCATTAAAAGAAACGTTTTTAAATTGACCAACGATAGGCAGCATTGGGTAAGTGAAACTACCAGCCCAGCCTGCGGCACTATTATCAACAGGCCAGAGGTTAAGCATTATTTTGTGGGCTGCGTCATCTGTTGACGGGGTAGGGTCATTGGCAGAGTTCAATACGGTATAAACAAGGTTATTATTGATATACCAACGAATGCCTTCTTCTGTCCACTTAAAGGCATAGTGATTAAACGACTCTGAGGCATCAAACCCGAGTTCATAAATTGATTCATGGCCATTGATGTATTGGTCATCATTTGTCCAAAAATTGAATTGAACAATATTTGTATTATTTCCGAGAAACTCTATATCAATTTCATTATGTTGCCCATTACCACCAGCTGAACGATCGAAAGGCCCCGCAAAAGTGAAAAAAGCGGTAACAACACCGCTGACGGCGGATGGTTTTATTTCAGCCTCATAACAACCGTAGCCATAAAATTGAGATGTTCTGAGTTCCCCAGATGTATAGTCGTAGCCTAAAGACGGAATGTCAGACAGGGTAATTGCTAAGCCGTCTCCTGAAAATGTTAACGCATTTGCTGACCATGCATTTAGGAATGGAGAACCGTTAGCCCATCCATCTGCGGCTTGCCAACGTTCAGTATCAAAAGAGCTTAATGTATCGTCAAAGCTAGTGTTTGCGTCTTCGGTCTTACCCTTACCCTTGCCGTCGGGTGGGGCGGTGTAACATAAACACGGGAATGTCATCAGAAGTACAGCAGCAATCTTCATATGGTGCATATGTAGCCTCAGCGCTTTGTTTAGTTCCATCGAGGCATAATATAGGTGAACAAATTGGTCGCAGAGTTAGGAACAGTATTAAGATTGATAATCGAGGTAGGGTAAGGTGTTTGGAATCTATACGCTTGGTTGGTATTTTACCTCTGTTGGTTGAAAATAAAGCGAACGATTTTGTTTTCTTCACTTTCCGCGTGACAGCCTACAATGGTTGTGTAGAATGGCTGCCATACCAACGAGGGGACACCCTTGAAAGGTTACGGCGCGTTGGCAGAGTGGCTATGCAGCGGATTGCAAATCCGTGGACCTCGGTTCGACTCCGGGACGCGCCTCCATTCTCTTATTGAGAATATAAAGCGACACTAGCTCAGTTGGTAGAGCGCAACCTTGCCAAGGTTGAGGTCATCGGTTCGAACCCGATGTGTCGCTCCAAATTAAAATCTCATTGCTCATGTGGCAGTAAGATACAGATGGTGTTTAACTTTTCAGTTAGCGCATCGCGAGAAATTGCGTGCCCTGGTGGTGGAATTGGTAGACACAAGGGATTTAAAATCCCTCGACGTTCGCGTTGTGCCGGTTCAAGTCCGGCCCGGGGCACCATCTATTAAAGGCGCGTTGGCAGAGTGGCTATGCAGCGGATTGCAAATCCGTGTACCTCGGTTCGACTCCGGGACGCGCCTCCATATATAAGAAAGCCCGATACGAAAGTATCGGGCTTTTTTGAATTTTATCTAGAACGAATATTAGCCATTTGCAAATTGTTGTAGTGGTACCCTTTTGGCCAATAGGCTGCTATAGATACGGCTCCCGATTACACCACCTATTAACCCTGCTATTGCCGCGGCACAAACAGCAATGAACAGTGTTTGTGGCTCATTGAAGGCAATAGAGGCCAGTAACCCTGGTATAGGGGCTGCACTGCCTGGCGCATCATTAACAATGCCGAAATAGGCGGCAATTGTGCCCGCTAATGCACCACCGATAAAGTTAGACATAAAGATAGGCACAGGGTTTCGAGTAACAATGTGGGCTTGGGTTAAAGGTTCAAGCATGACACTGATCGTATTGCTGGATTTGCCCAGTTTTAATGTGTGGAATATATAACCGTTAGTAAAAGAGCCACCGACACATGCAATGGCCGCTATCCCCATCGGCAGGCCTGTGAGCCCTAGCATGGCTGTCAATGCCATTGAACTTAGTGGTGAAGTGCAAACCATCTTAATTAAGCCACCTAACAAAAAGCCCATCGCAAGTGGTGATAGCAGTGTTGCCTCTGTGATCATGCTTGCGAGCGTGCCCATTAATAAATCAAGCCCTGGGCTGATGAAAATACCCAGTAGCCTTGCTAGTGGGGCCAAGGTGAGTACGCCTAAAATGACGTCAACGCCTTCAGGTAGGTATTTTTTGAAAAGTGGGGCAGCAAACGAGAATAGGTAGCCTACAATAAAGCCTTCTAGAATGCCCAGATTCGCCATTGCTAAGCCAGTTACGATTGCAAATACGGGCTGAACACCCACACGCAGCATGACCAATGTTGCGGCCGCAACCCCGCCCATACCACCAACCATATTGCCAAATTCGGCAAGGTAAGTGATCCCTAAAAGGTTACCCATAACATATTTATGAATTGCTTCAACCAAAAAAGTCGCAATAGCGGCATCCGCGAGCCCACTCATGGCAGCACTACCATTTGGGGCTTTAAAGCTGAATAAAGAAAATAAGCATAATGCTGCAATCAATGCAGCAATTCCCAGAATAATTTCCATATTAATTCCTTGCTAATAAAAACAATGTAATAACAGGTGCTAATAAAGGTTAACCGCCAGGATCAGGGGTAGATAAGAGGTTATATATACTAATAGGGTGGGAGAGGGTATTGCTTAGCAGACCGCAAGCAAGTAGATATCCTCAGGGTTGCGTATTAATGTTCGAGCGAAATTGCGCAAAATTAACGTATAACGATGTCATAACTAAATCATCCCGTTAAGCAAACAATTATTACGGTAGCATAATAACTCAGGCTGAATTTTGAACTACTTCATGTTGTTTTGCTTATGGAAGGCTTTGTGGTTAATCAATCTAATTATTCAACCAGTTTCAATGTCAAATCTTGGCGTTGAATAGAGTTGTAACATTTGTAAATAACACTTGGCATGCACATTCTCAATGTGTTAGTTTTCGAACCAATCTCAGACTTGAATGATCTGAGGCATAGGTACTGTGTTGTATTCAGGCTGATTGCCGCATAGTACGCCGTAGGTACTAACAATATGATTCTTGAACCAAGAACATATTTTAGTAGAAGGGCATTAATGCGCTGTCCTGCAAAATGAGCAGGGGCATATTGAAGGAACCCAACGTGAAAGCGATGACATTATCTATATCTATTAAAATCAGCTCTGTCTTACCCAATTACAGTATTATTACTGAGCCTTGATCTTCCTGATCACAAAGAATATGAATTCCAATGTACTGAAATGATAGCAGTTATCGATTTTTGACATTTAAATTATGTCTTTAAAAGTGTTTGCTCGTTATCCGTTCGTAGATTGAACTTTATGCTGTGAGCCACAATCGTATGATGGAACAGCATTATTCCCTGTATTGCATGTAAACGTTGCATTTATATCACAATGAGTTTTATGTAAAACATCTACTTTCAGATGCTTAGCCTCTGCTTAATAGCGTCTGGAATGGTGAGTATTGAGAAATATCACCGATAAGATGATGTTTATTTATGTGAAAATCATTGATAGATATGTGCAACATGATGAAACGGAAAAATCATGAGCAACGTATTAAACCTTGATGAATTGAAGCTGGCCTCGAATGTGCCTGTCGTCCATGGGATCTACGATTTAACACCAGATGAGTTACTTCTTAGTCAAGAGCACTATGAATCAGAAGTGCGTTCATATCCGCGTCGATTACCATTAGCGATTGCTAAAGCATCGGGCGTTTTAGTTGAAGATACGCGTGGTCAGTTGTTTTTAGACTGCTTGGCCGGTGCGGGTACTTTGGCTATGGGGTATAACCACCCTGAAATCAATCAAGCGATCATCGATCAGTTACAGGCGGGTCTTCCTTATCAAACGCTTGATATGACGACACCTGCAAAAGATAAATTCATTAAAGAAGTGATTGGTTTTCTACCCGATTATTTCTCGAAAGATGCGTGCATTCAATTTTGTGGCCCGTCAGGTGCCGATGCGGTAGAAGCGGCCATCAAACTGGCTAAGCAGACGACAGGTCGTAACACCATGGCTGCATTCCATGGTGCATACCATGGCATGACAAATGGCACGATGGCGATGATGGGCAACCTGAACACCAAAGCACGTCGTCAGGGTTTGATGTCAGATGTACACTTTTTACCTTTCCCATACAGTTTACGTTGTCCGTTTGGCATGCATGGCGATGAAGGGGCTAAACAAAGCCTTCGCTATATTGAACGCATGCTATGTGATGATGAAAGTGGTGTACAAAAGCCAGCAGCGATCATTGTTGAACCTGTTCAAGGTGAAGGGGGGGTGATCCCTGCACCAGCGTTCTGGTTGCAAGAGTTACGTCGAATCACCAAAGAGCACGGTATTTTACTGATCTTTGATGAAATTCAATGTGGTATTGGTAAAACGGGTTATAACTTCGCCTTTGAAGAGGCCGGTGTCGCACCGGATATCCTGTGTTTGTCTAAAGCTGTCGGCGGTGGTCTGCCGATGTCGATTTTGATTTTTAATAAATCAATTGATACATGGAATCCGGGTGAACACACAGGCACATTCCGTGGTAACCAGTTAGCTATGGCGACGGGTGCAAAAGCACTTGAAATTATTCGCCGTGATAACTTAGTGGAGCACGCACAGAAAGCTGGCCAGTATTTCCGTGAAGGGTTAGAACGTATTGCACAGTACACTAGCTGCATTGCAGAAGTACGTGGTAAAGGCCTAATGCTTGGCATGGAAATAGTTAAAGCAGATGGCGCTAAGAATAAATTTGGTGAGCCAGAAGCCGATCCAGAGCTAACAATCGCTATTCAGCGTGCAGCACTAGAGCGTGGATTGATTATTGAGAAAGGCGGCCGACAAGGTTCGGTATTGCGCTTCCTTCCTCCGCTGATTATTAGTTATGAGCAGATTGACTTTGCACTAGAGGCATTAAGTCAAGCCGTCCTTGCTACGGCAGGTCCTGCAACCGTGAATGACATTCACGTTGAGAGTAATGATTGGCATCAACACTTTATTCAAACGGGTAAGGGTGGTTCAGATGCGTTTGAATCGGCTTTAAACCAAACAACTCAAGCATTAAAATCAGTATTTGAAAATACCGATACCCCATACTCAGGTATCGAACCACAAGTATTGAAGTCAATGATTAACAATATTGACTTAGACAACTCACAGATGCCTTTGGATCTCGTGATTGAGCAAGTGGGTGAAGTGATCGCCAAAAACTCAATCATGGTACAGCACCCACATTGTATCGCGCACCTTCACACGCCGCCGTTACTGCCAGCGATTGCTGCTGAAGCATTCATTGCTGCATTAAATCAGTCAATGGATTCTTGGGATCAGGCGAGCGCTGCAACGTTTGTTGAGCAGAAGGTTGTCGACTGGCTTTGCGGGCTTTATCAGCTTGGTAATGCGGCTGATGGTGTATTCACCAGCGGGGGAACGCAAAGTAACCTGATGGGCCTCTTACTTGCTCGTGATTGGGCGGCAGACACCATCTCTGGTCACAGTATCCAACAACTAGGCTTGCCTGAGTATGCTGCAAAAATGCGTATTCTGTGCTCTAAAAAATCACACTTTACGGTTCAAAAGTCGGCTTCTCTAATGGGGCTGGGTGAGCAAGCTGTTGTTTGTGTTGATACCAATCCTGATGGCACTATTAAATTAGCGTCTTTGGTCAAAACCGTTGAAACCCTAAAACAAGATGGCTTATTGCCGTTTGCGTTAGTCGGTACTGCAGGTACGACCGATCACGGTGCTATCGATGATATAGCGGGTATGGCCGATATCGCACAGCAGCATAACCTATGGTTGCATGTCGATGGCGCATACGGTGGCGCACTTATCTTAAGTCGTCACAAGTCTCGATTGAATGGCATCGAACTGGCTGATTCAGTCAGTGTTGATTTTCATAAAATGTTCTATCAGCCGATCAGCTGCGGTGCTGTTTTGGTTAAAGATAAAGAGCATTTTAAATACCTACTGCACCATGCAGATTACTTAAATCGTGAAGATGATGTACTGCCGAACTTGGTGGACAAATCGATTGCAACAACCAAGCGTTTTGATGCATTAAAAGTGCTGATGACTATGCAATGTGTTGGCCCTAAAGCACTAGGGGCAATGTATGATCACTTGTTGAATCAAACGCAGCAGGTTGCTGATCTTATAAATACATCAGCAGAGTTTGAATTGTTGGCCGATCCGGCATTGTCGACGGTGCTATTCCGCTACATTGGTCTTCAGCAAGAAGCGAATATCGACCAGTTAAATAAACAACTACGCATTGATGCACTCGTGCAAGGGAAAGCAGTATTGGGTGAAACGGTGGTAGACGGTAAGGTTGCACTGAAATTTACCATTTTGAACCCTTGTCTGACGATGTCAGATTTTGAATCATTACTGAAAGAAATTAATAACGTTGCAGCTCAAATCGAGCAAGTAGCTTAAAAATGAACTGAGCCAAGTCGCCATCGATGAATTTGGCGTCTTGGTTTATTGATAGATTTTACAAACGGAAAATAGATACTATGGCAATTCTACAGATTGGTGCTGGTGGTGTTGGTTGGGTTGTTGCGCATAAAGCAGCTCAAAATAATGAAGTATTAGGTGATATTACGATTGCCTCTCGCACACTTTCAAAGTGTGACAAAATTATCAACTCCATCAAGGGTAAGAATAACCTTAAAGACCCATCGAAGAAGCTTGAATCTCGTGCTGTTGATGCAGATGATGTTGATGCATTAGTGGCATTGATTGAAGATGTAAAACCTGATCTTGTGATCAATGCTGGTCCTCCATGGGTAAACATGACCATCATGGAAGCGTGTCTTCAGGCTAAAGTATCTTACCTAGATACATCTGTTGCTGTTGACCTTTGTTCAGAAGGTCAGCAAGTACCACAAGCTTACGATTGGCAATGGGCTTACCGTGAGAAATTCGCTGAAGCGGGTATTACTGGTATTCTAGGTGCTGGTTTCGATCCGGGCGTGGTAAGTGTATTTGCTGCATACGCTGTGAAGCATTTGTTCGATGAAATCGACACCATTGATGTTATGGATGTGAACGCAGGTGATCACGGTAAGAAGTTCGCAACTAACTTTGACCCAGAAACAAACATGCTAGAAATCCAAGGTGACTCGTTCTACTGGGAAAACGAAGAGTGGAAACAAGTACCTTGTCACTCACGTATGCTTGAGTTTGATTTCCCTAATTGTGGTTCTCATAAAGTTTACTCAATGGCGCACGATGAAGTTCGCTCAATGAAAGAGTTTATTCCTGCTAAGCGCATCGAATTCTGGATGGGCTTTGGTGATGCTTACCTAAACTACTTCAACTGCATGCGTGATATCGGCCTATTGAGCCCAGATCCACTCACATTGCACGACGGTACTGTTGTTCAACCGCTACATGTACTAAAAGCATTGCTGCCTGACCCTACATCACTGGCGCCGGGTTACACTGGCTTAACGTGTATCGGTACTTGGGTGCAAGGTAAGAAAGACGGTAAAGAACGCAGCGTGTTCATCTACAACAATGCCGACCACGAAGTAGCTTACAAAGATGTAGAGCACCAAGCGATTTCTTACACGACGGGTGTACCGGCGATCACGGCAGCATTACAATACTTCCGTGGTAAGTGGGCAGAAGCTGGTGTGTTCAATATGGAACAGCTAGACCCAGATCCGTTCCTAGAAACAATGCCTGAGATTGGTCTTGATTGGCATGTTCAGGAATTAGAAGTCGGTCAGCCTGACATCAAAATCCTGAAATAATTCTGGTTATTTGAGGCAATAGCGGTGTCAATCGTGCTCATTTACGTTCGTAAACTCCGCGCGATTTCCTTGCTCTTGTCTCAAATTCCTACGAATTATAATCAAAAAATATAAATAGGCGGTTTATGTTTACTGCCTTATTTACAAAGTAATATCAGAAGGGAGCAGTTATTGCTCCCTTCTTGGTGAGACTCTTAATTCGGTTGTTCTGTCGATCGGAATGAGGGACTGTTGAGAGTCGATATTTTCCTGTTTTGTCCTGTCTGAACGCAGTGAGTTACAAAATAGGGAAATATTGAATCCAACATCCTTACAGACACAACTTGAGTGTGTGAGAAAAAATGACATTTAAGAAAGAAGAATTAAAAACCCCTTACTTCATGATCAATGAAGATAAGCTGATTGCTAACTTGGAAAAAGCCAAGCTGCTCAAAGAGCTTTCAGGTGTAAAACTGGTATTGGCCCTGAAGTGTTTCTCGACTTGGGGTGTGTTTGACATCATTAAGCCTTATCTAGATGGCACCACAAGCAGTGGCCCAAATGAAGTCAAGCTTGGCTACGAAACCTTCGGGGGCGAAACACATGCCTACAGCGTGGGTTACAGTGCCGATGACGTAAAAGAAGTGGCTGATATCTGTGATAAGTTAATTTTTAACTCTCAAACCCAGTTAGCCGCTCATCGTCATCTTGTTGAAGGTAAATCATCAATTGGTTTACGTTTAAACCCAGGAGTTAGCTATGCAGGGCAAGATCTAGCAAACCCTGCACGTCAGTTTTCCCGACTTGGGGTACAAGCTGATCATATTAACCCTGAAGTATTCGATTCAATCAACGGCGTTATGTTCCACATGAACTGTGAGAATAAAGATGTTGATGCATTCACAGGCTTGCTAGATTCGATTTCAGAAACGTTTGGCGAGTATTTAAATAAGTTAGACTGGGTGAGCTTAGGCGGCGGTGTATTCTTCACATGGCCGGGTTATGACATTGAAAAACTAGCGGCTGCCCTGAAAGCGTTTTCACAAAAACATGGCGTACAGCTTTACCTTGAACCGGGTGAAGCAATCATCACGAAAACGACAGATTTAGTGGTGACTGTTGTTGATGTGGTAGAAAACGGTATGAAAACCGCCATTGTTGATTCAGCGACTGAAGCACACCGACTAGATACGCTAATTTACAATGAACCAGCATCAATAGCAGAAGCTGCAGATAACGGTGAACATGAGTACATTATTGGTTCGTGCTCTTGTCTTGCTGGAGACCAATTCTGTGTCACTCAGTTTGCACAGCCATTGGAAATCGGCCAGCGTCTGCATATTTTAGACAGTGCAGGCTATACCATGGTGAAGCTGAACTGGTTTAATGGCCTGAAAATGCCATCGATTTATTGTGAACGTAGTACGGGTGAAGTCCAACGCTTAAATGAGTTTGGCTACGACGATTTCAAGCGTTCGCTGTCACAGTGGTCGGTCCACTAAATTTAAAATCAATTTCGTTTACAGCTTTATATAGTGCCAGCATTTTTTCATGTGCTGGCATTTTTTTTTGCTTATTTTGATTTAAGTGCGATTTAAATCTGTAATTTGCTCGAAACTAATTAATATATTAATTAAATCTGATTGCCTGTTGTAATGTTAAATTTTTGTAAATATAGTAGTTAATATATTAACTACTATGATATCAAAGAGGAATTTACGTGAAAACACTACTCATCTCATTAGCTTTCATTATCGGCTTGGCTTCGGTACCAGCTGTCGCCCGAGAGGAAGCGGCACCAACGGTAAAGTTGATCACTTTGGGTACGAAAGGCGGACCGTCTTTACTAACGAGTAAGCGTTTGGCTCAGTCAAATGTACTTATGGTTGGCGAGGATGCATATTTGATAGATGCAGGCTACGGGGCTAGCTTACGTTTACTAGAGGCTGGGATTCCACTCAGGAACATCAAGGGTATTTTTCTAACCCACCTACATTCAGATCATATTTTGGATTACCCAGCATTGTTAGTAAACGCATGGTCAACGGGCCTCAAGACGCCTATTCAAGTATTCGGTCCTGAAGGCATCGAGAAAATGCATGAGGCATCATTGAGTGCATTTGAAATTGATATTGACCAGCGGATTGACTTTGAAAAACGCCCGAATCTATACAATTTGGTAACTGTTGCTGAAGCCACGGCAGGTGTCGTATTTGATAATGGGACGCTAAAGGTCAGCGCGATGGCCGTTCCACACAGCCCATTCGAGATGGGAGAGGCATTCGCCTTTAAGTTTGAGGTTGGCGGGAAAACAATCGTGTCTTCTGGTGATACTTCGTACTACCCTCCATTGGCAGAGTTTTCAAAAGGGGCAGATATCTTGTTGCATGAAGTTGTTTACCCTGAAGGCGTTGCAAGGCTTGTAAACCGTATTAATGGCTCGGGTGGCGAAGATATCGCGAAAGCAATTCTTGTTCACCATACGTCTGCTAAAGATGTTGGAAGAATCGCCCAGCTAGCCCAGCCCAAGAAGCTGGTTCTGACTCACTTGATCCCTGCTGATGATCCAAACATTACTGATCAGATATGGATTGATATGGTTAATGAAGAATACCAAGGTGAGGCTATCGTAGCTAAAGATGGTATGGAGTTTGAGCTGTAAGAAATAACACTGCATATGAGCTTAATGAGGCAATTCTTACGAAAATAACGGATTTAGTAGTGACTGTCGTTGATGAGGTGGATAACGGTGAACATGAGTACATCATTGGTTTGAGCTCTTGTCTTGCTGGAGACCAATTCTGTGTCACTCAGTTTGCACTGCCATTGGAAATCGGCCAGCGCCTGCATATTTTAGACAGTGCAGGCTATACCATGGTGAAGCTGAACTGGTTTAATGGTTTGAAGATGCCATCGATTTATTGTGAACGTAGTACGGGTGAAGTCCAACGCTTAAATGAGTTTGGCTACGACGATTTTAAGCGTTCGTTATCACAATGGTCAGTAAGCTAATACAGCGATCAAAATTCAATGAAATCAATGAGTGGTGATATGTTAGCCATTCATTGGTGTTATTTTGTGTTGATGTGATGGAAATTGACCGTTTAATATTTTTTATTGTGTTTTTCGTTGACTCGCCGCGTAAAATCAGTAAATTACACCACATACCGCAGCGGGGGAGACCTCACTGGGTGTTAAAATGGCGCGTTGGCAGAGTGGCTATGCAGCGGATTGCAAATCCGTGGACCTCGGTTCGACTCCGGGACGCGCCTCCATTCTCTTATTGAGAATATAAAGCGACACTAGCTCAGTTGGTAGAGCGCAACCTTGCCAAGGTTGAGGTCATCGGTTCGAACCCGATGTGTCGCTCCAAATTAAAATCTCATTGCTTATATAGCAGTAAGATACAGATGGTGTTTAACTTTTCAGTTAGCGCATCGCGAGAAATTGCGTGCCCTGGTGGTGGAATTGGTAGACACAAGGGATTTAAAATCCCTCGACGTTCGCGTTGTGCCGGTTCAAGTCCGGCCCGGGGCACCATCTATTAAAGGCGCGTTGGCAGAGTGGCTATGCAGCGGATTGCAAATCCGTGTACCTCGGTTCGACTCCGGGACGCGCCTCCATTCTCTTAGTGAGAATCAAAATTTGGATGTATTGCTTTTGTGATACATAAAGATGGTGTCTTATCATCGCAAGAAAGAATTGCGTGCCCTGGTGGTGGAATTGGTAGACACAAGGGATTTAAAATCCCTCGGCGTTCGCGCTGTGCCGGTTCAAGTCCGGCCCGGGGCACCATCTATATAAAAAGGCTTACCGAAAGGTAAGCCTTTTTTGCATCTGGCTTATAAACACCTTCATTAATCCAACTTATTATAAGTAAGCCGTTGATCATCGAATCGATTAGAAACGATGACCAACGACAAATGTCCTACGTTAGGATTTACGCTGAATATTCCGAATAAACTCATCGATTTGAGTGCGGCTGGTGGCCGGGTTCATGAATACGGCTTTTTCGCCAGGGATATACGAATACTTACCGTGGCGGTTGTAGGCTGAGCGAGAAATAAATTCCACCCAGTTTGTATAAAGACCGACTTTTCCGCGCTGATTAAATACCTCACGGTGCCATTGACTATTACGCTTGAGTAATTCGCCATACTCTGGATTGGTCATACAGTGTTGTTCTTTAGCAAACTCGGCATCGACATCGCTGACCCACTCAGGGTTGTACAGCTTGAACCCAACACTTGGTCCTTGATTTTCAGGCACCATGACCTTTGCGTTACCTAAGCCGAGTAGTTGCTGACGGAAGTAGTTTGCGTTTTGCAGGCAATGAGCAAGAATGATTTGGTAACCCTCAATGCCCATATACTCAAGAGCGGCGTAGGCACCAAAGACCCCCACAGCGCCACGAGAACATTCGATCGTAGACTGTAAGTGGGTTTGGCCTTGAAGATCATGTTCGAAGTACGAGAAGTTTTCTGGGTCGTTTTCCAGCGCTTTCATGTCGTCTTTGTTTTTGATCATCACCAAACTCGACGTATACGGTACATAACCCCACTTATGAAAATCAACCGTGAACGAATCAGCGTACTTCATTTCGCTGAATTTTCTGACAGTTGACTCCAAGCCTTTGAGAGTTACAGGGTTAATGTCGAGTGGATTACGTGAAAAATCATAATCAAAGAAGAACATCATTGACCAACCGACCGCTGCATCAACATGGATATGGGGTTTAACGTCTACCTGATATTCTTCACATAATTGATTACGTAGGTCATAGACTTGCTTAACGCTATCAACGGCAAACGTGTCTGTTGTACCCGTGGTCAGCATGATAGTCGGCACACGACAGTTAACGGCAAAACAAGCACGAAGTTGACGTTCAAGATCATTGATGTCCATTTCATGGCTGTCTGTCACTTTAATTCGAATCGTTTTATCGCGAATATCGATACCAAGTAGTGAAAGGTTGGTGATGTTAGAATAATGACCACCTTGAGAGTTCAGAATACGGTAATCGGGGCTTGAAGCGAGCCCATTGAATTTCGCATTAGGTAACGATTTACGAATACCGAGCAGGTAGCCGTAAAGATTACAAAAAGTACCCCCTTGAGTGAAAAGGCCGGTGCATTGCTCGGTATCATAGCCAACTTGTGTTGCGATCTGGCGAATGACTTTCTTCTCTAATTGATCCGCCATGCCCGCATATTCGCTGTAGGCTAAGTTAGGATTAGCAAGCGAGCAAAGCATTGAACCATAGATGGCAGGATCCGCAGGCATGGTGACAACGTTTTCTACCGATGATGGGTTCTCCCAATCTTTCGATAGTGCAGCCGCAAAGGCGAGAAGTTCGTCACCTTGACCGTTCGGTTGAATACGCTGCTGCGGTATCGATGATTCCGTCAAGATACGTTGGTGAAGAGCATTACCATTAGGATAAGCATTGATACGATCGCCGGGTAAGAGTCGGCTGCGACGAAATTCTGTCATAGCGGCAAAGCCGGGCTCAGCAAAGACAGGCCATTTATTTGGATCGCGGGAAAAGTAATCCGAAAAGACATCTTGGTGAAGTTTTTGGAAAGTAGGGGAAAGCAAGTTTGCGTCGTGTTCTCCGAGGAGCGACAAACAAGATACAGCCATTGATAAAACCTATAGATTGACGATAAATACGCTGAGAGCGTTAAATAAAAAGACAGGATGAATCGAAAATGAAAGATAAACGTCTTAATAAAGGCGAGACGTTATGATTCAGGCACTGGATTACTTCCAGTGCCTAGATACCGTTTTAAGGGTTATTTATTTCAGTTTAAATTGCGTGACTAAACTGAGTAGTCCTTGATTGGCTTTAGCAACAGAATCTGTGGCTTTGACCGTTTCTTGTCCGCTTTGTACTAAGGTATTTACAATGTCTCTGATGGTGAGCATGTTTTGGTTTACCTCATTACTGACGACACTTTGTTCTTCTGCAGCTGTTGAAATTTGTGTACTTAACTGCTCGATTTGATTCACCGATAAGCCCATTTGGTCTAAGGTTTCGGAAACCTCAGACGTAGTATTGGCCGCCGATTGGCAACGTTCTTTTGTATTGTTCATTGCTGTAACAACGTTATTTGTGCCTTGTAATAATTTAGCCAACATCTCATTGATTTCAGACGTGCTCTGCTGTGTACGCGCCGCTAATGCACGAACTTCATCGGCCACAACAGCGAATCCCCGTCCTTGTTCGCCTGCGCGTGCGGCTTCAATCGCGGCATTCAAAGCCAATAAGTTGGTTTGCTCTGCAATGTCACCAATAACAGAAAGTGTCGCGTTGATTTGATTGGCATCTTGATTCATGACTTGAATACGTTCAGACATGGCATCGACTTCATCAACCAAACTGCTCACACTACTGACGGCATTATGCACAACAGCTTTTGATTGATCGGCTTCAGCATTGGCCGCTTGCGTGATTTGCGTCGATTGTACGATGTTTTCTGCCACTGAAATTGCGGTCTCGCTCATTTGTGATATAGCGGTTACAACCTGTTCAGTTTCGTGCGAATGCGTGAGAAGTTGGCTTTCATTCTGTTTAGCGTTTGTGCTTAACTGCTCGATATTTGATGAGATCAAAGTGGATGAGTCGACGACTTTCAGCATCATGTGTTGCAAATTACTGACAAAGTCATTAAAGCCGTGACTGATTTGTCCCAAATCATCATTACTATGCACGGTGAGGCGTCGGGTGAGATCACCACTGCCTTTACCAAGATCTTGAACCGCGCCTTTAAGCTCGATGAGAGGGCGGTAAAGGTGACGCATAATCATGATTATCGCGATAACACTCACGAGAATCAGTACTAAAATAAGCATGATTGAATCTGAAACCATTTCATTCACACTCGTAAGTGCCGTATCTTCATCAACGAAGATCATCAACGTCCACGAAACATCGTTTGAGAGGTTTATACGAGTGAAATACCCATGCATTTGAGTGCCGAGGTAGGGAATGAGTAAATTACCGTTAGAACGGCTTTTAAAGCTTTGTTCAAGCTCGATAAAATCAGAGCTGACTTGTGATGGGGTTTTGCCGATATCGGTAGGATCATCACTCGCAATAAAAATGAAATTATTATCGACTAAAGTTGCCGCACCACCTGCAAAACGGAACTCATTGACTTTTTGGGTTATTTCCCCAAGTTGTAAATCGCCTAAAAGAACCCCAACAAACTGACCGTTCTCATACACCGGTGCTGCAATACTGATGACGGGATTATTGGTGACTGAATCGGTATAAATATCGGTTAGTATAACTTGCCTTTGTTGTTTCGCTTGAATGTACCATGGACGTTGCTTGAATTGCTCAGAGACAGGGAAAACACCATTATCGCCACCGTGAGCGGCATAGGTACGGCCATCATCGTAGGCGATAGCCGCATTGTTCAAATTACTTGAGGCCGCTAACAGCGTAACTAAATTGATATTCTCTTGCTGTGAAAGATCAGCTGAAAAAAGTTTGGCGCTGTGATCAATAGCGCTTATTTCATCTTTTACCCAAGTTTCAATTTCGGAGGCTTGGGAATATAAGGTACTCATGGTCGTCTGGGTTAGACTATCAACCATGTATGTTTTTAAACTGTGGATGTTGATAGCACCGAGAACAAATAACGAGCAAGCCACCAAAGCCGCAACACTGAGGTTAATTCTTGCTTTAAACCCTAGCCTCATAATATTTCCTTGTAATAAAACACTTGGTATAAGCAGTCTATGTAGGTCACATATATGCATAATGGCGTCGTTATATCAGACTGAAGTGAAAGACGGTTATAGCTAATCTACTAAAGTGTCAATAATGCGATCTTAATCCATATAATAAGTTTCAATGGAGTGTTTTTTAGGCATTTATGACTGCTTTATGTCCAGTTTTATAGTGTTTATAATATGCTTTTAATTTTATTATGAATTTTATGTATCGTTCGGCCGTTCGTATCTTGGTATGTATGTAGTGTTTAGTGTGGATTAAATTACTGTATTTTATATTCGACGTTGGAATAAATTACGCCTTTTAATCATGCCTCTCACGATAGAATCGCTTGAATTGTAAAGCACTCTGTATATTATGGACGTATGGATGTCTAAAGTGGTAGGTATCTAAAGCTGTATCTGTTTATTAAAGGATTAGTCATGAAGGAACATGCCAAGATGAAACGATGGATTCTATCTATAATCGCCTGTGTGAGCTTAGCGGCTTGCGGTCAAAAGGATGATTCGATTATCAAAATAGGAGCGACCTCAGGGCCGCACGCTCAAGTTGTTGAGGCTGTAGCGAAAGAGGCACAAAAACAAGGCGTGAACATTGAGGTTGTTGAGTTCTCAGATTATATCACCCCAAACGCGGCTCTGGCCGATGGAAGTCTTAACCTTAATAGTTATCAGCATTTACCTTTTTTGCAAAACTACAATAACGGGAACAATGCCAATCTAGTATCTATTGGCGAGTCAATACTTATGCGCATGGGGATTTACTCTAACAAACATGCCTCTCTAGCCGAGCTACCTGAAAAAGCCAAGATTGCCATTCCCAATGATCCAACCAACGGTGGGCGAGGGTTGCTCCTTCTAGAAGAGGCACAGTTGATTACCTTAAAACCTGACGTTGGTTTTACAGCAACGCTGCATGATATCGTTGATAACCCAAAAGGTTTTAGGTTCGTTGAGGTTGAGGCCGCTCAATTGCCGAGAAGTCTTGATGATGTTGATGCCGCCGCTATCACGATGAACTATGTAATGTCTGCGGGGCTAAACCCACAGGAACAAGGTTTGTTCTTAGAAGCAAAAGATGCACCATTAGCGGTAATGGTTATCGCAGCTCGAGAAGACGAGAAAGATAACAGCGACTATCAAAAAGTGGTTAGCATTTTTCATTCTCAGCCGATAGCTGAATTTATGCAAGAAGCCTTTAATGGCACGATTGAGCCAGCAAGTTAATATGCTCTTTGACTTGATGTAAATAAAGCCCCAAATGATTGCTGAATTTTGGGGGCTTTATTGTATTAGAGCCCTCCATTTTCACGTAAAGACGATAATCCGCACGCAAATATCAAGCTTCTAAAGCACCCCCAATTGGTTAAGTGTCTAATATTCTCGTTACGGGTAATAATTGGTTGATAAGATAACGATCTGTATTATATTTAGCCTTGTACTACCACGTTACTTTGGGCTTTATACAAACTTAGGAAGAGTATGCATTACGATATTTTTAATGGTGATGCCGATGGCATTATTGCTTTACTGCAATTACGCTTAGCTGAACCCAAGCAAAGCACATTGATCACTGGTGTTAAGCGAGACATTAAACTGCTAGAACAAGTAGTCGCGAAAGGTAATGTAACGTCAGTAACAGTATTAGACATTTCGATGGAAAAGAACTTACCTGAATTAGAGCGCTTATTAGCGCAAGGTGTTGAGGTCTTTTACTGTGATCATCACCGTTCAGGAGAAATTCCGGCCGCTAGTAACCTTGAAGCATTAATTAACTTAGATGCTGAAGTCTGTACCAGCTTATTGATTAATGAAAAACTCAATGGCCAGTTTGTACATTGGGCGATCGCTGCTGCTTTTGGCGACAACCTATATGCTGCCGCTTTGGTTCTAGCTCAGCAACAGAACTTTACTGAAACTGAGATAGCGTTTTTGAAAGAGCTTGGCACATTAATCAACTATAACGGTTATGGTGCATCGCTATTTGACTTACATATAGCGCCTGCTGAGCTTTATACCTCACTGATGAAATATGAGAACCCATTTGATTTACGTGAAGATCAAAGTTCTCCGTATTACTTGTTAAAAAAAGGCTACGAGCAAGATTATAAAAATATAGCAGCATTAACTGCTATTCATGATGACGATATTAGCCGGGTATTTGAATTGCCCTGTGAAGCGTGGGCAAGGCGTATAAGTGGTGTCTTTAGCAATGAATTGGCAAACCAACAGCCAGATAAAGCACACGCGGTGTTAACGTTAAATGCAAATCAAGACGATTATACTGTCAGTGTTAGAGCACCGTTGAATAACCGAACTGGGGCTGATGAAGTCTGTACTCAGTTTAAGACCGGTGGTGGGCGTAAAGCTGCTGCTGGAATCAATGCACTAGCCCTTGAAGATAAGTCTAGGTTTATCCATATCCTTTCTAGTCACTATATGTGAAAATTCATCTTTTTAGTTACCCATAGTACTGGTGATAGAGCTTTTTACCCGTAAATTCATTATTTGGGAAATGCTTCTATCATCAGCGAATGGTTCTTATAGCCTTTCTGTAACAATGAATTCAGCACACAGCTGAAATGCTGGTCGCTATAGTTAGTAGACTCATTGCTTTCACTCTACAAAAACGTTTTTCTCATCGCTTGAGGTGAAATACTGAAACGAATAAAGAAGGTCTCCACATCAGTTTCACTCAGCCTTGGCACGTAAGTAAAGTCTACTGCGGCTCCGATTGAGGGGATAAGCACAAAGTGCAAATATGGAATGACTTGAAGTTGGTTTTGCATATGAATTTCTTTTGTATCACCAGTATTCAGTGATACTACACGTTCACCTCTGCGCTCATAAGCCAGCATTAATTGGGCGCTAATACGACCATCGAGAAAATCAGGTCTATAGCGATAACCCACTCCAACTTGGAATAATCGTTCTTTAAATGAATCTTCCATTGTCCAAATGCCAATCACTGGCTTCCAATTTTTATCTCCAAAAAAATACTCTATGCCGATACCATTATGAACCTCAGAATAATCATAATCATCAGTTGCAAAAGATTTACCATGATGGCTCCAACCACCAAATTTTAGCTCTAGTCCATTTGCATATGAGAGGGGTGAAAAAAGAAAAATTAAACCACAAGAAAGTAATAACAAAATTGAATTCATGTTAAATATAGTTAAATTACCATCATTAATAGCATGATTTAATTTCTTCATATGCTCATCCCTGATGCTATATGCATTTAATGTAATTAAAATATGGGCTATAGTGTTTTTTATATTTCACCAAGAATGATTAAACTAATCACTCTAAAATATCAATAATAAATTTATTTCACTTATATGTTCGATTAAATATTATTCTATATTAAACTTATTAGAAAAGGCGTAAATTGCAAATTTATTCATCAATTTTCTTGTGATGCAAGCGATGACGTTTGCTGAGTTTGATGTTTGCRAAGGTAACATTGATAGGGGTGGAAGAACCACCTAAAAGTTTTTTTAGGTGGTTCGAATTTAATTGTTTTTATTATGCTAAAATTATTGTTTATTTATTCGATACTATGATCTGGCTCTTGGCTGATAAGTCAATTTCAATTTTTTCTTGCTCGATAAAAACGTTAATGGTTCTATTATCTTCAATAGTAAATAAGAAAGGACGCTTCTCGCAACAGCCAAGAATGAGATGCTCTTCTTGCTTAGCGAGTTCCCATTCAATGTGATTTATATCCTCGCTTGCATCAGAGATAACGGCTTCACTGTGGGAAGGGTCATTATCATAACCAAATGCTAAAGTAGGAGATACGTTTTTATGATTGGCTAAACTGATTGTATATGTATTTTCATACCCAGTAAGAGAGATATAATTGCTTGTTTTCTCTGCTGCTAAGGGTGAGTGAAGTCTCCACTGTATAGGCTTAGCTTCTTCAAGCTGGATCTTGTCGCATACCATTAGTCCTTTATCTGCGACGAAGACGATGGTGCGAATGAAGCTGACTACATCCCGGTATGCCTTGCTAAGATCTATTTGCGCGAGATACCAATTATTGCCTGACTGACTTCTGATAACACTGGCCGTTGCTGACTCGTCATCAAGGATCTGCCCAATACCACCTATTAAGGGTAAGTTATGTGCTTTCGTTGTTCGAGTCCATTCGCTGTGGTGACCACTACCAAACCGGTACCCATAGCTACCACTTGGCGTGAGTACATTGTCGCCTGAGTCAATCAGTGTGATGTTACCTTGGTCAGCGTGACGGTGTGAACTATTACCAAATTGACTTGCTCTAAAATACAATGACGACTCTTTCCATTTCACATTGCCGAAGCCAGCAAAGTTATAGAACTTGCTATAGAGACTATCTGCAGCCGTTTCATTACTGGTAGTAGTCGCTGGTGGGTTATTTAAGCATTCAATTTGTTTTATGGTTGGAATTACATCCAGCAAATGTAGCTCGTAGGTATCAATATTTACTTCTAATGCTTTACACATATCGCGTGAAATTTTGTTACCGAAACGGTCTGCATATATGCGTAAAGGGTTCTGAGCAAAGAAACCCGGCCATTCAACGCTGTTATCCCGCTTACACCAAAAACCGTCACCAAATGGATGAATGTCTTCATCACTGGCGACGAAGTCCATCGCAAACTGATGATAGTTTTTGTAGAAAGGGTGATTGTAAAACGAAAAGCCGCTAATGCGCTCTACAGTAAGGAAGAAAGGGTGCTGCCACTTGCTGTAAGATGACGAATAAAAAGCCCCCTCAGCCCAACTTCCGTCTTCACCACCATAAAATGGAAGCACGCTCCGGTATATCATTAGCGAGTATTCTAACCAACGTGTACAGACATCGCGTTCAAATTCTTTATGAAGCGCTAATGCCGCAATACCAAGATAGGCTGGAAGGCGTGAGGTATGCGAATGCCCTGGGTATTGCTTAAACATATCCTGCTCTAACCGTTCCTCCATTTGGTAGGCCATACGAATGAGCATCGGTCGAATGAAATCTTTTTCGCTATCAGTCAATAAAGGGGATAGCCAGTGGTAGGCTAAATAGAGGTTTCTTGATAATGAAAGTCCCACTTCGTCACCCCATGTGCAAGGGCGTAATAACGAGGCTGGGCCTTCAGGGCTCCATTCAGCTAAACGAAGTAACAATGAGACAGCTTGACGGCCACTTTCTTCTTTACCCCAAATTTTATAGAGAAGGGTTAATGCCATTAAGTCTCGGTCGATCCAATTTCGTACATTTGCAATCGCAGTACGTTTACCTTCTTCTTCTCCACGGCGGTAATGAGTTGGGTAGGTGATAGCATTGATATCAGCTAAGGCCGCGGTATTCTGTAGCTTGCTTAAAGCGGCCTGAGAGGCATTGCATACCTTGCTTATGTCCTCGTCAAAATACATTAAGAATTGATCTTTGCCATGACAAAGTTCAAATAACTCTTGAGCTGTAGGCGGTAAATAGTTTTCTGTATCATCAGAAACACTGAAAGTTAGCCATTCCGAGACTTGATTATTTATATCGGTAACTCGCCAGCGATATTCACCGCTTGATAATAAAAATGGGAGCTGGAAAGGAGAGGATACGTTAACCCATCGCCATTGAAGTTGTTTTTCAACATGCTCAAGATCGATAGAGTATGTGTACTCGTATTTTTCCTGAGGCCAATTAAAGCGCGGTGGATTAACCGCCGATGGTTGTTGGTTTTTCGGGGATACAAAAACTTGAAAATCGTGGTGTCGGTCTAAAGACAACATGCTAAACCTCCTCTTTATACCAGTGATACTTGCCACTTTTAGGATCAATTTTTCCAATTTCTTTCGCTGGTGTACCTGCCACAATGGAATAAGGTTCCACGGTTTGTGTGACCACAGAATTGGCGCAAACTAATGCACATTTACCGACGGTGACACCGGGTGTAATGACGACGCCAGACGTTAACCAAACACCATCCTCAATGCTTACTTTTCCTTTTTGAAGGTTACTGCGAGCACTGAAATGGTCGGTTTGCGGATCGTATAAGTGGTTGGATGCTACGATCGAGACGTGTGGACCAATCAAGACATTCAGACCAATAGATACATCACCGTTGATATAGCTATAGAGACCAACATACGAGTTTTCACCAATTTGGTTGTCACCAATTCTCACAATGGCGCCTGGTGCAACTCTTACCCCAGAGTTGTTGAAGCCGATGATTTTTGCTCTTGCATTGTCATCTTCGAAATTATTACTTTGGGTGGTGTAGAGGGTGAATTTTCGAAATTCTTCATCACTGAGTTCACCACCAAATCGTTGTTGTACTGACATGTCTTCCCCAAAGAGGCAGGAACAACGTTCCTACCTCTAATACTGATATATTTATTTGATTAAGTGTTTGATGTTGCAGCTTCTAGTTGCGGTGCCGTTTTAATTGTTCGTAGGAGTATGAATCCGATGAGTCCTACAATACCCGCGACAATAAGGAACAGTGCCTTACCCCATAATGGATTAGGAACAAACGCTAGCATCGATAAGAAAACCGAAGCGGTAAGTAGCATTTTTCCAAGCATATCGTGCTGTTTGTTATCCATTGCAATGCTTGCTTCAGAGTCTTCCACGACAACTTCAGTATCGACGTTGTTGAAGAATGTATTAATTTCAGCGGCACGTTCTGGCGATGGTTCTTTATAAAAGAATTGAGAAAGTACAAAGAACGGTAGTGTGATAGACATGTGTCCAATAACACCCATTGTTACCGATTTCATTTCCGAGAACTCACGAGCAGAGATTGGAGTATCAAGGTTAAAGAGTGTTTCAATTGCCTGCGGTGTTATACCAAATGCGATGATTGCAGATACACACATACCAACGAGGATCGTACCCCAACCAGCCCAGTCAGGCGTTTTACGTATAAAGAAGCACAGGATTGAAGGAATAAGAACAGGGAAGCCAACTAATGTGCCTACAAGCATCATTAGGTCAAATAAGCCAAACTCTTTCAACGATGTTAAGAATAAACCTGTCACGATGATGATCACACCAAATACAGCCGTTAGTATTTTACTTGCTAGCATTAGGTGTTTTTCAGAGAAATCTTTACAGAAGTAAGGTTCATAGACACTTTTAAGAATGATACCAGCATTACGGTTTAGGGCTGAATCCATCGATGACATTGTTGCTGCAAACATTGCAGCTAGCATTAAGCCGACCATACCAACTGGCATTTCACGTTTTACAAAAATGTAGTAGGTAGCATCTGCAATATTATTACCTAGGCCATCAAGTCCCCAAGTTGTGATATCTGGATAATTTCCCGCAACGAACCATGCCGGCAGGAACCACGTTAGTGGACCAATGATCATTAATGAACAAGCCAGTAGCGCCGCTTTACGTGCGTTTTTAGTATCTTTTGATGCAATGAATCGGTAGGAATCGACCATGTTGTTGGTACTAAAGAACTGTTTAACAAAAATACAGATAAACCAGCCAACAAAAAGGTAAGTGTAGCTATAACCATCACCAATAAGTTGTTGAGTTGGAAGACCGACTTCTAATAAGTTACCAACACCACCTGACTTCCAAATTGCGACCATAGCAGCAACAAATGTCATCACGGTAATGATGATCATCTGCATGAAATCAGAAGCAATAACAGCCCAGCTACCACCGACTAGTGACATGAATAATACGACTAAACCTGCACCAATAATTGTTTGTTCAAGTGGTACCCCAATAACGGCACTTGTAAAGACAGCCAAGCCATTAAGCCAAATCGCGGCTTGTAAGACACTAAGCGGTACATTTGCCCAAGTGAATACTTGCTCATTGGTTTTACCAAGGCGTAGCCTTACTCCCTGTAAAGGACTAATCACCCGCATTTGACGAGCTTTCGCAGCAAAGAAAAGATAATTACAAAAGTAGCCTAATGCGTTTGCGAAGAAGACAACTGCGACGGACATACCACTGGTTAACGCTTTCCCCATAAGACCTGTGAAGGTCATTGCACTTAGCGCCATCATAAAAGCACTTGAGCCAACCATCCACCAGAGCATTCGGCCGCCCCCTCGGAAATAATCACTTGTATTGGCTGCTGCAGAGCGGAATACCCAGCCTAAGCTCATGAGAAAGGTGAAGTAAACCAATACAACAATAATATCTATATCCATGTGTATGTTCCTGTAGTAATAGGGCAAGTAAGCAAGATCTCTCCCTTTTGTTCTTGTTGGCGGGATGCATACTAATGCTTGAGACTTGATGCACGTTTCACTATAAAGATGCTTACATATCAGTGGAAATAATATTAATGTATAACAATAATACAAATGATGAATAAGCAAAGTGAATGGACATAAAAACACTCAAAACGTTTGTGACTGTGGCGAAAATCAAAAATTTCTCGGCGGCAGCCAGAGAGCTCCATACGGTACAGCCGACAGTCTCTAGGCATGTGTCAGATCTTGAAAGTGAGCTTGGTGTAAAATTATTTTTACGAACAACACACCAAGTAGAGCTGACTAAAGCCGGTGATGCATTGTTGCCTGAAGCGTTAAAAATCATATCAAATGATAAAAGGGTTAAAGATCTTATTCGTCAATCAAATGATAGTGTTGAGTGTCAAATTAATATTGGTTATTTAGCAACGGCAAGCTCATTTTTCATGCCAAAGTTAATTAATAGTTTTAGTGCGTCTCATACAAATGTACTGACTACTTTGCATGAAATGACAGCTCAAGAACAATATGAAGCGCTCATTGAAAACAAAATAGATATTGCCTTTTCTCGGCGTCAACCCAAGCTTGATGGCAATCTATTTAATGTTGAAGAGATTTATATTGATAGGTTGGTGGCAATCGTACCGAAACATCACCCGCTAGCAAGTGAAAAAAGTCTAAGTATTAGTGAGTTACGTGGTGAAAAATTTATTCTCTTCCGCCGGGCGGAATGGACAGAGATGTATGAACATATTTTGCATTTATTTCAAGAAAGTGGCTTCTCTCCTAATATCACTTTTCATCCTGATAATATGAGAAACCTAGTCACTTCAGTATCTTCAGGGCTTGGTATTTCAATTGCGCCAGAGTGCATTAAGTTTATCGCGCAGGAAAACTGTGTTTGTATTCCGATCAACGAAATTAATTTAATTTTGCCATTATATATTTACTACAAACGCACTGGCTCTAACGCCCAACTTCTCGATTTGGTGAAGACATGTAAAGAACATGCCCCTATCATTCAAAATATGCTTCTATCATGATGTTATTGAGAGTACTTACTTTAAACACTGGTTTAGTGGTTTAGCTTTTTTGAGTAATCGCGGTCTTTAAAATCTGTCGCTTTGCTGTGTGGAAAGGGTCATTTGCATAACGTCGATGATAGATCATGAATAGCCTCACGGGCTTCATTTTAAAAGGGTAATGATGAACTCGAAGGTTGAGCTTTGGCGCTAATTTCTCTGCAATTGAACGAGGAGAAGAAGCGATATAATCGCTGACAGAAGAAAGAATTAACATACTAGATAGAGAGCCCGTTTCAATCTTTACTTTACGCGGCTCAACAGGCTTTTCAGCGAGATTGTTGATGGTATTGGTATTGTTTCGAGTGAATTTTAACGCGATGTGTTCTTCTGAGAAATATTCTTCTTTTGTCATTTGAGCATGGATTCTGGGGTGATCTAACCGTGTTAAACATGTCGGCTCTTCTTGGTGGAATTCTTCCACAATAAGCGAATGTTGCCTACTAGACATGACATCGATAACTAGATCGACCTTTTGCGTGTAGAGGTCATCAAAGATAGCTTTTTCTTCTAATGGCGTTTCACTTAGCTTAATTCCTTCTATATGACTGACTAGGTGCAATACCATTTCACTGCAATAGACAGTAAGGGACTCTTGTTGCGTACCAATGGTTTCTAATACGGTAAGCGGCAACTCAATCTTATTTGCTAACGCAACTGCGGCGCCTGTCGGTGAGATCCCTCGTCCATCTCGAACAAAGAGGGGCTTTCCAACAAAATTTTCGAGCCTCTTTAAGGCTGCGCTCACTGCTGGCTGAGATAAATCTAATTCTTCAGCGGCAACAGTAATGGAAGTGTGTTTATAGACACTCAAAAAGGTTGTTAGTAAGTTCAGATCCACAGTTGTTACCCCATTAACCACGTATTTTTAACGTTGTCTGAATCCCATTAATTCTAGTTCGCTATAGGGGTTTAATGAGTGAGTTTTTCAAGTGATCTAAGCTAACTGCTTAGGTTTAGGGCACCCTGAGGATAATTGAAGGTGAAAGATGGGGGCTGTGCTTTGTATGGCGTTTGTATTTGTATCAGTGGTTAAGGGGAGCGACTGATAGGTAGAAACTATTCTCAACCCATCAGCCGTATACTTCGAGTGCCTACTTAGATGTATTTATCTAGTTGCTAGTCTTGAACATGTTTAATAAATAACGAAACGTCATCGGTGTTTAACTCTGGTGTATCTATTTGTTGATGGTGCTGCCTTATCATTAAACGCTCGTAGGGTTGGTCAATATCTGTCATCGACACGACTAATGTACACATTAAAGCAATGATTAAATGTTTCATTTTAGTACCTCTGTGCCGGGAAAAAATTGAGACCAAATACCGAAATGTATACCGTTATGGGTAGGAACTTGTTCACCTACGGCGTTTAAAAGCCTTACCACATCACCATCGGTAGATATTGTTAATACATCATCGTTTAGTTGAAATTCAAAGCCGTCATTAGCACGAGCAAAGTCAGGGTCAATTGCGATTTGTTGTTTGCCATTGTCGTAACCGAACACCTCTATTTTAGGATTAAGTCGTGAATCTATAAGGTTTAACGTATCGAACATAAAATTAGGGTTATTAATATCACGCTGATCTTGCAAGGGTTTTTCGAACAACCCAAGTAAAACATTGTCTATTAACCTTTCCATTCCATAGATGTATACCTTGGCATCTGGGTACATATCTTTCGCTTTCTCCCAATCCATTTGAGTGTTTGGGTGAACCGTGGTCGAGTGGTCAGTAAACTCTGATTGCATGGTAATTTGTTGGATAGCAGTGCCATTTTTTACATCTTTAAAAATAAGGTTGTTATGTACTTGGCCGAGTACCTGTAGGTCAGAGTTTCCTAGACCATAATCAGTCTCTACGACCATCGGGAGATTAGATAGACCACAATATGTTATCGCATAACCAATGCCTTCAGATTCCCAACCAGCAACATGAGGTACCTGAAGGTGGTAGCGAGGGAAGATTCGAACCTCACCATTGATTTCAGTGACATAAACGCGTGAGTCTTCTTCTGGGATCAACATGTCAGCATCCTTGACGGAATAATACTTAGCGTTCAGCTGCTCTGTCGGGAATGCCGTCGGCATCGCAAAAGACTGTGCCCAAAAGGTTATGCCAACCCCCATAGAAGCAAGTCCTAGCCAGATTGGTTTCCAGAATTTACCGCGATAGTTAGCAATCCAAAGCGTAATTAATGCGATGATTTGGATAGTCCAAAACAATGGCATATAGCGGTAGTAGTGAAGTAACCAGTTTCTTGGTACACCGATAACCTGACCAGGCTCTGTCATTAGCACAACACAGAAGATGGCAATGATTGCGAGCGTAAAGGCATATAAATTAAAGAGAATCTTCATACTAATATCCTATGAGTGCTTACATTTAACCAATCCGGGTTAAAGGACACTTGCGAGTAAGTAGCTAGCGCATGAATTGCGATCCTAATGAGCTACACCGTTAGTTATTCAAAGACACCTTGGTTGTTTGTCACTTTAATTCTGTAGGGTAAGTGGCTGTGTCTTTATGGTTGGTATTTGAACACTTGAGGGCTGGGGGATACATAAGGCTAGCTATGGTTAATACATAATTTGAGGTGATGTTTTGTGGGGGAGGGTATGCTTGCTGTCAATGTCTGGGGGGCGGTTATAACTCTTGGTAGATTTAAGTCAGCATGGCTTGGGCTATACGCTAACCCAAGCCATGAGATAGGACGCTATAAAGTTATTGGTGTACAACGTCGCTCTTAGCTTGTTTCTTCTTCAGCTTTATTGTTGAGTAGACTGAGAACATCGCTAAGACAATGAAAGCCAGTGCGATTGGTCTTTCGTATAAAAATGACCAGCTACCTTCATACATCAATAATGATTTTCTGAGGTTTGTTTCCGCCATTGGCCCGAGAATAATGGCGAGCAGTATGGGCGAGGAAGGGATCTCCATTTTATTTAATACAAAGCCAAGTAAGCCAAATGAAATTGCAATAGCGACATCAAACATTGAGTTGTTTATTGCGTAGGCACCAATTACCGATAGGAAAATGATAATTGGGATCATAATGATCTTTGGCACTTCAATGATACGGCAGAAAAAACGGATGCCGACTAAGCCGATAATTAGCATGACAATGTTAGCAACAAGCATTGAGCTAAATACGCCATAAACGACTTCAGGGTTTTGGCTAAAGAGCAGTGGGCCAGGGGTTAACCCTTGCACAATCAATGCACCAAGCAAAACAGCGGCAACAGCATCTCCTGGAACACCAAGTGTTAATAGGGGAACTAACGAGCCACCTGTTACACCATTATTGCCGGCTTCAGCGGCGGCTAAGCCCTGTACAGAGCCTTTACCAAACTCATCAGGATTCTTTGCGGAACGTTTTGCCTCGTTGTAGCAAACGAACGCGGAAATATCAGCACCAGCACCCGGAACCGAGCCAATGGTTGTCCCCATTAACCCACTTTTTACCGCCGTTGGTAGCATCGCTTTTAGATCCGCTTTGCTCAAGAGCTTCTGGTCAAATTTCGGTGGTGCGCTTTTCTTTTGTGCATGTAGTTTTTCTAATTGATTTAGCCCTTCGGAAATAGCAAATAAGCCAATCAATACGGGTATAACGTTAATACCACTATAGAGGTCCATTACATCAAAGGTAAAGCGTGGCACGCTGCTAATAGGATCAAGTCCGACGGTCGATATCAATAGCCCGATAGTCCCGGCAAGTAAGCCTTTTAAGATGTTTTTTGAAGAGACGCTGGCAATAATGGTTAAGCCAAAGAGTGCCAAGGCAAAATATTCTGGCGCATTAAACTTGAGTGCGAAATCAGCCAGTAAAGGCGCAATCGCGATTAACACTATGGTACTGATTAAACCGCCTACAAAAGAAGCAACGGCAGATATACTGAGTGCTCTTGCGGCTTGCCCTTTTACGGCTAACGTGTGGCCATCAAGTACCGTTGCCGCAGAGGCGGGTGTACCGGGTGTTTTAAGTAATATTGCCGCAATCGAGCCACCATAGATGCCACCGATGTAGACGCCAATTAGCATTACGAGTGCAGCCGTTGGTTCCATACCAAATGTGAAGGGGAGCAAAATAGCGACCCCCATTGTTGCGGTTAAGCCAGGTAAGGCACCGAGAATAATTCCACCGAGTACCCCGAAAATCAATACAGGGAAAACGCTTGGGCTAAAGGCCGTAAAAAGACCTGTCATTAAATGTTCTAGCATAACGGCCTCTTAAAAAATAATGCCTTCAGGAAGTGCAATTAAGAACACTTCACCGAATAGGTAGTAAACAGAAAAAACAAAAACGGCAGCCACGACATAATAAAGTGGCTTCTTAACGTTGAAGTAAATAAGGTAAAAGATGAAAGCGATAAGACTTGCAAAAAGATAGCCAATAAAATGAATGAGTAGTGCGTAACCAATGAGAAAAATGACACCAAAAACAGACAGTTTAGAAAAAAGAGAGTCTTCAACGTCGAGTGCTTGTTTGTTCATTTTTATTTTGTGTTGAACGAGCAATACACAACAGATAACAATTTGTGCAATAACAACAACCATAGGGAAAAACCGAGCATCGACACTGGCATCTTGAAACATCGGTTTATCAAATTGGCTAATAATAAATAATGCAGCCGCACTTAATAAAATAATAAGGGACGGGAAAAGAAAGTTTCTATTCAGCATAGAATCTATCCTTATGTTGAACATGATTATAAGAATAGAGCCAACAAACGATGGTTGGCTCTAGGACGGTGATTACTTAATTAGAGTGCCAAGTGCTTGCGTATCTTCGTAAACGAACTGAGTAAACTCTTCAGTATTCAGGTTATGGATAGTCATCGCACCTGTTTCCATGAATGATTTAAATTCTTCACTCGCCATTGCTGTATCAAATGCTTTGCCAAGAGTTTCAATGACGTCATCGGGTGTGTTTTTCGGTGCCCCAATACCACGCCATGTACCTGTTACAACATTAATACCTTGTTCTTTTAAAGTTGGAACATCTTTAATGAAAGAGATGCGTTCGTCAGACATTACACCAAGTGCTTTTAATTGACCTGAACGTAATTGAGCAATGGATTCACCAGGCGTAACCATAGTGACATCAGTATGATTGCCTAAAACCGCAGGGATAGCTTCAGAAGCGCCGTTATAAGGAATCGCATTGAGTTTAATGCCTTGGTCTTTTTCTAATGCCATCAAATAGAAGTTAGGGGCCGCTGTTGAAGCAAATTTAACTTTACCTGGCTCACGTTTCGCTTCTTCGATTAAATCATTAATTGTGTTGTATGGGCTGTCAGCGGCAACAAGGACAACCGCAGGGTCAAGGTTTACCATCCGAATCAGCTTAAAGTCATCAGCATCGTGTCTCATCAACCCCATTTGAGGAAGAGAAGCAATCTCACGAGTAACTACCGTTAGTGTATAACCATCTGCACGTTGTTGGGCACCAAAGCTCATTCCAACAGCGCCTGCGCCACCCGTACGGTTCATGACAGCAATATTTTGGCCTAATACATCTTTTGCACTATTTGCCAATGTTCGACCAACAGCGTCAGTACCGCCGCCAGCACCAAATGGAACAACTAAGCGAATGTTTTTACTTGGGTAATCTGCTGAGATTGCAGAGGCTGAAACAAGTACGCCTGCGGTTACCATTGCTGCTTTTAAGAATTTATTCATAGCTTTAGACCTTATTATTTTTCAAATCGGTAAGTTTGAGTAGGGTTATTTATTTTTGTAGTTTGGTAGTCATTCATCGTAAGTTGCTCTATTGCAAGCGCAATCCAACCGCTGATTAACATGTCGTACCATTGCTGAACGCCGCTACAGGCGACAACGATATTGCCGTAAACAAAAGAGCCGTAATAAAGCACATCATCATCATGAAGAGAGCTTGGGTGAATGGTTTGGTGGGAAATATTCGCTTGAGAATCTCGCCAAGCTTGCTGTGCTTTTTTTCTAGCGAGTTGATCGAAGGGGATCGTCCATGCATCAGGCTCACCAATAGACGTTTCAACCAATATTGCTTCTTCGAAGCTCGATTCCCAAGGCTTAACTTGAGGGTTCATCACTACGATATGGAGCTCTTGTCGATTAGTCCGTGTGAATAGACGTTCGATCGATGGTCTAACTATTTCAATCGCATCTAAGACAATATCCTTTTGTGTCTTCATCCTAATATTCCAATCCTTTGACTCAATAATATACGGCCAAAGTATTGTATTATTATATGTTGATCAAAGGGTGTTCGGGGAAAATGATATATCCATCACTTTAGTGGGTCTAACTTTATGATTTTGATCACTTAATTTTGGGTTTGTTTGGTTTTGCATGATGATGTTTATCACTATTTATTATTAATTAAATAAATTAATCAATAATAAAGTAATACAAATGGTGATATTGATCGGACTGCACTGAATATTGCTAATAAAACAATGACTTGGCGGGTGGGTGTATTGCTTTCAATAATGATGTTTCTTTATAGCTTCAATTTAAGTTATTTATTGTTTTTGTTGAAAGATTACAGATATATTTAATTTTTTATAAGAGGGAATAATGAATGGGGAAGCAGTTATTAATGTTTATAAAGTCATAGATATTGAAAAGAGTGGCTAAAATATTACGGGTGAAGTTGAAGGGAAGCAATACGTACAGTTTCCCTTCAAAATTAACATAATGCCTTTATTTAGAGTAAACCAGCTTCACGTGCTTGGTGTAACACTGCTGGCTCAACGGCCGCATAGGCTGCATCCCATAAGGCACCAATAAACATGCGTTCTTTGCCTGTTGCTTGACGCTCAAGTTGGTCAAGTTTATGCAGTTCCTCCAAAGTTAGCGGCTGGGTAAAGAGTGCTTTAGCCATTTCTAAATATTTCATATACATAACTCCTAAAGTACTAAATTGAGTAATTTTCTGAGTTCTGATCAGGCAACTTTTCAATTTAGGCACTTAGAAGGTAGAAATGAGTAAGTAATTGAGTATCTGAGTAATACCGTATCGTTATGTGATTGAAGATGTTGTGACCCAATTCAAAGTGATGGTTTTTTATACAAGCTGTTGAGGGGTTGGGTCACAGGCTTGTTCATTCCCTGTGCTGATAGACGATAGACCTAACTACGTGATACCGAGATCTCAATTACTAAATGTTAATCTACTGTAAACGTTAGAGCTGTAGTAGAGTATTTACACCAATATTTTTAAGGATAGAAAATGTTGAATGATCTTAATTTAAGTCATATTGCAGCAAGCCACCTAGATAACAGATTAGAGGATGGTGTGCTGACCATTACGATGAACCGTCCGAAAAAACTAAACGGTTGGACAATGGAAATGATGGCTGCCTTTAAAGAAGTTTTCTCAATTGTGAATAGTGATGATGCCGTCAAAGCGGTGATCTTTACAGGGAAGGGGAAGTATTATTCCGCTGGTGTTAATTTAGGTGGATCGCTTAAGTTAATGCCTCCGAAGCAACTTCATCAATTAATAGTGAAAAATAATCAGGCTTTATTCGAAACATTTCTTCATTGTAAAAAGCCCTTACTGATAGCTGTTAATGGTCCAGCGTTAGGGGCTAGTGTTACGTCCGCTACTTTAGCTAATGGTATCATCGCCTCTGAAAGTGCTACATTTTCGACGCCTTTTGCAGCCTTAGGTATAACGCCTGAAGGTTGTTCTAGCTTTCATTTTCCGCGCTTAATTGGCGATCAAAATGCCCTGCGTATGCTAGGGAGTGAAGGGTGGAAGCCTAATGCGGAAGAGGCGTTAAATATCGGTTTAGTTCAAAAGGTTGTGCCAGAAAATCAATTAATGTTTGAGGCTGAGTCCATTGCTAAGAAATGGGTCACGGATAAGGAGCAACGTCAGTTTCTTGCGGGTAGTAAATTGGACGAACTTAAAGCGGTGAATGCTAAGGAGTCAAAGCAACTTGCAGATTCATTCTTAGGTGCTGATTTCTTAAAAGAACAATCACGCTTTTTTTGGCGTAAGAAAAAATATGCGCCATCAGCAATGTTCTTTTCATTGTGTGTACTAAGGCCGATTTGGTCACGCTTTCTGTGATTATATTGTCTATTTAGCAAGTTCAACAAAGTTATAGGTACCAAAGAAGCAAATAGCTAAGCCACCAAGCAATTGTAAATAGAAGGGGAAGGTGACAGCTTCTTCGTGTTTCTTTAATACGCACCCAGAAATCGCGAGAATACATTGAATAAGCAAACTACCTATAAAAACAGCCCCTGCAAGTTGTAGGGCAAAAGAGACATCGAGCTGTTCGTTAGAGTGACCAATGAAAGCAGACAGAGCGATGATGGCGATTGGGTTAGCTAATGTAAGATAGAATGTTGAGCGAAAGCCCATTTTTTTCTTTTTATAATAAACCTTTGCCAGTAGTTTCGTATTTTTAAGGGCGTTATACATGACATAAAAACCCATTATTATCAGTATCCATGAAGACATTAAAATAATTTGGAATTGATAATTAGCCATGTTGTTAATGATTAAAGTACCAATGATGAAGCTAACTACGGCATAACAGTAGTCAGCTGCTGCCGCACCGATAGCGCTGCGCACGGCAGCAAGGTAGCCATGATGCATGCCATTGTTTAAAACCAAAATCGCAATGGGGCCAACAGACAAGGATAATATAAGACCAAATAAGACTGCTTTCATTACTTCCATAAATCCCTCCCTCTCAGCTCGAGAATTCAGATCACCAGTAACGACTCATCGTTTTATTTTAAGCATAGCTACGAAAAGTGAAGCTGCTCAATAGAGATGATGAAAATCTCATTTGTTCAACGTGTTGATCATCAAGGGTTAACCGATACCTAATCGACGCTTTCATTGGCAAAAAGAGCATATTCTACGAATTTAAATGCATTAATTTGCCGTCATGGTGCATAAAATTTCATGTGACAATGTTCACAATTGACAGATTGTATACTTCTTGTGGCACGGATTGCATACTATTCTGCTCAAATGTTAAGGAGATTTAACATTTAAGTAACCAAATTTACATCGTCTTTTATGAAAATGAGGGTAGACATGGAAGCGCAATCAAATGGTAGTAAAGATGGGGTTCTGAATAGCCACCATCCAGAAGATCAGCAAAAAGAGCAGGGATCTGGTAAATGGGAGATGCCAGATATATATATCATTTTAACATTTATGATATTGATTGTTTCTGTTTTGACTTATGCCATTCCAACAGGGAAGTTTGACCGTATTACCCTAGAAAATGGTCGAGAAACTGTCGTAGCTGGATCATATCAATTAGTTGAAGCTAGCCCTGTTGGTGCGATGGAAGTGGTCACTGCCATTCCGCGAGGGTTAAGTGAGGCTTCTGTTGTCGTTTTCCTCACGCTATTAGTTGGTGGCTCAATTGGTGTGTTACAACGAACTGGTGTCATCAATTACGGTGTAAACCTACTGATTAAGCAGTTAGGTTCGGCAACCTACCTTATGGTACCAATATTGATGATTGTGTTTGCTGCCGTTTGTTCTTTTATCGGTACGCCAGAGCTTGGTATCGCATATCTACCGATAGTTATACCGTTGATGTTGCGCTTAGGCTATGACTCAATGACCGCTGTCGCAACGGTATTGATCAGTTGTACGTTTGGCTTTGCGTTTGGTATTACGTCACCGACGAATGTAGGGCTCGGTCACATGCTGGCAGAGCTACCGATGTTTTCAGGGGCTGGATTTCGTGTAATGGTACTTTCTTTAGTCATGATTGTTTCTGTTGCATATGTGGTGTTGTACGCGCGCAAAGTGAAGGCCAACCCGCAATCAAGCGTGACTTATGATCATGATGTAAAACTGAAATTAACGTTACTTGGCAAGGGTGACGAAAAAGACGAAAGTGAACAGCAGCCAACAACCCGTTTGAAAATTGCAGGTTTGGCAACACTCGTCATGTTTGTTGGGATCATTGCATCAACGTTAAAGTTTAGGCTTGGCTTTTATGAGCTTTCAGGGCTATTCATGACGATGGCGATTATTACCTCGATAATTATCGGCCACCGAGGTAATCAAATTTGTGAAAACTTTAACACAGCTTTTCAGGGGATGCTTGTTGGTGCGTTGATAACAGGTGTAGCAAGAGCCGTTTCTGTTGTTCTTACCGATGGACAAATTCTTGATACGATTGTATACAATCTGTCTGAGATGCTAGGTTCATTACCAAACTCTGTGACTTCGATAGGTATCTTACTAACTCAAGCCGTTTTTAACTTCCTCGTTCCGTCTGGAAGTGGACAAACATTACTGACGTTACCGATTTTATTGCCATTAGCCGATCTGATTGGTTTAACACGTCAAATCGTTATCCTTGCGACTCAATGGGGAGACGGCATAACGAATATCTTATTCCCAACGTCTGGTTACTTTATGGCAATTTTGGTAATGGCAAAAGTTGACTATATGAAGTGGGTTCGATTCTTCTTACCATTATTAGGCATTGTGATTACGATTTCGATTGGTTTTTTACTTGTGGCACAAGCAATCGACCTTGGGCCTTTCTAATGAAAATATGACGGTTTAAAAAAGTAACAAGGAGGCTTTTAAGCCTCCTTGTTTTATTTAACTTCTGGTACTTTTTGGGGTTTTATTGGTTGGTCACCAATAGTGGTTTTTCCTGGGCATATACGCTTAACTGGGCATTTCGGGCAGCCCCATATTGCAGCGTATGGGCATAATGACAACTTCCTATCGTTCTTAGACATTGAACACCTCGCTTTTATTATCGATGAATACAAAAGAACCCACTGAGACGAGCTCAGTGGGTATAGTTGGTTTAACGTAGCGATTATTTAATTAGTTCTGCTATTAATAATTTTTGCGTTATCTTTTCTTCAAAACTGGCTGGCTTATCTAGGCCGATACGTTTGAGTAGGGACTCGATGTTGTGATCGGGTTTTGGTGATTTCATCGCATTGGCAATTGCTTTGATTTTACCTGAGCTAGTCGCGGTTTTTGATTTAAGTGCTTTAAGGGCTTTACCCAGTTTTAGCTCTTGATCTGTAAAGCTACAGCCGAATGGGAATGGGCCAAATAAGCCTTGATCTGTATATTTTTTATAGAATGCTTGAATCGCTTCAGGCGTGTTATTAGCGTACGCTTTTGGTATTTGGTAATCCTTCGCAACTTTACCAGCGGCTTTTGCATCGTCCAGTAATTGCTGCTGGAAGCGAGAATCTGCAATTCTGATCAGTTCAGTATAAACAACGTGATCCGGCTTGCCGCGTAGATCAGCAATACCATATTCAGTGATTACAATATCACGTAACTGACGTGGAATAGTATTGTGTCCATAGTTGAATAAAATATTCGATTTCAGCTTGCCATTACGGTAACTGGTCGCACGGATCTTGATGATCGAGCGTGAATCTCGCATTTGGTGCGACTGTGCAACAAAGTTATATTGGCCACCAACACCACTGACAACTTGACCATTCTCTAATGCATCAGAAATAACCGAACCATCGAGCGTAACCATCATGCCTGAGTTGACAAAGCGTGCGTGTTTACGTTGCGCTTGTTTGATTTGCTGGTTACCAAGCATATGATCGTAAAGATCGTTAACGTAATTTACACTCGTCATGCAGAACTTTGTGTGGTCGTCTTCGGTTAGATTATTTAGATCGGCATAGAAGTCTTTTGGTCCAATAAAGAACGCGCCATGCATAACAACGCCGCCAATGAGTTTCTCACCAAGGGCATTTTTTTCTATCCATGCCGATGTATCAGCGTTGGATAGGTTAGCGGAGACTGATTCTTGTTGAGCGATCAGCTTGCCATCAACCAATTTTACATACGGTTTAAAAATTCCTAAGCGCTTAAGGTAGCTAACATCATCAACAGATAGTGCTTCATTTATCGCACCATGCTCAAGGAGTGCTTTTACTGTCGCGATAGATACGTCAGTGGTGATCTCTTTCTTATTCAATAGTTTTTGAATTGTAAGATCTTCAAAGACTTCACGTTTCAAAATACCGGCTTTATAAAGGTGCATAAAGCCATCAACCATCAATTCGCTACAGCCATATAAGCCTTCGTCAAATTGGTTGTTATCGCCAACCGTTTTGGTTACTGGGAACTTATTTGCGATATCAAGATCCGCCAGCATGGCAGTGTAAGCTCGATTATCTTGATGGCGGACCAAGGCGCTATAGGTTAGCGCGCTACTGAGTGAACCAATACCGACTTGTAGCGTACCGCCATCTTTAATTAGGCTACATGAATATAACCCTATTAAATGATCTTCAGCTGAAATGCTGGCATGAGGCGCGGCAAACAGTGCATAGTCTTTATGATTGGGCTTGCTGTTACTGTCGAGGATCATGTCAAATTCAGTGTCAGCGACTTCAGCGTGGTTACACATGAATGGCATGTTGGTGTTCACTTCACCAATCAGCGCGACAGATCTCCCTTCTGCTTTTAGCCGATCTAGCTCGGGAACAAAGTCTAGCGCTAAATCTGAATTACTACACAGACTATAAGTGGTTACGTCGTTAATTGTGCGTTTAGCGACAAGCTGACCAACAACATTCACACCTTTTTCAAGCAAATCACGCACTGCGTGTGTGTAATTGGTACTGGTATAATTTTGCTGTTGAGGTGAGTTCATGAAGCTGCCCGCTTTAAAGAAAAACTCACTCACTTTGATGTTACTAGGGACTTTTCCTGCACGGAGATCCATCATGTAGTCAATATCAGGTACACCGTCAAACTCTCTAGCAACAAACGGTTCAAGGAAGTTGCGTTCTATTTTACTTTTTCCAACAGGCTTTTCTAAAGAGATCCCCGTCTCTATCCGTAGAGATATGGTTGGATCTGCTTTTGCTCTTTGATACAGCGCATTAACAAAGTTGAGGGGTTTACCAATTGCAAGAGGGACACCAACGACGATATCTTTTCCTACTGTGGCAATAATATGGTCAACCATTTTTTCTGCGTCATCAACAATCGGTGCTGGTAACTTTGTTGTACTAACAGACGCGACAAGATTATTAGCACGGAACTCTGAATCGACTAATTCTAATACTGACATAATGCATTCCTTGTTCAATTATATTCATTTAAGTTCTTATAGTTATCTCCCCATTGTTCATGTCGAACTTAGAGCCTTCACTCTAAGTTTGCTTAAAAGGCGATTTTTATATGGGATTGGTGATAGTTGTCACAATCAGCAATTTGTATGCGTGATGAGCATACAAATCTGGGAGGTAAGGTGTTGTATCCAATATTATGACTGGAGCAAGGATGTGTGAGTGGGCTAGCAATAACTCTTTGGAATTAGAAAGAATGATCTAATTTATATTGATAGGGTTGAATAACTGAATATTTCTATTTCGCTGAATGCTAAGGATTAGACAATGATTAACCCTATGAAAATGATGGACAGCGTGAAGTCTGTTACTCAAGTTGGTGAAGCTTCTGTACGTAATGTTGTGTTGGCGGGCCTTGGTGCTTATAGCAAAGGTTACGAGCAAGCGGGTATGGCACAACACATGTTAACCAAACGTTTTAACGATCTTGTTGATCGCGGTGGCGATGTTGAAACTGAGTTAACTGAACGCGTACACAATACTAAAAAAATGGTATTTGGCCGTGCAGAATCACAAATGAACCAAGCAATCAATACAACATGCGGTATTGACCGTGACCGTATGAGCGACTTCGAAGAAAAGATTGATCGTCTTCAGGCTGCAGTCGAAAAACTTACTGAAAAATAATAGCTTTACCTATGGCTAGCGATATATGCAATCGAGGCAGATTCATCGCCAAGCAAAAAAGAAAAGGAACACGTTATGCCAAGTTTGTCTCTGCTAGACTTTAGCTTCATTGCATTTGAAACGGCCAAAACGCCGATGCATGTCACTGGGTTGGTTATTCTAGAGCCGCCAGAAGAGCATGCATCGACGTATGCACAAGATTTATATTCACATTTTTTAAAGCAGCCAGAAACCGTCCCGCCATTTAATTGGAAGCTCAACTGGTCACTAACCGGTAAACCGAGTTGGACAACGGTACGTGATGTTAATTTGGAAGATCACCTGCGTATCACCATGCTTCCTTCACCAGGAACTGAGCAACAGTTGCAGCAAGTGGTTGGGCGCTTACATAGCCAAGTACTCGACCGAAGCCGACCAATGTGGGAAGTGTGGGTGATTGGTGGGCTTGAGAATGGCCGAGTTGCATTGATGCTGAAAATTCATCACTCAATGGCGGATGGTGTCAGAGCAAGCAGCTTGTTTACCCGTAGCTGCGCCGATAATCTTGAAGACTCTTATTCAAAGCCGATTTGGCAGTGTGATCTACGTAAAAGTGCTAGCCAGCGCCGAGAAGAAACGCATCTAACCGACATGGTTGTTAAGACAGCGATGGCTGCATCGAAGCAAATTTCATTAATACCTTCAATGTTCCGCTTAGGCAGTAAATTAGCACTGAAAGCTGTGAACCTTAAAGACTGTGATTTGAAAATTCCGTTCACAGCACCTAAAACACCGTTTAACTTGAGCCCGAAGCGTAGCCGTGCCGTTAGCCTTGGTCATTTTTCGATTGCGCAACTTAAGCATGTAAGCCGAGTAACTGGCGCATCAATGAATGATATTTTGTTCACAATTAGTGATATAGCGTTAAATCGCTATTTAAGTGACAGGGCAATTTCATTACGTAAACCGTTAGTCGCTATGATGCCAATGAACTTAAGGTCAAAAGGTGACAATGCGACGAAAGGCAACAAAATGTCAATTGGTCACGTAGAGCTAGGGCGCCCACATCTATCAGCATTGGATCGCTTAGAAGCGATTCAGCATGCGACGCAAGATCTAAAAAATGAAGCACTGAATATTTCGCCAGATGCTTATGTGAACTATTCACTGTTGGTGAACGGAGCATCGCTGCTAAGCGGTAAGTTTGGCTTAAATAATTACATTCCACCGGCGAGTAATATTCTGATCTCAAACGTGCCGGGTGTAAAAGAAAAGTTGTATTTCAATGGTGCAAAAGTACTAGAGCAATACCCTGTTTCTTTGTTGATGCCAGGGCAAACACTGAATATCACTTTCTTCAGTAATGCGGGCATGATGTACTTTTCTCTTGTTGCGTGTAATCAGTCGTTACCTGGCTTTGAGGCGATTGCTGGTTATATGTGTGAAGCATTTGCTGAAATCGAACAAGACGTTATGGATACCGCCGCAGAAGCAATCGCTGAACGACTCGATTTCCAGCAGGATAGCTCGTTCGCGGTAGAATTGGCAGTCGAAGCGGCACAAGACGGTACAGCACCGGAAGATGCAGCATTTGAACGACTATTTCAAGAAAAGCAGCAAAAAGTTGAAGAGCTTGAAAAGCAGTTAGTAAAATTAACTGAAATGTTGTCAGCCACAGTTGATATTGACCCTGACTTACCCGCTAAAAATCAAGATCAGCTTGAAGATGAAAAACAGTTGGATAAAGTCAGCCATGTAGGTTGATTGGATTAAATAATTAGGCACTGGCTTGTTTAACACTATGTTATACAAGCCTTTTTTATGTGCTTCTGTTTGTGCTGAAAATGACTCACTCGTAATTGCAAGCAGTATATTACTTTGTGATACCTCGTAAATTCTTCACGGTGAACAAACCTAAATTGTTAACGTATATATCATGTATGGGTGTTTTTTGAACGCTCAATAGGAATTGAATATGAATGTTAGCAAGGTTGCTATTGCAATATCTGCAGTATTATTACTCTCTGCTTGTGGAAGTGATAGTCAAGAAGCTGAAGATCGGGAGACAGACGTTTCTACTCCCACAGCACCAATTGATACCGATAATGATGGTATTGCAGATACAGAAGATACTGATGATGATAACGATGGCTACGAAGACGACAAGGACAACGAACCGCTCAAGCCACTTGTTATTCCTACAACGCTTAATGCTTGTATTACTAGCCTTCCAGATTATCCAACGGCGAATGGAGCTACGGCTTTAGACAGACCTCAATCTAGGCTATACGATATTGCCAGAGTGAATGCCATTACCAGTGAGCCTTATATATACTCTCAGTCTGAAATCGTTGTTGGTGAACGTACTGGCCTGCCTAACGGTCTTTTGGCTGACAAGAACATAGAGATAACACAAATTACAACCGCAGACCCTAGTGCTTCAGTGGATCAGTGGAACCCATCTTTCGAACATAGTTATATTGATGCCGATAGTCGTCAATATATTGGTAATCAAGATGTATTTAGTCGTTGGTGGGCAACGAATGTAGATACGAATATACCCGCGGACTTAACACTTAACGAAGTAACCAGCTATTGGGTTGATCGAATCGATCGCTACGCTCCACAGCAACCGAACAGACAGAGTGATTTAACCAAGACTTACCGTGGTAAAGATATAATTCAAACAGCCACAGGTTTAAGGGAAGTCTGTGTCGTTGAAGCAACAGCCACACTCGATCTTATTGACAATACCGGAGATACAGCAGTATCGGTATTACATGTGATTGAGGATGAAAAAAGTTATATCGATGCAAATCATGTTGTGCAGTTGTCTGAGCGATCATACTTGGAGTATGACCCAGCAGATTTAGAAAACCCGACGTGGGGTTATACAGATTATCGTAAAGAGCTAGTTGGCTTAATTGAAGATGAGTTACTGTATGGCCGTGACCCTGTCACTGATAGGGTGCCAGAAGGTGAATTTTCAACCATGGAGCAATGTTTAGCGAGTTTGCCAGACAGTGATTATGTTTCATCGCCAAATGAAAGTATTGAATACATTATGAGTCGCTATAACGCTGAGACTGGCGGTGCTCAAGATGCAATTTATACGACGGTTGCAAACACCGGTGAGGGCGTTAGCTGGAAAGGGCATGAGAACCTCAACACGTCGCAATTACATGGCGCATTTTTTGATTATCAGAACCCATCAGCATTACCATTCTATGAGTTTACAGAAACATACTATGAAAGTGATGAAGGCCTAATGGTTGGTTTCGAAGCAACAGAAAATGGAGGAAATTACATTGCTTGGGGCTCAGAAACACTATCAAGTAGTCTTTTATCTGCTACGGGTAGCTATTTGATGCCTGAAGTAAGACTAAACCATGTGAAGCCGTTAAATGCGACTGCAGAGCGAGCCAGCTTTATACAAGTTGTGAACGATGTATTTGCAGGCAAAGGGACAGCTTGGGACAGTGAGTCAGGTTCTGAGATACCTGCCTGTAAGCATTATCGTCGCTGGGAGGCAGCATTCTACCAAGAGGATGGTACTGTAGCATTGGATGGAGACGGTAATCCGATCACAGAGTTCTTTGATGAGACTAACTACTACGATAATCGAGGGCTCATTCATCGTCTACGCTCTTCAGATAGTTGGAGTTATGAAGACTGGATGCGAATGTTGATCAAGACTAATTAATATCTTCGTTCAAACAAAAAGGCCGCATAGCGGCCTTTTTATTGGTTCAAACTATTTTACATAAGCTTATGCGTACGAAGCGGTTAACTCTTCTACTTTAGCAACGTATTTTTGCATTGCAGATTCAGAATCCATACCTTTAAGACCTTCCCAAGCTTCAAACTTAGCACCGCCTTTAAAATCAAACATACCTGGACGCTTACCGTGTACATCGCCATCTGTGGCTTGCTTATAAAGAGAATATAGTGCAAGTAATTCGTCATTAGATGGACGCTTAGTTAGCTTTTTAACGTCTGCTTGAGCTTGTTCGAAACTTGCTTGTAGATCTGACATGATTGTTCCTTAAAAATTAATCCTAGCCAGCCTGTTGGCTGTGCATGATGACCAAGAAGAAAATAGATATGCTTAGTCAACGTTATTTCATGTAATAAGTTTATAAAAGTAGCGCTGATTTACTATTCCTTGAACAAATACAATTTACACTGGTACGAGCTCCTGTCTGTAATTAAATGTAAAAAGTTTTATATGGATCACTCTTTATTTTTTGATGACACGCTTTATAAGGCTTATATGTATAAATTACATTGTGATTAAAATACACTATGCTTATTGCGAGAGCATAATTGTAATAAAGACTGGGATATTTATTTGGCTGGCATCAAATAAGGTATTTTCGAGGGATTGTTATGTATGACTTTATTATTGTCGGGGCGGGCTCAGCAGGTTGCGTTCTTGCAAATAGATTATCATTAGATCCAGCTATCAGTGTTTGTTTAGTGGAAGCCGGGCCAAGAGATTCAAGTCCAATCGTGCATGTACCATTGGGTCTTATTGGTATGATGCACTCAAAAAAAATGAATTGGCGCTATTACACCGAGCAAGAACCCGCTCTTCAAGGGCGTAAGCTGTTTTGGCCGAGAGGAAAGACGCTGGGGGGAAGCTCATCATCCAATGCAATGTGCTATATCAGAGGCCATGCGACAGACTACGATGAGTGGGAAAGCCTTGGTAACAAGGGTTGGAGCTATGTTGATGTGTTGCCCTACTTTAAAAAATCTGAGTCTCAAGAGCGCGGAAGTAGTCCATATCATGGTACTGATGGCCCTTTAAATGTCGCCGATTTAAGGATCCGAAATCCCCTTTCAGATGCTTTTATAAGAGCAGCAAAACAAGCAGGACACCGCTTAACACAAGACTTCAACGGTGATCAGCAAGAAGGGGTTGGCTACTACCAAGTAACTCAGAAGAATGGTCAACGGTGCAGTAGTGCTGTGGCCTACTTACGTCCAGCAGAGGAGCGCCCTAACTTAACGGTTATCACAGATGCACTGACAACTAAGGTGCTTTTAGAAGATAAGAAAGCCGTTGGTATTGAATATAAAAAAGATGACCAGCTGCACACGATACACGCAAAGAAAGAAGTCATCTTAAGCGGGGGGGCAATCAATAGCCCGCAAATATTGATGTTATCTGGCATTGGAGAAAGATCTGAGCTTGAATCTGCTGGTATAGAGGTTAAACATCATTTGCCAGGAGTAGGGAAAAACCTTCAAGATCATCTAGATGCATTGGTTGTTACTCGTGAAAGAACATTTCATTCGGTAGGCTTTTCTCCGGTTGCCTTACTGCGATCGATTAAAGGATTAGTTGATTACATTCTGTTTAGAAAAGGCAACTTTACGACGAATATTGCAGAAGCTGGTGGGTTTGCGAAGACCAAATCAGACCTCGAAAAATCAGATGTACAGTTTCACTTTTCACCCTGTTTTCTTGATAATCATGGACTTAACTTGCTGCAAACGGTCCGTCATGGTTATTCCTTACATGCGTGTAACTTAAGGCCGAGTAGCCGTGGAAGCCTGACCATCGGTAGTCGTGATCCTGCTGTGCCTCCTGTGATTACCGCTAACTATTTAAGCGACCCAGCAGACATACAAGTCATGGTTAAAGGCATAAAGCTCTCACGAGAAATTTTAAAACAATCGGCATTCGACCATTATCGTGGTGTTGAAGTATTCCCAGGTAAACAGGTGCAGACAGATGAAGCGCTCGCATCATTTATTCGGGAAAAAGCAGAGTCTATTTATCACCCTGTTGGTACATGCAAAATGGGTAGTGATGAACAAGCTGTAGTCGATGATAAACTTAAAGTACACGGTATATCAGGCTTACGTGTGGTCGATGCTTCAATAATGCCAACATTGATTGGTGGGAATACAAATGCGCCAACTATTATGATTGGTGAAAAAGCATCAGATCTTATTCTGACAGATATTAAAAATAAAAATAAATCGGAACTTGAATTAAACAATTGTGCTGCATGATTGAATTTTTAGCGACATTATTATGTTAATGTCGCTTTAATTTAAAATTGGAATGCATATTCTAATTTATATTACTATAATGATTTGCCGATTATTGTATATAATAAATGTATTCTGCTTGTGTTCGTTTTATATTCTACAATTAAATTCTATTGTTTCTACAGCCATTAATGCATAAGATAAGTTATGGGCTTTTAAAGTTTGTATTGAGGCTGGTAGTATGATTTCAAAAAACAATTTAGGTAAAACTTTTCAGAGCCTCAAAGATGAGCTTTCGAGTAAAGTATTTGAAAATACTGAGCTTGCGAAAGAGAAGATGACACAATTTTTTGAACAAGGAATGCCTCCCGCCCAAAGTGAGGCATTTCAAGCGGTATTGAATGGCGTCATTGGTGATCACTTAGAGAGAAATAACAGCCGTTTAGCTTCAAGAATGGCTTTCTCAGACCAAAACCAGACGCTAAGTGATAGCGCTACGGTTCTGTCCACTCAACTACCGGATGCATCAAGTCGTATCATCCTTTGTGTGCATGGTTGGTGCATGGCTGATAAAGGGTGGCAGCGGAAAGGGCATGATATGGGTCAGTCACTAGCCAGTTCAGGGTATACGCCCATTTATTTACGTTATAACACGGGTAACCATATTTCACTCAATGGTGAAGAGTTTGCTTTCCGTTTAGAAAAGTTGGTTCAAGCATGGCCGTGTGAAGTTACTGAACTTGTGATTATTGGCCATAGTATGGGAGGGCTGGTTACGCGTAGTGCTTGCCATTATGCAGAAGAGAATCAGCTAGGTTGGTTATCAGTATTACAAACCTTTATCACGCTAGGCACGCCGCATAATGGTGCCCCATTAGCCCAACTAGCATGTTGGATTGATGATCTTGTTGCGAATACGCCACAGTTGAAATTGATCCAAAAAATCGGCGAGATCCGAAGCAGTGGTACGAAAGATTTAAGTAAAGGTTACACCCAACATATCGATTGGCAACAGAGAGACAGCGAGGATGAGCAGGTTGTTGACGACCTACCGTTTTCACGGCCTATATTACCTGTAAATACGCATTGCTATGCAATCGCCACGTGTTTAGGCAAAAACCTTAAAGATGACAATAACCGCCGTCTAGGTGATGGCTTAGTACCGGTTAAAAGTGCACTTGGTGAAAGTACGAAAGGCGTGATGGCATTGGCGTATCCTGAAGAAAATAAATGGGTCGCTGGTGGAATCAATCACCTAGATTTGTTGAGCCACCCTAGGGTTATAGCAAAAGTAAAAGAATGGGTATTGCTAAATACCATAGATCACCCATCTCGATTCATGGCATTAAAATAAAACTTATAATATCCGCTTTTTCATATATAATGTTTTCCATATATATGAAATGGCGGATCACATGAAACGTATTCTCTTCTTATGTACGGGGAACTCTGCTCGTTCACAATTAGCGGAAGCTGCTATGAGACACATGGCAGGCGATCATTATGAGGTTTTCAGCGCAGGTATGAAACCTGAGCAGGTTGACCCTCGTGTATATCGAGTACTTGCTGAAAAAGGTATCAATAGTGATAATTTACACAGCTTGTCAGCCATCGAACTTCAAGACCAACACTTTGACACGGTGATCACGCTATGTGATAAAGCCAGTAATGAATGTGCCTTGTTTCCAGACTCTGATGCGTTAATACATTGGGATTTTAAAGATCCTAAGCCGCTTGCCGGTGATACTCCTTTCCGAGAAGCATTAGCAGGGCTTCAAGCCAGAATGAGCCTTTTCCTTATGCTTAATGGCACAGAGCAGTGTTCTGTTATTGGCCCTGTGGAGCTGTTCAAAATTATGAGCGATCCTCTTCGCCTACGAATATTAATGCTAATTGAAGATGAAAAAGCGTTAAGTGTTAGCGATCTTGTTGAAGTGCTTGGAGTAAGCCAACCGAAAGTGTCACGTCATTTAGCTTTACTCCGGGATGGTGGCGTACTTGAAACACAGAGGGAAGGTTTATGGATTTTCTACCGGTTATCGGTACAGCTACCCGTTTGGGTTCAGCATACCTTAGCGACAGTGCGAAATGGTAATCCGGGGATGATTAATCAGGAAAAGCTAAAATTAAGCCAGATTGCCGAGCGTAAGAAACCGACACGATCGTTAGCTTAATGCCAAAGCTTATCAAATTTATTTAATGTTATTTTTATAATTACAGGTACAACATATGTCTAACATGCATCCATTCTGGACACTCCCACTTGCTGATAGCGGTAAATTATTGCTGACCCCTTGCCCTGGAACGAAAGAAGCAAGCTTACAAGAATCGTTACTTGAGCTTAAAGCTGCAGGTGCAACAGCGGTATTTACTGCGCTTGAGCCGACAGACCTTCCTAATGATGGCCTTGTGAAACTAGCTGAAGCATGCCAAGAGTTGGGTATGAAGTGGTATCACTTACCAATCGAAGATGATTGTGCTCCTGGCGCGTTATTTGATGCTAACTGGGCGGAAGCGAATAAAGCAGCGCAAGCGTTACTTGATAAGGGTGATAGTTTAGTTATTCACTGCATGGGTGGTTCAGGTCGCACAGGACTGATTGCTGCTCGTATTATGCTGTCTCGCGGTGCTGAGTTACAGTCAACGATCACCCAAATTCAAGCACTTCGTCCTGGTGCATTTACTCGTCAACCACATATTGATTACATTCAAAACTACAAGTAATCATATTGAAAGACTAAGATCGTATTAAAGACCCTGCCTCGGCAGGGTTTTTTTATGTGTTTTTTAGGAAGAAAGTAGCGATAAGTCGTCACGATAAGGAAAAAAATGAACTTTTACGAAAAAGATCTGGTAACTGGCATAAGCTATAGTTAATATATCTGAAAAATCATATATACGAAAAATCGTATGTAATATCGTAAGTATTGAGGACATTGTGTTATGGCTATTAAAGTGGGTATCAACGGTTTTGGTCGTATTGGCCGTTTAGCGCTTCGTGCAGCATTCGATTGGGAAGAAATCGAATTTGTACAAATTAACGATGTAGCTGGCGATACCAAAACGTTAGCCCATCTACTTGAATTCGATTCTGTACAAGGACGATGGAATCATGCCGTTACTTCAGACGGTGACTCAATGCTCATTGGTGATAGCGTTATCCGTTGTACCCAAGAGCGTGATATCGATGCAGTTGATTGGTCTGGTTGTGACGTCGTGTTGGAAGCAACAGGGGTACACCGCAAGGTTGAGCTGCTCAATAAATATTTAGCTCAGGGCGTTAAGCGCGTTGTTGTTTCTGCACCAGTAAAAGAAGCGGATGTGTTGAATGTAGTTGTAGGTGTAAACGATCATCTATTTGATGCTGATAAACATAAAATTGTGACAGCAGCATCTTGTACGACGAACTGCATTGCACCTGTTGTAAAAGTTATTCATGAAAAACTAGGTATTGAGCAATCAACATTTACGACAATTCATGACTTAACCAATACACAAACTATCCTTGATGCACCGCATAAAGATTTACGTCGCGCACGTGCTTGCGGTATGAGCTTGATCCCGACCACAACAGGTTCAGCGACAGCTATTGTTGAAATTTTCCCTGAGCTTAAAGGCAAAATTAACGGCCACGCAGTACGTGTACCACTAGCCAATGCTTCTCTAACGGACATTATTTTTGATGTGAGCCGTGATACAACAGCAGAAGAAGTGAATGCGATGCTAAAAGAAGCTTCTGAAGGTGAATTGGCTGGTGTATTAGGTTTTGAAGACCGTCCGCTTGTATCTATCGACTACAAAGGTGACCAACGTTCGACTATTGTAGACGCGCTATCTACCATGGTTGTTAATGACCGCATGGTAAAAATTTATGCTTGGTATGATAACGAAATGGGTTACGCGACTCGTACCTCTGAACTAATTCGTAAAGTTGGTTTAGCATAATACTAAACAGAGCTATTTCTCTGTGAATGTAATTCCCTATAGGCTCTGCATTTCAATCAAGTGTAGAGCCTAGTTTAAATAAGACAGTAGTGAGCATTTGTCATGATAAAGGCATTCTCTAACCTTTCCAAAGACGTCCGTCAGTATGCATTGGTTACCTTTAATTATTGGAACTTTACGATAACTGATGGTGCGTTACGCATGTTGGTCGTGTTGCATTTTCACCAGCTAGGGTACTCTTCATTACAGATAGCTTCGCTATTTTTATTTTATGAATTCTTTGGTGTTGTCACGAACCTGATAGGTGGCTGGCTTGGAGCAAAACTGGGTTTAAACCGCACGATGAATGTGGGGTTAGGCATGCAAGTGTTTGCCCTATTGATGCTAGCTGTACCCACGGCATACCTTACCGTGCCTTTGGTGATGTTTGCACAGGCCTTATCGGGTATAGCAAAAGATCTCAATAAAATGAGTGCTAAGAGCGCGATTAAAACCCTTGTCCCGAACGACCAGCAAGGGGCGTTGTATAAGTGGATTGCGATACTGACAGGTTCGAAAAATGCGTTGAAAGGTGCGGGTTTCTTTATTGGCGGATTATTATTGACCGCAATTGGTTTCCAATACGCTGTAGTGGCAATGGCCACAGTGTTGCTGGTTGTGCTTGTCATGAGTCTGACTTGGCTTGATAAAGACATGGGAAAAGCAAAACAAAAAATTAAGTTTTCGCAAATCTTCTCGAAAAGCGGCAGCATTAATATCCTGTCCGCAGCGCGTATGTTTTTGTTTGGCGCACGTGATGTATGGTTTGTTGTGGCGTTACCACTGTACCTCAGCCAGGTATTCGATTGGGATCATACGTTAGTAGGTAGCTTTTTAGCCGCATGGGTAATTGCTTACGGCCTTGTTCAAGGTATCGCACCTAAAATAACCGGAAAAGCAAAAGGCGTTGTGCCTGATGGACGTGCTGCAATGGGGTGGGCGGGGCTACTTGCATTGGTCACAGCTTTAGTAGCTATTGGGGTACAAGCCTCATGGCAGCCTGAATTGACGATTGTTGTCGGTTTATTGATTTTTGGTGCTGTCTTTGCGATTAACTCATCGCTTCACTCATACCTTATCGTGAGTTATGCAAAAGACGATGGCGTGTCTCTGGATGTCGGCTTTTATTACATGGCAAATGCCATGGGACGTTTAATAGGTACGATCTTGTCGGGTTGGGTATATCAAGTCGCAGGCCTTGCTGCTTGCCTGTGGATTTCATTTGCATTCCTTGCTATCACGACGGTTATCTCTCTTTGGCTCCCTGCGCACCCTAAGGTAGAAGTCGCCAATTAGTTATAGATAGCCATTCGATAAAAATTCAGAATGATGACTGCCTAGTATATGATACCGTCCGTCAAGAAGAATGATGGAGAGTTCAATGCAGGCAGTTTGTTTTGATTTTGATGGTACGCTAGTTGATTCGGAAGTTTTCCATGCCGAAAACTGGTGCGATTACCTGCAGTCTTTAGGTGCCGATTTCTCGGCGACCACTTTTCTTCGTGATTATGCTGGTGTGCCATGGGTGAAAGTGGCAAAGGCGTTATATGGGCATTTTTCACTATCAGTTAACCCTGATGTGATGGTGACCGAAATGGAACGGCTCACGCATCAAGCCATTATTGAAAAAGGTATTCCGCCTAAACTCGGTGCTGAAGAAATCCTCAAGCGGTTACATGGTACATTACCACTTGTGATTGTGACTGGCGCCCCAAGGGGTTATGTTGAAGGTATTCTAGGGCTGCATGGCTGGCTGGATTATTTCGATCATATATTTTGTGGTGAAGACGTACCAGCAAACAAACCCGCACCAGACATTTACCAATTGGCTTGCCGAACATTAGGTGTTCAGTCGCATCAAGCTGTTGCAATAGAAGACAGTTTAACAGGGGCTCATTCTGCGACTTCGGCAGGTTTGAGGCTGGTTGTCGTAAACGACACTCACCCCATAGGCGATCAACTAACGCCTTATTGCTATCAAACGTTGATTGATGCGCAAATTGGTCAAAACCAATGGCTTATTGCTTCAGGCTAATTAGCTTTTGGTTAACAGGTTATAGTTACATTAGAAAGATATTCCTTTTAACGAAGTAGGCAGAAAATGGATAACGAAGAAATCATGACTGGTGAGATGCTAGTCGAGACGATTAAAAACCAGATTGAAGAAGGTAACCCAATTAAGGTTAAAGAAACCTTAATGCGTTTGATGATGACAGGCACACCACGTGAAGAAGCGATTGAAATGATGGCTTGTGCGCTTTCTGTTGAGGTGTTTGATGTTGCTAAAAATGACGCTTCCTTCGATTTAAAGCGTTACACAGAGAATTTAAATGCATTACCTGACATGCCGTGGGATTTTGAAGACTAGTAATAGTGATATGACAATCAAATTTTTCCTTTAAAGCCACTTATGTGGCTTTTTTGTTGCCAGTTGGTTGTGGGTTGTTTTTTATTTGGTATTTTGTTTGCGAGCTGCTGGCTGAATCATGAAAGGGGGATTGTGAGCTGGTTCTCTCTTTATATAGCTTTTTATGCTAAATATTTCGATCTTCCTCACTGTATTTCCTTCCAATTACGTCCATTTACCTCTTTATAGTCACATTTAACATAATCGCCAGTAGTTTAATAAACTGCTTAACTCGCATTGTGGTGGTGTTTATCACTGGTTAGTTGGGTTGATTGTAATATTCAGCTCTACTTTGGAGGTATAAGTTAGGATTTTAGTGTGTGACGCACGTCAAAAACGGGTTATTGTGCTACTTTAGAATAAAATATCAGTTTGTTTTGTTGTATATAAGTTAAAAAACGGTCACACATTCCAATCTTTTTTCATTATTGTGTATATAACTTCTAAACAAGGCAGCAAGGATACAAAGATGATTATTGGTGTACCTAAGGAAATTAAAGTTCATGAATACCGTGTAGGTATGGTTCCAGCATCCGTTAACGAAGCAGTTGCACATGGTCATAGTGTGTATGTCGAAACGAATGCAGGTGTTGGTATTGGCTTTAGTGATCAAGATTACATCGATGCAGGTGCTCAGATCCTGCCTACAGCAGAAGCTGTATTTGCCGAATCTGAAATGATTGTAAAAGTGAAAGAGCCACAATCGGTTGAGCGTGCAATGCTACGTGAAGGCCAGATTCTATTCACTTATCTGCACCTTGCGCCGGATCCAGAGCAAACTCATGACTTAATCAACAGTAAAGCTGTTTGTATTGCATATGAAACGGTAACTGATGACCATGGTCGTCTACCTCTTCTAGCCCCAATGTCTGAAGTAGCTGGTCGCATGTCGATCCAAGCTGGTGCTTTCGCTCTTGAAAAATCAAGAGGTGGACGTGGTATGCTGCTTGCTGGCGTTCCTGGCGTTGAGCCTGCGAAAGTGGTTATTATTGGTGGTGGTGTTGTTGGTGCTAACGCTGCGCAAATGGCTGTTGGTATGCGTGCAAATGTTGTTGTTCTGGACCGCAACATTGATGTTCTACGTAACCTTGATGCCCAGTTTGGTGGCGATGTACAGTGCGTATTCTCAACGAAAGATGCAATCGAGAAGCATGTGCTTGAAGCCGACCTTGTGATTGGTGGTGTTTTAGTCGCTGGTGCTGCTGCACCGAAGCTAGTTACTGCTGAAATGATCAAGAAGATGAAGCCTGGTGCTGCGATTGTCGATGTGGCTATTGATCAGGGTGGTTGTGTTGAAACATCGCATGCAACAACGCATAGTGATCCAACTTACATCGTTGACGATGTTGTGCACTACTGTGTAGCAAATATGCCTGGTGCTGTTGCTCGCACTTCTACTTTTGCACTGAATAACGTGACTTTGCCTTACATTCTTAAGTTGGCCAATAAAGGCTATAAAGCTGCTCTTCAAGAAGATAAGCACCTTCTAAATGGTCTTAATGTCTACCGTGGTCAAGTGACTTGCGAAGAAGTGTCTGAAGCATTGGAAATCCCATTCATTACACCAGCACAAGCAATTGCTTAACTTAGCGATGCTTTAAAACTAAACCCTTGCTAATGCAGGGGTTTTTTGTGTCTTATGGTTCTGATGCCAAAGGCCATTTAAGGTAATATAACGCCTCTATGAAAGCGTTTCTGACAGCTTCCTTTTACTCCCAATTGTTTTCATTCATCGTGTCGCAAAAACTGTCATCCAATCCGAACTAAGTACATATTGATGTCGCCGCTAAAGCCATGTAGCAATTAAAACGTAAGGGTTATGTCCTCTATTTGATTGAGAGTCAAGCCGCATACTTTATGGTTTTTCTTGGTTTCTGGATTAGAGTGTGCCTCTCCGATGCTAGAGTTAAGGTAAGCATATGGCAACGAATTGGATGAGAAGTGATGAGCTATAAGCACATATTAGTGGCGGTTGATTTATCTGAATCCAGCCAGACAGTTATTGATAAAGCGATCTCATTAGCTACAGGTACTAATTGCAAACTCTCATTTGTTTTTGTAGATGTTGATAGGGTGGTTTTGGCTCGAAAAGAAGAGCAGACATTACAACAAGAGTTACAAACACTGGCTGATCAGAGTGATTATCCGGTTGAAGAAACCTTAGTCGTTATCGGCGATCTCCATATAAAACTATCTACAATAGTTAAAAAAATGGATGTCGATTTAGTTGTTTGCGGCCACCATCATAAGTTTATGAGTCGTCTATTCTCATCTATCCCGAAGCTGGCAAATGCCGTAGAGGCCGACTTATTAGTTGTGTACCTTGACTAACGCCATTTTAAATTAGTTGAATATGCTTGATATAGAAAAGGGTCGTAACACTTGGAGATGTCTCCATTTACGGTTATTTACTGTGAACTGGAAATGGATTTTACTTGGAATTGAAAAAGAAAAAACAGTGATAATATTTATATCACTGTTTTATAATGATAATTGTTAATTTAAGTTTAAGCTGTTGCGTAAATAACACTTCCACCTTTAATCATATCAATAATTTCTCTAGATAGTTCTGTTGGTAAAGCTGGGCAACCCCAACTTCGGCCTAAATAACCATTACGTTTAATAAATGATTTCGTTGCGTATTCAGCACCATGAATAACGATGTAACGACGACGGGCGTTGTCATTCACACCATGGGTTAAACCATCTAAGCGTAAAGAGTAACCATTACCACCATAGTAGGTTGTATCTGTCAGGAACGTACCAAGAGAGGTTTGACGTGAGTCAACAGTGTTCGAAAAGCTTGTCGCCTGTTTTCCACCACTATTAACGCCATGCGATACAAATGTCTTATAAACCAGTTTGTTACGCTTTAGGTCTATTACAAAAAAACGTTCTTTTGTTGACGGTCTTCCGTAATCAATAATGGTTAGAAGTTGCTTTTGACGGCCTTCAGTTTCAAAGTAGGCATTATAGCCATCTTTAAATACTTGATAATTAATAATTCCTTCTAGTTTAGCTTCTTTATATACATGCTTAATGATGATGTCTGGGTTTGATTCCTTTGTATAAGATTGGGTGCTTACAACACTTGCAGATACGTGAATCGGAAGGGCAATCATTGCCAATAAAATAAGGTGAAGTATTTTTTTCATTGTCCGTGTAAAACTATTAATTGTGTGGTCTATGACGATAGTGGGGTGACTCTATCATAAAATTTGGAGTCTTTTATTATTTGGGAAAGGTAGGGTAGCAACAGGGCAAGACAAAAAAATCAGGTTTTATTTTATATATTTGATTAAAAAATCTTCTATTACAGATAATTAAAATGAATTGTTTTTTTATATCCTAATTAATCCTAATCGTATTCCCTAAATGCTAAATTGTGATTTTACTTGAATTCGATGACTATAATTAACTGTTTGTTAAGCACAAAAAGTTAGAAACATTTTGTAAATATTGAATTATCAGTCTTTAAACTGTTTGGTTGAAAAATGAGCACAATATCTCGTTTTAATCTGACTTAGAAAGTGATGTTAGCTAGGAGTGTGCATTTAATTTAATATTGTATAGGTTATGTAGTAGCTTTAAAGTGATCGCAACCTATATGTAATGTTCTGATAGCTAACCAATGAAATGGAAAAAGCGCAGGAAATAGCCTGCGCTTTGGTGTTTTAATGATGAGAGTTAGATATTACACACTGTTGCCCAGCTACCATCACTACCAGGTGTAGAGCTTGTCCACCAATTTGCCTGATAAACCACGCCATTGTGAATGACCTTATCGCCTTGATTGGCGTGGCTTGGATTACCTGCCCAGTCGGTCTGCGGCAAGTCAGGGTAAGTACTTAGGCCAGCAGTATCACATGAACCACCATTATCGCCGCCACCGTTATTACCGCCGCCATTATTTCCACCACCAGCGGCAATATCACCTAGTGGCAGATCAGGTTGTTCGAACTTAAAGGCGTAGTCTTTACCATTAATGTTGACGCTATAGTTCGCAGGGCCTGAAATTGGTAGGTAGTAAACCATATCAAGTTCATATGTGCCGCCAGCTGGTAGGCTCTTCCAGCTAGGAAGGCTAAAGGCTGCACGGTGCATTGGACCATCTAAACCACCAACATTATTTGCACGAGTATGCCCTGAAGATATTACTGTTAGCCCGCCACCAGATTGATCTTTCGCGTTATCAGGTGCAGAAACAGGTATATCAAACTGGAACTCAGTTCCCCCAGGGATCTCTTGTCCAGTGTTGTTGGTAAAGGTAACTTTCGGGTTTATTGGGTAATTTTGGTCACCGACTTTAAAGCCTCCGACAGAAACAGTTATATCAAGCGCTTCTGTTGGGATGGCTCCTGTAGCCACTTTATTACCATAAGGTGTCGCGGATTTGAACTTGTCATATATTGCTTTGGTCATAGTGTTACCCATATGGTACTCACCATTACCTGTCTTACATGCGTTCTCTGTCGCATCGATTGAAGCGGTACGATTGCCGTTTGCATCAAGTACGTAACAGCTATAGTCCCCTGCAAGTTCCCAGAACATGATACCGCCGATTTCTTTATCGATAACGTAATCAGCTTTTACATTGATAGAGGCTTTATCTTCGGTTGACAGGAAGACTTGTTTCTCTGCGTTCCAAAGCCATGGTGCAACAGCTACATCATCGTAATGACGTGTATAGCTACCTACAAGCTTGTCTTGTGGATCGTTAACAGGATCTAAACCATAGGCTGAGGTATAACTGCCGAAAATGCCTTGAGCAAGGTTCATAACGTGCCACATAGGGTTTGAGCCTGCGCCCATTTCTTGCCCTAGCGAGTTTTTGTCATGCCACATGTTGTCAATACCAACAGCACCATGGCCACAGTTATTCTTCTCACCTTCACCTGTGCCCGGAGCACAATCGGCTTGGTTTGGCAGGGCAGCACGTCCCCAAAGGCCGTTTTCACCCCCAGTTACGCCTTGCCAGCCACGGGTGTAATAAGGAACACCAATGTTAATTCGTCCTGCTGGCATTGAACCGCGGAAATAGTGGTAAGCCCAGTCAGTATTGAGGTAACCAATACCACCGTAGGCTGCTGTGCCGTATACATTCCATTGTGCTAGTTCAGAATCTTTACCTGTGTCGTACAAGGCGGCATTGTGACCGACGTGGTCATTCCAAGCACCATGCAAGTCATAAGACATGATATTGACGTAATCAAGATACTGGGTGACATCAAATGTTTCCATACCACGTAGTAGATAGCCAGATGACGGTGCGGCAATCGTTAGCATGTAGTGAATACCATCTGTAGCAGATGCGCTATCTAGCTTCTCACGCAAGACCTTCATCAGTACCTGATACGATGCCCATAGGTGAGGGCGACGTGGCTCCATAAATGCCTTGTCATCAGGGTTACCAGCACCCGCCATGGATGTTGGATATTCATAGTCAATATCTAAGCCATCAAACTTATACTTACGCATCATTTCAACAGCGGAGTCAGCAAATGTCTGAATACCTGCGTGATTGATACTACCGTCAGCATTGGTTGTCATGGTGTAGAAGCCACCGTCAGCAATACGGTCGCCATTTGGTCCGAAGTGTCCGCCAGTTTCTGCCCAGCCACCAATAGAGATTAATGTCTTAACGTCGTGTTTAGCTTTTGCTGTGGCAAGTGCCCCGAAGTGGCCCTTGAAGCCAAGCGCAGGATCGACTTCAACACCGTTCCATTCCATACCCACTGCTGGGTTAGTTGGGTCGGTAACATCACCAACATTGACTTTACCATCAGTACCGATACTGACGAATGCGTAGTTGATATGGGTCAGTTGCTCCCACGGGATGTCACTGACTAAGTACTGAGCCTGTGGGTCGTCACCAGCACGCCAACTTGTGAAGTAACCGATAACACGGCGAGGGTGATCTGCCCCCATGAGTTCACGGCCTTGCTCATCATACGTTGTACAGTAAGGTACGTTGACCCCTTCAGTTTGGTATAGCCCATCGGGACGACAGGTCTGGGTCGTTACTCCACCGTTTACAGTTAGCGTAATAATGGCTGAATCAGAGGTTCCACCAAGATTATCGGTGGCACGAGCGTAAACGTTAATACTACCTGCTTGTGTCGGGGTATAAGTCAAAGTATAGGGAGCAGTGGCAGCTGTGCCGACTAAGCTGCCATTTGCGAAGAAATCAACTTTATCTATTTGACCGTCACTGTCTGAAGCTGAAGAGGTTAAGTTGACTGCACCGCCAAGCTCAATGGTCGATGTTGATAATGAAAGATCAACATTGGGTAAGTTATTGGCTATATCTTGCACTGAAATAGACAGAGAGGATTCAGTAGTTGCACCTTGGTCATCAGTTGCGACGACTTTTAGGGTGTGTTGGCCACTTTCTGCTGGCCAATTGACGGCAAAAGGTGCTGTCGTTACAGATGTGATGAGTGATGAACCTACGTAGAACGAAACACTGGCAATACTGCCATCGGTATCAGTCGCATCTGCAGAAATGGTAAGAATATCGCCGGTAAGGATTTGGTCGGTACCGGCCGGTGACGTGATTGATACAACAGGTGGCTGATTGACAACACCTGTTGAGCAATCATCAACGAACGACCATTCTTGGAATGAACCAGAATTCGTACTTGGGTTATTGCCTTGGCTCCACCAATTCGCTTGGTAGACTTTGTTCGACTCCTGAACCTGAGCACCACCAGAGTATGACGCAGTGCTGCTCCATTGATCGACTGTGCTGCAGTCCATTGCAGCCTGAACATTGAATGCCGTGAGGCATGAAACAGCGAGAGTGCTGAGCTTAAATGCTCGGCTAAACGCCTTTCCTTGTTTCGAATGGTTCATTATTCATCCTTAAGTTATTGATATTAAAAATTGTATTGACGTAAATCGGCATTCAATATCTTTTGTTTTGCCGTGAACCAACTATAGGCAACATGCTGCTATTAGCATCGACTTTTATTCTTATTTCCAAAATAACTCGCAAAAAAATGTTAATGATATGTAACATTGCTCGTGTTGTTTTGCACCGAGAACAAAGTTGCCGAGCTGTTAACGATAAATTTGCCAGTAAAAATACATCTGTAAATGTGATGGAAGTGACATTGTTATAAGTAAAAAGGATGGAACGAGGATCACAGGTTTGACTTAGGTAAGAACTGTTTGTATAAATCGGTAGATAGATAGGATGTTTCTTATTGGTCACAAGCTCACTTCATGGATGACGACGAAAGGGAAATAGCTAAGTGGTCGGAACCACTAGCGGATTAATCATGGAATACTCAGCTGTACGCCAACCAATATACAATGCCAGAAAAAACAAAGTTGCTTTTCAAATTAGCTTTTGGAACAGTGAAAAACCAGCACTTCAAACAATACCTATAACAATATTTGACGATCAATCAGATCCTAGAAAACTCAATGAGCTGATAAACCGTTCAGGGTTAAACCAATATGCTGAAAGTAAGACACTTATTATTTCTTTTCAACGTGTCGCTCTTCAACGCTTGTTTAATTACTTCTTCTCATCTCATGGCTTAGTCATAGAGGTTAATGAAAGCGAACGTCTCGATGATGAACTTTTGGTGTTATTGAAGGCGGGCCATAAACTTGGTTATTCGATCATAATTAACGATAAGGCCTTACTGCCGGGAAATGAAAGGTTTTTAAAATTTTGCAGTCATGTGAAGGTGAGTGCGAAGAGTCAAGATATGGCTACTATTGAGCAGCTAACCTTGAAAGCAAAATCACATAACTTACGTGTAATTATCGAGCATATTACTTCAGATGAAGAGTTTGAGTACTATCGGAACTGTAAAGCTGATTTTTATAAAGGCGATATCTTCTCTAAACAAAACGTAGTTGAAACACGTTCTAACAAGTTGCATGAAGGTGCGCTACTAACCCTATTTCAACATGTAATGGCTGAAGATTATTGCTATGCCGAACTTACCGATATCTTAGCCGCAGATGCAAAGCTTACGCATAAACTACTTCATTTTCTAAATTCAGTCATGCATGGACGAAAAGGTAATATTTACTCAATTAAACAAGCAGTTTGCTTTATGGGTGAAAACAAGATGAGAAAGTTTGTTTCTCTTCTTACGACACAAGAGCTAACAGTGACTCGACCAGAAGATATTTACCAACAATCAGTAAGTCGAGCACGCTTTTGCGAGCTAATAGCCATCAATTCAGGCTGTAACCGCTCCATTGCAGATAAGGCTTTTTTAACGGGGTTATTTTCAAACTTACCTGAGATGTTAGGCCTTGATATGGAAGAAGCGATTGATACGATGAAAATTCATCGTGATATTAAATTGGCCTTACAAGGAAAAGAAAGTAATTTAAAGCATTATATGGATATGGTCATTGCATATGAAAAAGCCGATTGGCAGGTTTTAGAGCGCTTGGTTGAGAAAGGGCGTTTGTCAGCAGGGCTATTGCCGAGGCTTTACCGGCAGATGCTACAAGAGGTAAGAACCGAAACTTTTATCGTTAGCTAGTGATACTAATTAGGTATATTCTTTCTCTGGCAATTCGATAAATTAAAGAGCCGCTTAACTAAAATGTCCAATTTAACGGGGTCACTTCAGCATACGGCTCTTACTTAATGCTTATTCGGCATTAATTTTAGCTTTGAAACGTTGGCGTGTCGCTTCATCAGCTTGTTCATACCAGTAGTTCAGCATATTCTCTGATACATTTCTGGTTTGAGATGCGTTTTCAGCTGTTTTAGCTGGTGACGTTGCTGCTGGAAGTTGGGTTGGCGTTGCAGTAACTGCAGGTAAAGTTGAAATCGTTGCTGCAGAAGCGACTGCCGCGACTTTACCTGATTGGTTGTAGGCTGCAATCTCAGCTTCGTAGTCACGACCAAATTGTAAGCCATGTTTTATCAGTTTATCTTGCTCGAAGCTGATATTTTCACCGTTGCTATTAATCAGCATAAAGTTAGGCGATTTATTAAACTTGCGTGTATCTTGAGCGGATCGTAGCTTAGGGAACTCTAACTTTAAGGTTTCATCAGCTTCATTAAACTTCATGATAATGACATCAGATTTGAAGATTTGATCATCACCATTTTCACGGAAAGTACCTTGGTAGCGGAAAGCGACTTGGTTTTCACCGTTCTTTAGTGTTTGAGTGTCGTTGCCATCAGCTTCAGTGCCGTTAATCAGTACCAGCTCAGCGGGAAAAGGTAGCTCAAGCTTTACATCAGCAAAAGAAGGGAAGCTAAGGCTGCATGCTGTCATTGCAATTAGCGCAGTGCGAAGTTTCATAGGTGTTCCTTGAAAAATATGATTATGACAAACAGACTGTTTCAAATTGTAATCACAGCAGTCTGGCGCTTTTTACCTGAACATAGGCTGAATCATAGCGACTATCGAAATGAACGTAATAATAACAAAGTAGAATTTATTCGCCTAGCCACATTATAGAATCAAGGAATGATCTCAATGGATATAACATTACTGCATATAGTAATGCTGGTTGTAACGGGTTTCCTAGCAGGAATCATTAACACTTTAGCGGGGGGAGGTTCGAATTTAACATTGCCAGCGCTGATGGTAATGGGGATGCCCGCTGAAGTGGCAAATGCCACCAATAGGGTGGGTGTAGTGGTTCAAGGACTAACGGGCTTAATAGGGTTCAAGCGGCATGGGAAGCTAGATAGTACTGATACTGGCCCTATCATGGTGCCGACAATTATTGGTGGGCTGTTAGGGGCCGTTGGTGCGGCTTATGCCCCTTCTGATTGGATAAAGCCGTTACTGCTTGGCACAATGCTAACTATGGCATTAGTGATTTTACTAAAGCCGTCAGTTATTGCGCCTTCGTTAGGGACAGAGCCTAGAAAGGTACGAGATACTCCAAGTTCATGGTGGGGGTTAGGCATCGCCGGATTTTACGGCGGCTTTGTCCAAGCCGGTGTTGGCTTTGTATTGATTGCAGCTTTGGCGGGTACATTGCGATATGACCTCGTTAAAGCGAACGCCCTGAAGATGCTGTGCACACTGGTGTTTACCGCTGTTGCTTTAGGGATATTTATCTTTGAGGGGCTAGTACTATGGGCTCCTGGGCTCATACTTGCAGCGGGTACGATGGTTGGCTCACACATTGCCGTGAAGTTTGCCATAAGTGCGAAACCTGAAACGTTGAAATGGTTTCTATTTGTGATGACATTATTTGGCTCTGTTGCCGCAATGCTGATGTAGTCACATTACCAAATAGACTGCTTTCAGGCATAAAAAAACCAGCATAAAGCTGGTTTTTTTGGTTGCTTGTTTGTCGTTATTTAACGTAACAAGCGAAGCCTTTTAGGTAGAAACCTTCAGGGTAAGCACTGTCTAGCGGGTGATCGGCAGCTTGGCTGAATCGCTCAATAAACTGTACTTCACGGTGTGCATCTAATGCTGCATCTGCGATGATCTTTTGGAACAGGTTATTGTCCATAAGGCCAGAGCATGAGTAAGTTAGTAGCGTGCCACCCGGATTCAGAATTTGCATCGCCAACATGTTGATGTCTTTGTATCCACGACAAGCACCGACAAGCTGAGATTTACTTTCAGCGAATTTCGGTGGATCCATGATCACGACATCAAATTTCTCGCCACGCTCACGGTATTCACGTAGAAGCTTGAATACATCTGCATTCAAAAATTCAGCATTTTCGATCGGGTAGCCGTTCATTTCAGCATTCATGCGTGCGGTATCAAGCGCAGGTTGAGAAACGTCAACGTTAACAACTTTACTTGCATTCCCTTTAAGCGCGTAAAGGCCAAAGCCGCCGGTGTAGCTGAAGCAGTTTAGGACACGTTTTCCATCAACGTATTTTACTGCGGCTTCACGGCTATCACGCTGATCAAGGTAGAAGCCTGTTTTGTGACCACCAACGATATCGACATTAATTTTAACGCCATTTTCTTCAATAGTGACAAACTTCGGTGGCTCTTCACCAGAAAGTACGCCAGTACGTTGCTTAAGGCCTTCTTTTTTACGAACTGAGACATCAGAACGTTCATAAACACTACACTCTGGGTAGCAAATATTTAGGGCTTCGATAAGTGCGTCTTTTTGTACTTCAGCACCTGCGCTTAAAAGTTGGCATACTAAAAAGTCTTGGTAGCGATCGATTGTGATACCAGGAAGACCATCAGACTCAGCCGCGATAAGGCGGTAGCCTGTTAAACCATCACGTGCCGCGAGAATATCGCGTAAGCCTTGGGCTGCTTTTAGACGTTTTACAAAGAAATCAACATCAATCGCTTCGTTACGTTCAAAAGTCCATACTCGAACGCGGATCTGAGATTGCGGTGAAAAGGCACCACGTGCTAACCATTCACCCTTATTATCGAAAACATCGACGGTTTCGCCAAGAGAGGGCTTACCCTCAATGCGTTGAATACCACGAGAGAAAACCCAAGGGTGGCGGCGGCGAAGAGATTTTTCACGGCCTTTAACCAGATATATTGCAGCTGTCATGACATGCCCAGTATGGATGTAGGAATGGTCGCGTATTATGTTGTTGATACCGCGGAAAAGCAACTAATCAGTGGATATACACGGCCTCAGAGTACAATGCCGTTGAAATTGATACCTTAGAGCCAGTGAAATAGCGTAAACCCTAGAAATAGCCCCTGCAAGGCAACGAGTTCTGTGATGCACCGATTACCAATATCGATAAGTGATATATATAACAATATAGAAGCACTAGCTTGGTGATCTGAAAGAATATTGGCGGTTGTTTGTAACTGCTATGTCGTGATTTCAATACGTTGCCTATGGGCAGTGTCGACTAAAATGGAATGTATGTTGAAATTAGCGAAACTTAACGGCTAATTAAATTATTCATCTGGGAATCTATAGAATCCTCAAGGAGACATATGTCGGATATTTGCGTAAAAGCACTGATTACGGGCATGGTACAAGGGGTGGGCTTTCGGTTTCATACCGCTCATGAAGGTTTGAAGTATGGATTAGCCGGGTACGCAAAAAATTTACCGGATGGGAGCGTGGAAGTATTGTTGTGTGGTCATGAAGAGCAGGTGGCACAATTATTACATTGGCTGAATGCTGGCCCTAAAACATCAAGAGTGGATAGTGTTGTAGCAGAAGAAGTATCGTGGCGGCACATCGATGGTTTTGAGATAATGTGACATGCGTTAGGTATGTTAGAGATATAAAGGCGAGCCTAAGCTGCTCGCCCCTTATCGATGATTAAATACACTTCACGGGTTTAGGCAAACCAGCAAGCTTTGTTGCTTGCTTAGCAGGCCCTTTCGGAAAGAGTTTATAGAGATAACGAGAGTTACCTTTTTCTTCACCATATTTTTTAGCCATGGCTTTGACGAGCATGCGTATGGCTGGTGAGGTATTAAACTCTTTATAAAAGTCACGCACGAAGTGAACGACTTCCCAATGTGCTTCCGTCAGGGTGATTGCTTCTTCTTCTGCGAGGAGAGGAACAAGCCCTTCTGACCAATCATCAATATTTTTTAGATAGCCATGTGCATCGGTATCTATTTGTTTGCCGTTGAGTTCAAGCATGATAAGCCTCGGTATTTGGAACGGGCAAAGAATAGTGACTATTGAACAAGGCTGCAAGTACCTGATACAAAAATCCAATAGTAAAAAAGCGCCTTTCGGCGCTTTTTTTATTCGTTAGTATTTACGACGATTAATGATTAATCGTTATTACCCATGATACCTAGAATTTGAAGCAGGCTTAGGAATAGGTTGTAAATAGAAACGTACAGCGTCACTGTCGCAGAGATGTAGTTAGTTTCACCGCCACGAATAATGTTCTGTGTTGTAAGCAGGATAGCTGCAGACGAGAACAGAACAAACATGCCGCTAATGGCAAGAGATAGCATTGGCATCTGTAGGAAGATATTTGCTACAACAGCAACGATAATCGCAACGAAACCAGCAAGGATCATACCGTTAAGGAACGATAGATCACGCTTAGTAGTTAATGCGTATGCAGAACAGGCCATGAAGGTCAGTGCTGTACCACCAAGAGCAGGAACAATAGCTTGACCCATACCAGCGCCAATGTACATGTTCAAAATTGGCCCAAGGGTGTAACCCATGAAACCCGTTAGAGCGAAGGTAAAGACAATACCTAGACCACTATCACGGTTCTTTTCTGTTAGGAACATTAAACCGTAGAAGCCAACCAATGTAATGATCAAGCCTGGGTGAGGCATGTTCATCGCCATCGACAAACCTGCGACAACGGCAGACCATACAAGCGTTAGCGATAGTAGAAAATACGTGTTACGTAAAACTTTGTTAGTAGGGATACTCCTACTTACAATGGTATCAGATGTATACATACAGGATTAACCTCTAATGACGAAAACTGTTTACAGTTACAGCAGAGTATCAAGTCAGCAACAAGTTCACAAGTCGGGTAAATCCTGACTTGTTTAAGCAAGTAAAACAATAAGCTACCGATTATGGCTATAACGTCTGTAACTCCATTATAGCCAAGGGGATAAATGCTCATAAGGACAAACATGTAACAAAGGGTGAATTACGTGCTTTGTGACGCTGTTTTTGATCACGAAAACCGCTCATTACCCTCTAATTTTTGCTTATAAAGCAAAACAGTTATGCAGCTGGATATATGGTTTGCTTTTTATGATCGCATTATCGTGTTGTTCAATATTCACGAAATAAAGACAACACTATGATTGATAACCAGCTAAAAACAGCGACGGTCGCTGCAGCATTTTCTGTTACCGCCCAAATTATTATCGAAAAGCTTATCGCATCAGGTACAAGGGTCGTTGCCTATGGCCGCAAAGGTGATGAAGAACGTGTTGAAGCGCTAGAAGCAAAATACAACGGCAAGCTAACTGTTCTGTTAGGCAATTTAGCGGATGAACTGGAAAGTAAGCAACTGCTTCAGCAAACATTAGATATTCTTGGCACTATCGATGCTCACTATCATTGCTCTGGCGTGTTTACTTGGGAACACTGGGAAACGATTGAAGTACGTAAAGTAGCTGAGTTATATGAAGCCAACTTTCTTACTGCATTTGTATTTGGCCGTGAAGTGTATAAAGCGATGAAGCTTCAAAAAGGTGGCGCAATGGTGTTTGTGTCTGCACGAGATACCATCAGGAATATCCAAGCGGGGTTCGGGCCATATATGGTTTCAAAAATGGCGTTAAATGGCATGGTTGAAAGTATGGCAGCTGAAGGCTACGAGTATGGTATTAAAGTGAATGCTGTATTGCCGACTGTAATTAATACGCCTGTTAACCGAAAGGTAATGCCTGAAGTGGCACCAAATGGTTTTGTTGATCCAAATGAAATGGCAGATTTTATGATTGAAATTAGCCAGCCATCGAAAACGAACTTAAGTGGTTCGCTAATCGCATTTAGCTCAAGTATGCAGTAAGAATCAAGTCCGCTTTATCGCGGACTTTCTTTTGCTTGCTTAATAAAACAACAGTCAGCAAAGTGGCTATATACATTGGTGTTAAATACATCTAAGTTAAGTCCATTACTTAATCCGAGGATAGAACAATGTGTTGTGAAAATATGAAAAAAATCTGTTCTGTCGTCAATGTCGTCGTGGTCATTATCAACCTACGCTGACATTTATTCATTTCGTCAGCAAAGCTGGCGGATTGAGAACCTACAACACTTCCTATCTATAGCTAGCTGACTAAAACAAGGCTAGCACATTGAAAAAAACTGAACTCATTGCCATCGGCTTTATGACATTTGCACTATTTCTTGGTGCAGGTAATCTTATATTTCCTCCACTGATGGCACAGCAAGCCGGTGAAAATTGGCTGATTGCAATCGCTGGTTTTCTGGTTACAGCTGTCGGTATCCCAACACTCTCGCTTGTTGTATTAGGTAAACTGCCATCAATGCATGAATTAACGGCAGGATTACCGCGTTGGATGGACCGTACCTTTTGGGTAGCAACATTAACAACACTGGGACCGGCATTTGTATTACCCCGTGCTGTTACCGTCGCGTATGAAATGGGCATTAAACCTTTTGTCTATGACGATCATCTCTTTCTATTTTCCATTTCATTCTGCGTTGTATCTCTGATGTTTGCCTTAAAGCCCGGCAAGATGGTTGATTACATCGGTAAGATCATGACACCAGCGATGATTGTTATGTTATCAACACTGGTTATTGCGGCTCTTTTAAATCCGCTTGGCACAACGACAGAGGCAGTCGGTGTATTTAAAGATCAAGCTGGGGTGAATGGCGTTATTCAAGGTTATATGACACTGGATGGTGTTGCTTCGGTGGCATTTGGGTGGGTGATTATTCGTACTATTCGCAGTAAAGGGGTCACGAAGCCTTCCGATATATCAAAATACAGTAACTGGGTTGCGGTAATTTATGCGGTGTTAATGTCTATTTGTTATGTGTCGATGGGGTACTTAGGATCAACGTCTTCAGATGTTGCTATCAATGCGACGAATGGTGGTGAGATTTTAACGCTATATGCGGCAGGTGAATTTGGTACTGTAGGGCAATTACTACTCGCGGTACTTACTATTGTGACTTGTCTAAGTACGGTTGTAGGCCTTACAAATGCAAACAGCGAATATTACAATCATACGTTTGGTATGCCTATGCGGACTACCTCTATCATTATCATCGCACTAACTGCTGTCGTGTCGAATGTTGGTCTAGAGACAATCATAGAACTGAGCCTTCCGGTCATTTTAATCTTATGTCCAATTGCGGTTACGCTGATTGTAATTAATGCGACATTACCAAAGTCCAAGTGGCATAGTATTGCTGTCGGTGTTGCCGCTCTTTTTGGTGGTGTTGATACGTTGAATATTTTGGGCATGATGCCTGAAGGTGAGTGGACGTCGATATTCCCGCTTTATAACTCGCACATGAGCTGGCTGTTACCTGTGCTGGCTGTGATCTTTATAGCGAAACTGATGAGATACAAAGTGAATCAAACCGTAAGTGCTTAATATTTAATAGAAGCGGGGTTAGGCCTCGCTTCTGTTTTAGTGAAGGATCTGATTTAAAAATAATTGTGTACGGTCAGACTCTGGATTATCGAAGAAGGCCTGCGGTGAGTTTTCTTCAATAATTTCCCCCATGTCCATGAAGATAACCCTATCCGCAACTTGGCGGGCAAATCCCATCTCATGCGTTACGCAGATCATAGTCATCCCCTCGTTGGCTAATTCGACCATGACATCAAGTACCTCTCTGACCATTTCAGGATCAAGCGCCGAGGTTGGCTCATCAAATAGCATTATTTGTGGTGTCATGCACAGAGAGCGAGCAATAGCGACTCTCTGTTGTTGGCCACCTGATAATTGTCCGGGGTATTTATTGGCTTGTTCTGGAATTTTAACACGCTCCAAATATTGCATAGCAATCTCAGAGGCTTCTTTTTTCGGCAGTTTTTTTACCCAAATGGGTGCAAGCGTGCAATTTTCTAATACCGTTAAATGAGGAAAAAGATTAAAGTGCTGAAAGCACATGCCAACTTCTTTTCGTACTAGTTCTATATTTTTTAGATCACTGGTGAGTTCGTTACCTGCAACAATAATATTGCCTTTTTGGTGCTCTTCCAGCCGATTAATACAGCGAATTAACGTTGATTTACCAGACCCTGATGGTCCACAAATTACAATTTTCTCACCTTTATTCACTGTTAGATTGATATTTTTAAGGACATGGAATTGTCCGTACCATTTGTTGACGTCATCCATCGTGATCATAGCTTGTGTCGATTTTGTCATGATAAAGCTCCTTACTCTAAGCCATTCGGTGGCATCAACGTTTGTGACCCGTATGAAGTTTTCTCTCTAAGAAAATGCTATAGCGCGACATGCCAAAGCAAAATACCCAAAAGACCAAGGCAACAAACACATAGCTTTCAGTGGCAAATCCCAGCCATTTCGGATCGGTATTCGCGGCTTGGCCAATGCCAAGTACATCAAACATACCAATAATCAGTACTAAGCTTGTATCTTTGAATAGGCCTATGAAGGTGTTAACAATAGAAGGAATTGTGATTTTTAAAGCTTGCGGTAAAACAATAAGATACATTTTTTTCCAATAAGTTAAGCCTAATGCATCAGCTGCTTCATACTGTCCTTGAGGTATTGCTTGAAGTCCCCCCCGGACGACCTCGGCCATGTAGGCGGCACTAAATAACACGACACCAATTAGTGCTCTAAAAAGTTTATCGGTCTCTGCTTCGGCATTAAGAAATAAGGGCAACATCACTGATGCCATGAAAAGTACTGTGATGAGCGGCACCCCTCGCCATATTTCAATATAAACGGTAGATAAACTACGAATAATCGGCATTTCAGATCGTCGGCCGAGGGCTAACACAATACCTATGGGCAGGGAAACGACAATACCGACGATCGCGATGACCAACGTAACGAGTAAACCGCCCCATAAGTGGGTTTCAACAATAGATAGCCCCCATATCCCCCCATAGAGTAGTGCTGCAATGAGGAAGGGATAAATATTAACGAAAAAGAGCCATATCCATTTTCTGCCCGGTGTTTTTTCATAGGCGATAAGCGGCAAAAAGAGAGCAAGGGTAAAATAAAACAATTGCGGGCGCCAAAGTTCATCTTGAGGGTAAAAACCGAACATGAATTGTTCAAATCGTACCTTGATAAAGACCCAGCAAGCCCCTTCACGCGAGCAAGCATCACGAGTTGTTCCTACCCAGTCTGCATTAATAAAAGCCCATTCAGTGATACTCCAAATTGTCGTAATAGCGTAATAACCCAAAACAAATGTCACAATGGTATTAAACGCGTTAGAAAAAAGGTTATGTTTCAGCCAGTTTATAACACCAATACTACTGGCTGGTGGTGCTTGATCCGGTTGAAAAACGTGCTTTCGCTGATTGGTACTTTTATCATCGTTCAATGAGAGCCACCTTTTTGTTATAGATGTTCATCAGCATTGAGGTAAACAGGCTAAGGCTTAAGTAAACCGCCATTGTCATCGCGATTATCTCTATTGCCTGCCCTGTTTGATTTAATGTTGTGCCAGCAAAAACCGAGACGAGGTCAGGGTAACCAATCGCCATAGCAAGTGACGAATTTTTGGTTAAATTAAGGTACTGGCTTGTGAGGGGAGGAATGATAATTCTTAAGGCTTGTGGGATAACAATTAGGCGTAGCGTTTTCCCTTCAGGTAACCCAAGCGATAAGGCTGCTTCGGTTTGGCCGTGGCTGACAGCGTTGATGCCTGAACGGACTATCTCGGCAATAAATGAAGCGGTATAGATACTTAAGGCCATTAGCAAGGCGGCCAGTTCAGGAATAATCCCAATGCCACCTTGAAAATTAAAGCCTTTCAGTTCTGGGTATTCAAGGTGTATGGGTTGTCCGGTAAGGAAAAAACTCAACAGTGGCAAGCACACGATAAGGGAAAGAGAAAATAAGAGGATAGGGTATTGCTTCCCGCTTAGCTGCTGTTGCCGTTTTGCATATAGGGTGTAGATAACCGAAAGTATGATGGCCGTCATTATCGCGACGGTAATCCACCCCGCACCCGGTTCGAAAATAGGTTTGGCAAAATATAGGCCACGCACATTCAAAAATAAACCGTCACCAATCGCCATGCTACTGCGTGGAGAGGGAAGCGCCTGCAACACGGCAAAATACCAAAAGAAAATTTGCAGCAGTAAAGGAATGTTCCGAAAAATTTCAATGTAAACAGCAGCGCAACGGCTGACTAGCCAATTGGAAGAAAGGCGTGCGATACCGACGACGAAACCAATAATGGTTGCGAGTATCACCCCGAGTACAGAGACCAGTGCAGTATTCAGTAAGCCGACAAAAAATGTTCGGCCATAGCTAAATGTCTCATCATAGTCGATGAGCGTTAAGCCTATTCCAAACCCTGCTTCTTGCGATAAAAAGTCGAGCCCTGTTGCGATGCCTCGTTGCTCAAGGTTTGTTAGTGCATTGCCGACGATGGTGTAGACGAAAAAAAATAAGATAAAAACGGCAATGGCTTGAAAAATAATTGAGCGAAAAAGAGGGTTATACAAGAGGTTTGCTTTCTTTGCAGACAAAACATCACATCCTGTTGTGGGGTTAAGCAAATTGATTTAAATGAGATTGCGGGGAACATAGCTCCCCGCAAGATACGGTGTTAACCGCTAACGAATAGGTGGGGCGTATTGCAGGCCACCATCAACCCATAAAGCATTCACACCACGCTTTATCTCCAGAGGAGAGCTCATGCCAACGGTGCGTTCGAAGCTCTCGCCGTAGTTGCCAACCTGCTTAAGGATTTGGTAACCCCAGTCATCATTCAGACCCAGCCCTTTGCCTTTCGGGCCATCTTCACCGATAAGGCGGCGAATATTAGGGTCATTCGATTTTTTCATGTCATCAACATTATGCGAAGACACACCAAGTTCTTCAGCATGTAACATGGTGTTGTGCGTCCATTTCACTATATTGAACCATTGATCATCACCTTGTCGTACAACGGGGCCTAATGGTTCTTTTGATATGATTTCAGGCAACACGATGGCCATTGATGGATCTTGCAAGTTAAGGCGTAAGGCATAAAGCCCTGATTGGTCGGTTGTAAGGGCATCACATCGGCCAGCTTCAAACCCTTTAACGGTTTGTGCTGCCGTGTCAAAAACAACAGGGTTATATTTCATTTCTCGGTAGCGGAAATAATCAGCAAGATTTAGCTCGGTTGTGGTGCCTGATTGCACACAGATAGATGCGCCATCAAGCTCAGTCGCACTTTCAACCTTGAGATCTTTGTTGATCATAAAGCCTTGACCGTCGTAGTAGTTAACGCCAGCAAAGTTGATACCCAAGGCCGTGTCACGGTGAAGTGTCCATGTCGTATTACGAGAAAGCACATCAATTTCACCCGATTGAAGTGCAGTAAAACGCTCTTTTGCCGTAAGAGGAATGTATTTCACTTTTGATTTGTCGCCTAACGTTGCAGCAGCGACTGCTTGGCAAAATTCGACATCGAGACCTTCCCATTCGCCTTTCTCATTAGGGTTAGAAAAACCAGGTAAGCCCGTACTAACACCACATTGAACATAACCTTGATTTTTAACTTTAGCGAGGGTATCTGCCGTAGAGCCACCTGCAGAGAGTTGTTTTTCTAGTTTGGCGATTTTTTCTTCTAGTGCAACTGTGTCACCTGATAGCTCAGTCGAAACGGATGTTCCTGCACTTGCAAGTTGCTGTTCTAATGACTCGATTTTTGACTGTAATGATTGGATCATTTCTTTGTCTTGACTGCTGCCACTCTCACCACAACCAGAGAGTGCAAGAACAAGAGATGAAACAGCGAGGGTATATGAAATGGGTTGGTTCATAGCTACGTCCTGTCGTTCCTAAATCAAAGAGGAAAAATCTTTAAAAGGCATAAACCAAATGGCTTACTTTTATTTTGGTTTGATAAAAGTATAGAAACACTTTGAAATACTTCTAGTTAACAATTTTATAACGTTCGATTTGAGGGAGGGTAAGTGTGTTTTATATGCACGACGAAGGTCACATCATCGTGCATAACTGAGTCTTTAGGATTTAGGGAGGAGCTAACTATTTTCTGCGACGCATGCCGTATAAAGTAATGCTAATGGGCGGTATTCGTCGTACTTACCGTTACGTAAGTTTAATGTTTTGATTTCACCTGTGTATGGGTTAATCGTATCTGACCAATAGCTGTTGGTGATAGGCCAGTGGTTCCTTAGGAGAAATCGTTGGCCATATGTTTGTAGGTGTTTAAGCTCGTCATAGGTTGGTAACCTTAAACCAAATCGTTCACACCATTGGCCAGCACTCTGAATATTGGTTCGTGACCAATATTGCTCGTTTTCTTTTACAAAGGCGGGCGGAAGCGTTTTGTCTGATTGAATATTTTTAGGCTGATAATATTTAATATTATTAAATGTAAATGAATAAATGGCGGAGTCTAAGACAACACGCTCTTCAATCAGTGTTTGCTTACTCACCGGAACAGTTTTTGTTGTGGGACTTTGTTCTTCTTCAGCAGCGGCTTGCAAAATAGGCGCTAGTTGCTTAGCACTAGCTTCTACAACGATTGGCCGCTGGGTTTGCCTAATAAACGTGCTCTTAACGTCGATGTTTGCAAGTTTTACTTTCGCACTTTCTGCTTGAGTATGATTATTAAACGGCCCAATTAAGCAGCGGTATTTGTTCCCATCATTAATCAAGTAACTGCTCGCAGGAAAAGTACCTGTAATGGAAGACGAGAATTTTTTTGCTGGTATGGCTTGGCTGTAATTACACTGAAGCCAAAAGCTGCCCTGATGCTGTTGCGGATCTCTCCCCCATAGCCCAGTACCGATATCACATTGTTCATTAAGGCGCTGCCAGCCAGACGTTAACGGTGTAGCCGAGCAGGTTAAAATATCGTTAGGCTGCGGCTTTGCAAGCGAAGCTGGCACAGAAGACAGAAAGATGGCGCTATATAATAGCGTCGCGCTGAACTTACTTAACATCGTGTCACATACTCTAAGAAATAGTATCCCTGCCTAATAAGAACATAAAAATGATCATAAGAAACGGTTACTAAATAGATATTGATCACAAAAAAAGAATTGCTCATTAAATGTTATAAATACCGTTATCAAAAATCTTTTAAATCAGAATACTAGCACTGTAAGTAGTCGATTTATTGCGCGTGCAGGTAGATGTTTGTTCTGTTGTGGGTTTTATAAGAAATAAGACTTTACAGCGAAAAATGAAAATCGTATTATTCACCGCAATTACGGAGAGATGGCTGAGTGGCCGAAAGCACCTGACTTGAAATCAGGCGAGGGGCGACCCTCCTAGGGTTCAAATCCCTATCTCTCCGCCACATTCTAAGGGTCAGTAGTTATACTGGCTGCTTTGCATCTGGGAACGAGGGTTCAAATCCTCCATACCCAGAGCGTATCCACCACATTCTACAAGCCGGGTTAGTTACCGAGCTTGGCAAAGAATTGGAGCGGTAGTTCAGTTGGTTAGAATACCGGCCTGTCACGCCGGGGGTCGCGGGTTCGAGTCCCGTCCGCTCCGCCACTACAACGAAGCCTCAGCAGAAATGCTGGGGCTTTTTTGTATGCGTTGATTCTGAGTTCGCCCTTCGGTCGAATGAGTCCCGCTGGAATGCCAGCCCAGCCGTTCCGCCACTGCAACGAAGCCTCAGCATAAATGCTGGGGCTTTTTTGTATGCGTTGATTCTGAGTTCGCCCTTCGCCGAATGAGTCCCGCTGGTGCGCCAGTACAGGTCTGGCTTCTCTGCCACTTGTCAGTACATCAAATATGATAGGGCTACAACCATCAAGGTTAAGTTTTTCTTAAATGTGTGTGCAGTATATTTAAATTTAATTTACCGAAAGTGTGAGGTATTTTTTCAGTATTACATCGCTAACGGTTAGGGGAAGGCGTATGGCCGGAAAACACATTTCATACGCAGTGCATAATGTCGAGGGGTTGTCTGTTGACTGCCAAGATATTGCAAAAGTCGCACTGGTCACTGAAGGTGGTGGCCAGCGAGGTATTTTTACTGCCGGGGTGCTTGATGCATTCTTAGAAGCTGAATTTAATCCATTTTCGCTATTAGTCGGTACATCTTCTGGCTCGCTTAATCTTGCTTCTTATATTTGTGGCCAACAGCGGCATGCATATCGTGTGATTACTGAAGCAACGACGACCCCACATTTTTTTGATATTTATCGATATATTTCTGGTCGTGAGGGGCTGAACCTTGATTGGCTAATTGAACAGACCCAAACCAAACTTGAGTTGGATTGGCAGCAAGGCCGTGAAAATATGCGCCATCGTACCGTACTGGCAACGGCAAGCAGTATTGATTGTCATCAGGCATCATATTTCGATCTTGCTATTGATGACTGGAAGTCCTCGCTTAAAGCATCGTGTGCCATCCCTGGATTAAATCGTCAGCCTATATATTCAAAAAATGAACATTGGGTTGATGGTGGATTGTACGCACCAATACCAGTGCAAGAAGCCTATAACCGCGGCTTTCGTCATATCGTTGTGATTCGTACCGTGCCAATAGAGCAGCACTTTGACCATTGTTGGATGGCGAGTATTAAACGTGTACTAGGAAGAACAAAAGCTGCGAATATGATTTCAATGCTTTTGGAGCACGAGGATAATTATCGCAAGACTCAGGACTTTCTTAATAGTCCGCCAGATGACGCCACTATCTATGAGATCCATCCTCGTACTAACTTGAAATCTAAACTTATTGGCAGTGACTTGAAGGCACTAGAGACTGATTATAAAAAGGGTTATCACTCTGGCCGGTATTTCTTTAATACCATTGGTCGCCATTTTTCACTCGACACCATGAATACTGTAAATAATGCCTTCACTGAGGCGAATGAGTTTACTGAGAAAAACATGAAGACCAGATTTATGCATAGCAGGTAATTAGTGATGAATTCAGTATGTAAGTTGGAACTTGTTACCAATGAAGCGGTTTTTACCCAGTTAATGGAAAATGAAATTCATCAGATGTGGCAGCAACGTATACAGGGGGAGTTTGCTGGTGTCGACGGGATACCTATTCGTTGGACCAGTATTACTCACTCCGAAAATCGTGCCTGTATTGTGGTGGTTAACGGGCGTAACGAGACTTTCTGGAAATATCAGGAACTGTTTTATGAATTAAGCCGACAAGGGTTTGATATTTATGCACTGGATCATCGTGGGCAAGGGGCGTCTGGTCGTTTAACACCAGACTCTGAATTAGGGCATGTGACTAACTTTGATAATTATGTCATGGATCTACACACCTTCGTGACTGATATTGTTCAATTAGAAAACTATCAGCAACGTTATCTGCTGGCTCATTCTATGGGAGGAGCGATTGCGACTTTGTACCTTGAGCGCTTTAATCCGGCTTTTAACGCAGCTGTACTAAACGCCCCCATGTTTGGTATTCAAATGCCGATAATGGTGAAAAGGGTAGCGGCATCACTGGTTAAGTTTATAGAACAGCGCCAAACTAAACCACGCTATGCGATGGGGCAAAAACCTTATGTGGAAATGCCATTCAAGCAAAATGATCAGTCGCAAAGTGCGGTAAGGTATGCGTGGGGGAACTGCTTGTATCAACAGCATCCTGAACTACGTTTGGGGGGAGTAAGTTCCCGTTGGTTATGGCAAGCTGTAGAAGCGGCAAATCATTGCGTGCGTGAGGCGGATAAAATTGAAGTACCCGTGTTATTGCTCCAAGCGAGTAGTGACACCATCGTTGATAACCAAGCGCATTATCGTTTTATGGCGGAAGCGGGACAGTGTGAGCTAAAAGTTATTGGAGAAGCTCGCCATGAGCTGCTTATGGAAAAAGATGCAGTACGAAATCAAGTGCTAAATGAAACGATACTGTTTTTTAGTCAGCATACCTAAATATTTTATGGTGTAGATTTTGTTCTATAGCGACAAACGAAAGCCCCTGCATATTGGCAGGGGCTTGATTTAGTTTTGCAAATTTACACTAGCGGTATACGTTAATGTTCACCGTAGCAACATTCGACGCATTACCATCACTGTCTTTCACTTGGTAAGTGAAGCTAGCATCAGTATTACGAAGTGCCTGATAAGTGAATGAACCATTACCATTATCTGTTAGGCGACCATAACGAGCATTTGGTTCGCTTAGTAGTGTAACAGTCGATGGGTCTAGTGACGATGAGCCTGCATCATCGTTAGTCAGAACATTGAAGGTTACTGACTTACGATATTTCACCGTTACATTATCATCGTTTGCTGTAACGTCATTCGCCGATTCATAGAGGAATGGTTGTACAGGACCAAGGCCTTTCGCAGCACGTCCATAAGCACCTACAGCTGGAAGTTCAAGCCACTCATCAACAGCAATGCCATTGCCATCATCGATTACAGAGTACTCATCACCAACGGCACCATTTGGTACAAATAGCTGAGGACGGTCAAACGGTGCTTGTTCCCAACGCACGCGATCATCTGTCAGAGTTTTGAGGAACGCGACTAGCGCAGCTTTTTCTTCTTCATCTAAGTCAAGCGCAGTAATATCTGGGTCAAGATTAGATGTGTTGTCGCCAAAGCCCGTTGAGTCAGAGCTATCATCACCGCTACGGTTACCACCGCGGTTATAGAACTCAACCACTTCCTCTAGGCTTTTCATACTACCGTTGTGCATATACGGGCCAGTAAGTTCTACGTTACGTAAACCTGCTGTTTTCGCTGCACCATCAACGGCATTTCGCTCGTTAGGGTCGACGGGATCACCAGGATTTTCTTCAAAGGTATCCGGATCAACCTCGAAGTTATCATGTACGTCTTTACCCGCAGCACGGTCTTGCTCCTGACGAGTGAACGATAATGGGTTACCCCATGGGTCAACATCCCCGACAAGGAGGTCTTCGTCTGTTGGCGTTACGCCAATGTTGTAGAACCCGTTGTCATATAGCGCGACGTTTTCATCACCCATAAGCATACGTTCTACAAGGCCTTCTTCCGCATCTTCAGCGACCAAATCGCCAGCCGCACCTGTAAGCTCAGGACCATTGTGGCAGTTTGAGCACTTACCTTTATCAACAAAGATTTCTAAACCGTGTTTCTCTTGCGCGGTTAACGCATATTCATCACCATCCATAAAGCGGTCGAAAGGTGAGTCATCAGAGATCAAGGTTGCTTCATAAAGCTGAATCGATAAGCCCCAGAATAGGCTAAAGTTATGCTCCATTTGTTCATAGCCATCAATTTTACCACCGTAGCCCCATAGGTCATCAGCAAATGCTGCTTGAATCATATGGCGGTAGCTGGTTCTTAAACCATTATTTGGGCTTGCACTAAGTGGACCTAGCTCACTGTCATGTTTATCAACCAGTTGAATTCCAAGTGGTGTGAGGCGCAGAAGCTTTTTCGCCATTTCTTGGAATGCTTTGTTGGCACAAGTCATTTCAAAATCACTACCTGGAGGACCAACGGCCTGAGAAGCTGCACTTGAGTTAATCAAATTAACTTCTTTGAGGTCGATTTTACCGGTATAACGGTTGAAGTGCATAACACGTGCATCTTTGTTACGCGGACCAAACGGGTCGACCCCGTTAAAGGTATTATTAGCACGGCCATCCCAGAAGTTACGGAAATTAAAGATGGCATTGATGACCGTTGGTGTATTACGAGGTTCGACACGACGAGTGCCAATGTCATTGACATGGAAAATGTCTTTTACATTAATACAGCCCTCACGGCGATCACTAAACTGATTATCATAATCACTGCCAAAGAGATCATCGAACTCAGCGGAGTGAATACCTTGAGAAGAGGCTACATCATCACTGTTAAACAGTACTTCTGAGCTACGATCATCAGGATCCTCATACACACGGAATGGGAAATCGTCTGGCTTCAGCGTATAGTTTGGCCCGCCTTTACCTCCCGATAAGGTTGGATCAAAAATTTCACGCTTAGCTGGATCTGTATGCCTTAGCCCCGGACTTAATTGATTTTTAACCCGGTTATCAGCTCCTGCTGCAAAGTGACAGCTACCACAACTTTGGCCACGGCTACCTGCTTGCATGTCCCAGAACAGTGCCTTACCAAGCTTAATCGCCGCCTCTTCATCTTTTACATAATTTTCAAGCCCCGGCACGGGCGCTGGTTCAACCCCTTTTAAAGAAGCAACACTCGAAAAATCAACAGGTTCAGCGACTGCAAGCGTTGCTGTAAGCCCGAACGTGCTGGCGACAATTAACGCATTAAGCCGATGACGTTTATAGGTTTGTTTGTAATTCATCACTCACCCCTGACATCCATTTTTAAATTAAATGGTTTATTGAATAACGAGATAAATCCCGTGATATAAGGATGATTAAATCTGGCAGTCTCGATTATCACTTTTGTGATTTTTCTATTTTTACCAGATAATAAATTACTATTAAAAATTGAAATTAGACTTTAATTTAAGACAAAGAATTAACTGATCTGATTATTATTGTTAATGATAAAATTATCACATGTGATAATCAAAATTAAACACGTAAGGTGCTGAAATAAAAATGGAATATACTTCATGAGTCAAAAGCACTTTTTTGTCTATATAATGCAGCTGTTCATTTTTTGAGAAACTTTATAAAAATGATAACACTAATTAGTTTTAACTTTTTTGTTTTGGCTGGATGCAGAAGAACGAAATAGTTGTAATAACCTGCTAGCGGTGGGGAAGTAGGTAAAAAGTGTCTAACTAAGTGACAAAAAAAGCCTGACAATGTCAGGCTTTTTAGATGTTTGTTAACTTCAGTAATTAGGCGTGGGCTAATTTTTTCTCTAGTGCTTCTGCATCAACAGGTTTAGTGATGAAAGAAAGCAATACGTTAACTGCCATCATTACAGCACAGATGGTGTACGCTAGGGTATAGTTACCCGATGCGCCCATAGCAATAGCGGTAATGAATGAGCCAATGAAACCACTTACACCCCAAGCCGTGTATAGCACGCCGAAGTTTGCACCATAGTTTTTCAGGCCGTAGAACTCAGCAGTTAGTGTTGGGAATACCGCCAGTAGCGTACCGTAACCTACACCAGCAAGTGCAGCACCAACCATTAGCGTGAAGCTAGAGTCAAAGCTTGCAAATAGTGCCATGTTGATGCCCTGCATGATGAAAGCGATAGTCAGAGTACGAAGACCACCAATTTTGTCAGCTAGCATACCTGCAGCCACACGACCGCCAGAGTTAAAGATAGACAGAACAACAACTAGGAAAGCGGCTTCTTTGATGTTTGCCTGTTGAGCTGCGATCAAAGTGATGTTACCAATTACCATTAGGCCAGCAGATGAAGCAAGTGCAAACATTACCCATAGAGAGTAGAACTGCGGTGTTTTCAGCATTGCACGCCACTGAATGTCTACAGGCTTAGTTGCTTTTGCTTTGTAGTTAGCAGGGGCTTGTGGTTGGTAACCTTCTGGTGGGTTGGTAATCGTACTTGCAAGAGGAACAGCAATAAGCAGGATTGCAACACCTAGAATAAGGAAGCTAGTGCTGATACCAAAAGAATCAAGTAGAAGCGATGTAAGTGGTGCAAGGTATACTGCCGCTAAACCAAAACCAGCTGCAATTAAACCGTTTACTAGGCCTTTCTTCGAAGGGTGGAACCACTTCATTGCAGAAGGTGCAAGGCAAGCGTAAGCAAAACCGATACCAGCACCAGTCATAACGCCAAAAGTAAGAATTAGTAGCATTGGCGATGTCGCAAAGCTAGAAACAATCATACCTAGGCCAACCATTGTTGTACCAAGGATAAGGATTTTACGTGGACCCATACGGTCCTGAAGTACACCAGCTACCAATAGTGATAGAGCAAAAGTAATTACGGCAACTGAGTATGGCATTGAAGCGTCAGCATCTGTCCAACCCATATCGAGAACAAGCGCTTGCTTGAATACACTCCAAGCGTACAAAATACCCATGCACAAGTTGATACAGAAACCTGCAAGCAGGATCTGTTTGGCTTTCTCTAATTTATTCATTTTACTCTCAGTCACCACGACATGAGCAGCTATTCGAAGACGCTGGCTGCTACGTTAAAAAATTTTTGTCTTTATCAACAAAATTTGCATTGCTGCTAAAGGTGCGCGGATTCTAACAACATTTTTTTAATAGGAAATAGTGGGAAACATTCTGTTACAAATGTTTCTGCGGGTTCTTATTCTATTCATAATGATATTAACCAATTAATCCTATTTATTCAGAGGTTTATATTGGCTTGTGGTGCTGATGAGGCTTTGGTCAGAATTTGTAAATTGATATGCACTCCACTGCATTTTTGCAGTGGAGTTTGTGAATGAATAAAGTTTGAGGTGTGATCTTAATTCGAAAGAATGCTGAATAGTTTGTCTTTCAGTTGGAGGCGCTCAAGTTTGAGTTGCATGAAATGTTGATCATTTGTGGGGATGCTATTTCCTTCTAGACCTCTTATTTTATGGTCGAGGTGGTGGTATCTATCTGACATGTGCTTAAAATTTTCATCAGACATTTTAAGCTCTGTGATTTTGCCATGCATTTCTGGGTACTCAATAAAGAGTGCGTGATTTTCACCTAACATATTAATGACTCCGTATATCTGATTACTTACGGTGGGTGAGATATCAAACTGAGTATATTAATAATAGCTAGAGATAGCAGAAACAGAAAAGGCTAGGGTAACCTAGCCTTTGATACTTGAAGAAGTGCTATTGAATGAAACTGATATAGGTCTGCAGCACAATGAGGTTTGCAATATCTATAAAGAAGGCTCCAACAATGGGCACTACCATAAATGCCTGTGGTGATGGGCCATTACGTGATACAAGAGACCCCATGTTCATTACGGCAGTTGGTGTGGCACCCATACCAAATCCACAGTGACCGCCGGCAATAATGGCGGCGTCATAGGTTTTACCCATAAGGCGGAAAGTAATAAAATAAGCAAAGGCAGCAAGAGTCACCGTTTGCACCGAGAGAATAATAATCATCGGTAGGGCAAGTTCTAGTAACTCCCAAAGCTTCAAGCTCATTAGTGCCATGGCTAAGAATAGTGACAGTGAAATAGTACCTAATGCATCAACGGTTTCTTTGTTGATTTTGTATACTTTACTTGTTTCACAGATATTGGTGATAAACACACCGATGAAAAGTGCATACACAAAATCAGGAATACGAAGCCAATTAATTCCAAAGCCATCGACAACTTCTTTGACGTGAGCGGCACCCGCTACGCATATCAGCAAAATGAAAAGGACTTCGATACTGTTTTTCGATGTGATCCGATCTTCTTCGTGATCACTGTAGGTAATTAGATCAGGGTGCTCGATGTGATGTTTTTCACCCGAGCCAAATTCTGATTTCAGGTTGAATTTGTTAATCAAGCGCTGAGCGACAGGACCACCAATAATACCACCCATTACAAGGCCAAACGTCGCCGCCGCCAATGAAAGCTCAAGTGTTTGTAGCCCATACAAGTCTGCAAAGGTTTGTGACCACGCAGCACCGGTACCATGGCCGCCTGAGAGGGTGATAGAGCCGACCATCAAGCCAAGTAGAGGGTCTAGGCCTAACATCGTGCTTAGACTGACACCTACGGCATTTTGAATGATGATATAGAGTGTCGCGATTGCAAGAAATAGGAATACACGAGACCCGCCTTTTGCTAACAGTTTAAAACTTGCAGCAAGACCGACTGTAGCAAAAAACATCTGCATTAATGTGTCTTTAAGGCTTAACTTGAATGCAATATCGAAACCTTGTTTATGCAGGACAGCAATAAGTACTGCGACAATTAACCCTCCAACAATTGGCTCGGGAATGTTGTACTTTCGTAATACCTTAACTTTGCTATTAATGAAGTAGCCAAGAAAAAGCACAATAATCGCAATGAGAAACGATTCTAGTTCGTTTACTTGAATTAGTGTGTTCATGATTATGTCTTTTCATTGTTTTTTTAGAAGGTAATTTTACTCCCTAAAAAGACGGCTGCCTATATTGCTAACTGGTTCACAATAGTGTAGACCTGTCGTTGCATTTTTGTGGTGATTGTAGATTAGTGTAATGCCTTGTTTCTTGGCTTGTCTTACTTTTGCTTTGATTGTTACGCTGGTGTGTCTTGATGTGAGGTGGGCGAAATCAAGATAAAAGTAACGAGTGAAGTCTAAGCGCGATGAGTTTCGATATCTTCTTGCCATATATATCAGCAGGCTAACTGCCTTAATCTAGATGATGAAGTAAATTTAAAAGCATTATGACATAGGCATGACATGTAACTGACATGTTGCAGTGGTATATCGCTTGCTTGAATAATACTCTGGAAATAGCGAGTGATTGCTTATTGCACGTTTTGTTTGTGTATCACTCGATGTTTTTTTAAATTTTTTATACAAATATTTTTAAATAGATTCAATATGGTGAGTTTAAGCGTGGTTAGGTCGAAAAGTGAACAAATCCATAGTGTTAAAATGAGACAGAGTGTAAAAAAGTAGATGTTTGCTGATAGTTGCCTGTGGCGTAAATATGATAACGACCTGCTTTCGACTTGCAGGCCGCTCTATCGATGGTTAATTATTGCGCTTTTTAAGTTTTAGTGATTTACGCAGTTGATTAATGTAATCGATTCGCTCTGGATTTGCGGGTGCACTTTCATATTCAAGTTGTTGCTGGGCATGCGCTTCAGTTTCTGTGACACAGCGGCCATTCAAACGATAGTGTGTTTGTTTCGTTTCAAGTGTGGCTTGTTCAGACGCCTCTTCTTGTGCTTTTGCCAATGCTTCTCTGGCCAAGCTTTGGTTTGTAGGGTCTTGCACAACATGCTTGCGTCGAAATGTTGGACTTTGACCTTGCGACTGTTTGTCACGTTGTTTGATGAAATTATCTAAATGGTCACTGAAGCTCATAGTCTTACCTGTGTGATGCTTGTACTATGTTAAAGTTATAGCGGCTTGCTAAGAAAAGCAATCTGAAAGATCGGCCTTAGTTTACCGAAAGTAAAGTATTAGTGCACTCTAGGTATTTTTCTGCTAAATATTATTAGTCAGTATCTCTTCATCAGAGGCATAAATGTACAGCCTTTCAAAATCATCTATTGGTAAAGGCTTGCTAAAGTAGAAGCCCTGAAATTCTTCGACTCCCAGACTTGCTAGAAACGCTTCTTGTGAATCTGACTCAACCCCTTCGGCAACAACCCTCATATTAAGGTTATGTGCTAATTCAACAATAGAACGGGTTATTGTAATGTTGTCTTTATGCCATGGTAGGTCTTTAACGAATTCTCTATCCACCTTAAGAATATGAATAGGGAAGCGGCTTAGGTAGGCAAGAGATGAATAACCGGTGCCAAAATCATCAATAGCAATTTGTATACCGAGAGCTTCAAGTTTAACAAGCCGGTCTAAAGCCGTTTCAACATCCGACATAATAACGGTTTCCGTTATTTCAAACTCAAGGTGCTTGGGATCACACCCAGTTTGAATAATAGCCTTCTGTGTTGCTTCTACTAGATTAGAGTTTAGCAGTTGGCGTGCTGAGATATTTAAGGCGAAATTCAGAAAAACCCCCTGATCTTGCCAAGCTCTTAATTGGCTGCAGGCTTGCAAAATGAGTTGTTCACCTACTTCTATGATCAAACCAGAACGTTCTAGAATCGGGATAACGGTCATTGGAGGCTGTACCTGCCCCTCTTCATTTTTCCAACGCAACAAAGCCTCGACACCACAAATATCATGGGTGATAGAGTACACTTTTGGTTGGTAATATAATTCATAACGATCGCTACCAACTGTTTTTCGCAGTTCAGATTCAAGTTGTAGCTGTTTGATACTTTCTTTACCCATTTCATGGGTGTAAAAGCAAAAACGATTCCGGCCAGTATCTTTGGCGCGATATAGTGCAATATCTGCGTATTTACTGAGGTTCTCTGGTTGAGTTGTATCATCAGGCAATAAGCTTATCCCAATACTCACGGTGAGAAAAAGTTCGTTGCCATCAATCATGATCGGATAACTAAGCTGGCGGTTTATTCTCGTCGCTAAGTTAGCAATAATCGTCGGATCAACGGTTTTAGATATTAAAACCCCAAACTTGTCACCCGCCAGTCTGGCTAGAAAATCATGCTCTCTAATTGCATGCTGGAGCCGACGGGCGACAGTTTTAATAACATTGTCACCAGTATCATGCCCGAGTGAGTCATTAACTTGTTTAAAATGATCGATGTCTAAAGACATTAATGCAATGCAAGGCGCTGATTTATCGCTCAAGGCGAGGGCGTCAATTTTTTGCTGCAATAATGTTTTATTAGGTAGCTCTGTCAGTAAGTCGTAGTGGGCAAGTTTATGCAGGCGGCTTTCAAATAGAACTCTATCGGTTATGTCTTTTCCGGTCGAGATATAGTGACTTATCTTTCCACGGCTGTTCCTTATTGGGGAGATGGTCTTCTCTTCATAGACGATATCATCGTTAAGCTTACGATGAGCAATCATTCTCTGGATTGTTTTTCCTTCTTTTAGTTGGGTCTGCACATCTATGACTTCTCTGTCGCTTGTTAGGCTTTGCCGTAGTAGCACGTTTGATTGCGTGCCCACAATACCATGGGAAGTAACACCATTATGCTTTTCAAAAGACTGGTTTACATATTCAATGATCCCTCGGTTGTTAGTTATCAATATGGCATCAGTACTTTGTTCCAAGGCGCGAGACATACTTTTTAGTTTTTCTTCTCGTTCAATCCAGTAGGTAACATCGCGTAGATTAAGCAGTATCTCGCTGCTGGAGCTGTATGATGTCTCGATGGCTATGATTTCGATATGTTTCGTTTTTATGTTCTTAAGCTGGATTCGTGATTTTATTGAGCGATCACTTTTCATCGGTTGTTCATGGATAGCGTTAACAAGCTGTTCTATTTGCTTACGGGCTTGGAAGCCTCTCACTAATTTAAGTAGGTTACGTCCTGTTATATCCTTATCTGGAAGATTTAGGATGTGACGAGCGGCATGATTAATGGTGATGAGATTCATCTCTTCGTCGATAGTCAGCAAGCCATCGGGAACGTGTTTGAGGACCGTGGAGTACTTTAGAGCAACATCCTTTATTTCGAGATTAAGCTTGCGCTGGGCATGAAGCATTTGCAATAGGTGCCAAGATAAGACAATGCAGCCCGATACCAACGCCATAATCATGATACTAAATATAACGAATTTGAAGATCCGCTGTTGGGTAAAAGCCAGTTCGACAACGGCATTGGTCATATTTACGCGTGAAATAATTGTCCAAGGTAAGTCAGTACCTGAAAAAGGAAGGGTAAACGTTTCTTCACCAGAAAATGTATTACCTGAAAAGAAACGAGTATAGGTATAGAGGTAATCGCCATAAACAGCTTGCCCGCTTTGGGTCTCAAGGATCTCGTTCCATAACGCGGGGTGCTGTTGATAAAAATCAGGTTGGTTGGACTCAGAGTAGGAGGGCATAAATTGCCATTCGCTATCTTTTTCAGGGCCAAGTAGCCATTGACCATTACTATTTATTAACCAGCTTTGTGCATCGTTCCAGTGGTATTGGCGGTTAAGCTCACTGAGGTAGTCCTTTCCAAGGTAATTAAGTGAAATTAACCAGCTTTTCCCGTTAACTTTAAAGTGGCTTACAAATCTGAGCATGGGCTTTTGTGGCAATTCTACCTGGCCATTTTCAATGTTAAGATCAAATTGTGAGGTGTAGAAACTACCAGGGGGAATTTCTAGTGCTTTTTTAACATACGTACGTTGGCTTTTGTCTTGAAGCTGATCATTGGTGATGCTAACAGTTTGATCACCAAGCTGATTCACGCGGATAACCTCCATGCCATTTTCATTGATTAAGCGTACTTGGTCATAGTAGCGCCGTGTGCTGGAAAGCCTTTTGAACGTAGTGGTGAGCGTGTTTTTTTGCGTATCTAAAGGCACACCGGTTTCGGCAATTTCTTTGGCTTTGGCCGTTAAATAACGTAAATCATCAATAATGGGTGAAAAGTGCAAACGCGTAATATGAAGCGAGGCTTGGTGAGTACTGCGCTCACGTTCTTGAATACGTTGCTTGAGCTGCTGTATATCCTCGTTATAAATATAGAACGTTGCTGCTGTAGTAATAGAGAGCAGGGGAATTAACAAGGCTAAGAATCTGAGCAGCGCTATTTTCATACTTCTTCCGTGAGATATACCTTAACAGAGTTAAGTATAGCTACAATGCCACGTATTGCATATGAGCTTTCATGTTTAGTCTATAAAGTCATACATTGATCTCCTGATCTGTATTAATTTTTATGCATTATCATGATTTATGGCTTTTTATTTTGGCTATAAATAAAAAGACTCCACCAATAGCTCTGTATTGGTGGAGTTTGATTGGCGAAAAAATAGTTTAGTCAGCTACAGATTCTAGAGGCTGATTTTCAGGCGCTAGCGTTTTTTCATATTGGTTGTACTTCCACCATGCATAGCCTAGAAAGATTACAATGCCACCGACGTTGTAGAATATGATCGTCATAATATCTCCGCCCGTTGGAAATGTTGATGCAAAGAAGCCAATGGTGAAGATTACTATTAGTACTGATACCGTTGAGATACCCACAGCACGTGATCCCATCTTGAAATCACGAGGAAGGTGATCAAGCTTTAATCTCAGGTTTAGGTACGCAATCATAATAAACAGGGGAGGGAGCATGGAAGCAGCCGCTGTCATATTAATGATGGTGCTCATTAAATCTTGCACCGTATCTGAAGCCAATGTCGGGATAAACATTAGCGGGATTACAATGAGGAATTGAATCCATGCAGCGCGTTCTGGTACACCTTGCTTGTTTAGTGCTACGGTCTTTTCGCCAAAAATGCCTTTTGGGATCTCTGAGAAAAAGATTTTTACTGGTGTAGCAGTCCACATTAAGAGTGATCCGAGCATAGCGGTAAATGACACGATGCCAACAAAACGGTTCATGAGGATTTCGGGTAAGCCAAAATGTATCGCCATACCTTCAAATACTTGTACAGAACCACCTGTGAACTTTAATACTTCACGGCTAACAAAGACGTTGGCTAAAATAGAACCGACGGAATACAGTGCACCAATAAAGATACCTGCAATGATAATGACTTTAACAAAAGATTTTTGTCCGCCTTTTATATCATTGACATAAACCGCAACTGATTCGGCGCCGCCAGCAGCCATGAAAATCCAAGTGATCACACCTAAAAATGCCCAGTTAAATGTTGGTGTCATCGCCTCAATGGTTATTGGATCCGCTGGTTGGATTCCACCAAGTACTGCAGCGCCGGACAGAGCAATGTAAGAGAGCGTAAGCAGTAGCATTAGTGATGAGGTAATGGATGTGATTGGACCAAGTAGCCTTGCACCGTTGTTTGATACATACGTAGCGATAGCAAATAGAATGGTACTCAGTACTGCTGTAGTCAGCGGTGTGAAGATGTATTCATACCCCAAGAATGCATATGAAGCGTAGGCAATGATTCTAGGTAAAAGAGAAGTAAAGAAAAAGAGGTTAACAAACCAATAGGTATAAGCAGAAATGAATGCCCATCGCCCACCTAATGAACTTTTAACCCACGCATAGACGCCAGCTTCAGAGTCTTTGTTGAGTGATACAAACTCTGCAACAATCAGGCAGAATGGAATAAAGTAGAAAATCGTTGCAAGAAAAAACATGGGGGCAGACGATAGTCCAATCTCAATATTGTTGTTAATAATATTGTTGAAACTGTAAACAGCAGCAAAGGTCATCGACAGTAAAGCAAATTTACCTATCGTACCACGAGCAGATCCAGACATAGGTTTCTCCGATGTATCGCGTTTCATTGTAGGAAAGAAGGACTTGTTAGGTTGAGTCCAGTCATTTCTTATTCGTTATTGAATTTAGTTTTAGTGAAATTTTTTATTTTTATAAAAGCAGCGGCTTAAAAATCGATGCTTTGTGCCAATATCCTCTTGTAAAAACGAGGATGCTTCCATTGAGTCTAAAATTCTCTTTGAGCATGGAAGCGATTATCAAAAGGCATATTAGTTAAATATTTAGTAAAACAAAGCAGGAAAATGATTTACTTTTAACTCGATCGTGTTGAGTAAACAATTTTGTGAATGGGGTAACACAAAATAAAAACCAAGAGGAAAAAACTGTGATTTAAATCAAGGAGGGAAATGCGGTAAAAAAAACGGCGTCAGGACGCCGTTTATAAACTAACCAATTGAGTTGGTTATTTTGTGGTATCTCTTAGCTTTAATTTGCTTGGAACATACACACGTATAGGGATTGTTCTACCATCACGGCTCCGCTCTTGAAGTAAGTTGACACCTTGAGAGCCCATTAGCTCAGAGTGTATACGGAAAGTAGATAAGGATGGGAAGGTGAATTTTGCGGTTGGAATATCGTTGACGCTGATAAGTGCGATGTCATCAGGTATCGATAACCCTTTTTCATGGATGGCGCGCAAAACGCCGATAGCGATTGAATCTGAAGCAATAAACAATGCGCTAGGATAGTCGCCCTTAAGCATCTCTGTGGCTAATTTATAACCAGAGGAGCTTGTAAAGTCTCCGCGATAAATGTCTTTATTATTAACAACCCCCTTGAGCATGCCGTATTCATAAAAGGCTTGTTCTCGTATATCTGGCTTGTTGATATCATCCTGTCCACCAATAAAACCTATTCGGTCAACACCTTGTTCAGTAAAGAAATTGATCACTTCTTTGCTGATTTTAGTGAGGTCGATATCGACACAGTCAAATGAACGGTTGTAGTCGGTGTAGTCAACATAAACAATATTAGAGCTAACCGGTTTTACGGTTTCTATCTGCTCATCAGCCATTCCACCGACTAATAAAACACCGTCAACCTGTTTAACTTTATTACTGACTTTTCCTTCATAACTATTGGTTAACTGGATGCCTAAACGCTCACATTGAGTTTCTATACCATGTCGGATAGAGAGGTAATAGGGATCGTTGACTTCCGTATCTTGGCGATAGTTATAGATAGCCATGAAATGTAGCTTTTGTTTCTGCGAGGCTTTTCGAACGTGGCTGCTTTTATATTCTAGTTTTTCAGCGATTTCAAAAATACGTCGCTTAGTTTCTTCTTTTACACTCAAGCTCGGATCGTCGTTAAGTACCCGTGAAACCGTTGCTAGCGATACACTGGCCTCGGCAGCGATTTCTTTTAATGTGGCCATTGCGCCTCCAAATAAAACGTTACTGTGAGGAAAAGCTGAATAAACAATTGCAAAGTAACGTGTAATCCATTTGCTCCATAAATGAACCGTGATACAGAGCAAGTTAAACAAATAATTATTAAGATTATCTGCATTTTATGATGTTTTAGTAAAATTATCGATAGCGTTGAAGCAATGAGGTGGAATTTTGTTTGTTTTCCCCCTTCGTATAGTGTTATTTGTTTGTGATTATGGCAATGCTGTACGATAGGTAAATCGTTTACACTTGGTTTCACTTTCATGCTTCGGAGGGAATTAATACTGTATTGGAAATGAATTCTAATAGTAATTATGTTTAAATTCAATTCATTACTGCCAGATTGGTTATGAGGTGATGTGTTTTTTAATTATCTCATTTTGATCTTTTGATATGGATTAACAATACGTGAATGGTGGTAACGTTTACACTCTGTGTGTTCGATCACAGAAATCAACCAGCTTCCATTGGTAAACTTCTCGCCAGTTTAAGACATTGCCTTCATGCTACTGCGTAATTCACAAGAATAAACGGGGCTGGGTTTGTTGGTCGGGCATTCTGGAGAGATAGATGAAAGTATTAGTGACAGGTGGTATGGGGTATATCGGTAGTCATACCTGTGTGCAAATGATTGAAGCAGGTTTAGAGCCAGTTATTCTCGATAATCTATGCAACAGTAAAGACGCAGTTTTAACTCGTATTAATGATCTTACGGGCACTACTCCTGTTTTCTACCAGGGTGATATTCGCGACCGCGAAATCCTAGGCCAGATTTTTAGTGAACAGAAAATTGACTCGGTTATTCACTTTGCAGGTTTGAAAGCGGTGGGAGAGTCGGTTGAAAAACCGCTTGAATACTACGACAACAATGTACACGGCACCCTAATGCTGGTGGATGCAATGCAGAGCGCTGGCGTTAATAGCTTGGTTTTCAGTTCTTCAGCGACAGTGTATGGCGATCCGACTGAAGTACCAATCAACGAAAATACGCCAACAGGTAACGTAACCAATCCTTATGGCCGCAGTAAGTACATGGTTGAAGAGTGTCTGCGCGATATCCAATGCGCCGCTCCAGAAATGAGCATCACACTGCTTCGCTACTTTAACCCTGTCGGTGCACATCCGTCAGGCATTATGGGAGAAGACCCGCAAGGTATTCCAAATAACCTAATGCCATTTATCGCGCAGGTTGCCGTTGGTCGCCGTGAATTCTTATCGGTATTTGGTGACGACTATCCAACCCCCGATGGTACCGGCGTACGTGACTATATTCATGTTATGGATTTAGCTGATGGCCACATTGCTGCACTCAATGCCGTTGGTAAGAAGGATGGTTTACACATTTTCAACCTAGGCACAGGGAAGGGCAGTAGTGTTATCGAGATGGTAGATGCATTTAGCGAAGCCTGTGGACATGATATTGCTTACAAGCTATGTCCGCGCCGCCCTGGTGACATCGCTGAATGCTGGGCTGATACATCAAAAGCAGCACAAGAGTTAAGCTGGGAAGCGAAGTTCGATGTAAAAGCCATGGCTGCAGATACTTGGCGCTGGCAGTCAAATAACCCAAGCGGCTACTAATACCAACGCCAGATTGGCGTAATACGAATATTGGTACAACACGCATTTTAAACTGGGAAAGTTAGGCTCCCCCTGCTTTCTTTCTCGGCTTAACCTCAAATAATACGGCTCATTGTTGAGCAAAGAATCGAGAGTTTTATGTCTGATAATACATTCAATCCGGTTGACCACCCACACCGTCGTTATAATCCGCTAACGGGCCAGTACGTCCTTGTTTCTCCACACCGTGCTAAACGTCCTTGGCAGGGTGCAGACGAAACACCAGAAGTGGCTGACGATACAAAATACGATGCCGGCTGTTTCCTATGTCCGACAAATGCCCGTGTATCGGGTGATAAGAACCCTGATTATCAGGGAACGTATGTATTCAGTAATGACCACGCAGCATTAACGGTTGATACGCCAGACGCACCAAAATCAGATAACCCGTTATTTCGTTGTGAAAGTGCGCGCGGCTTAAGCCGTGTGATCTGTTTCTCGCCAGATCACAGTAAAACACTACCTGAGCTACCAGTGCCAGCTATCCGCAACGTTATCGATACTTGGAACGATCAAATTGAAGAGTTAGGTCAGGACTACGTCTGGGTTCAGGCTTTCGAGAACAAAGGGGCGACCATGGGCTGTTCGCAGCCTCACCCGCATGGTCAAATTTGGGCGAACAGCTTCCTACCAAATGAAATTGCACGTAAAGACGATAACTTGCGTGCTTACTACCAAGAAAACGGTACGAACCTGCTCGTTGATTATGCAAAATCAGAGATGGCAGATGGCTCTCGTACAGTGGTTGAAACTGAGCACTGGATTGCGGTTGTGCCTTATTGGGCGGCCTGGCCTTTTGAAACCATGCTAATGCCGAAAACGCATATTCGTCGCATGAATGACTTAACTAACGAGCAGCGTGATGATCTGGCGCTTGCGATGAAGAAATTAACGAGCCGCTACGATAACCTATTCAAGTGCTCATTCCCGTACTCAATGGGTTGGCACTATGCGCCGTTCTTCAAAGAAGGTGACGCATTAACTGATCATTGGCAGTTACACGCACTGTTCTATCCGCCGCTACTTCGTTCTGCCACGGTACGTAAATTCATGGTGGGTTATGAGATGTTGGCCGAAAGTCAGCGTGATCTGACTGCTGAGCAAGCAGCAGACAAACTACGCGCACTAACTGACATCCATTACCGTGAGCAATAAGCAGTAATTAGCAGGGATATAAAAATGACTAACCAAAAATCACAACTATTGATCGATGCTGTAAGCTCGTCATTTGAAGCGGTATTAGGCTACAAAGCGACACACATTATTCAAGCGCCAGGTCGTGTAAATCTAATCGGAGAGCACACTGATTATAACGATGGTTTCGTATTACCATGCGCGATTGACTATCAAACAATCGTTGCTGCGTCTTGCCGTAATGACAATATCGTTCGTGTTGTCTCTGTTGATTACGGTAATGAAACCAAAGAATTCGACCTGACGGAAGACATTACTTTCGACAACGACTGTATGTGGATCAACTACATCAAGGGTGTAGTAAAATGTCTGCGCGGTCGAGGTTATGAGTTTGGTGGCGCTGATATTTCTGTTAGCGGTAACGTACCACAAGGTGCAGGCCTTAGCTCTTCTGCTGCACTTGAAGTGGTTATCGGCCAAACTTTCAAAACATTGTATAACTTGCCTATCTCACAGCAGGAAGTTGCTCTAAATGGTCAGCAAGCTGAAAACGAATTTGTGGGCTGCAACTGCGGAATCATGGATCAACTGATTTCTGCAGAAGGCCAAGCTAATCACGCGTTACTAATTGATTGCCGCTCGCTAGAAACTAAAGCGGTTTCTATGCCTGAAGATATGGCAGTAGTAATTATTAACTCGAATAAGAAACGTGGCTTAGTGGACAGTGAATACAACACACGCCGTGAGCAGTGTGAAGAAGCTGCGCGCATCTTCGATGTAAAAGCATTGCGTGATGTCACTATCGAGCAGTTCAATGCACGTGTTTCTGACCTGGACGAAATGGTTGCGAAGCGTGCTCGCCACGTGATTACTGAAAACGACCGTACTGAAGAAGCGGCAGTTGCACTAAGCAACGGTGATATGAAACGTATGGGTGAGCTGATGGCAGAATCGCATGCTTCTATGCGTGATGATTTTGAAATCACAGTACCTGAAATCGACTTCATTGTTGACACGGTGAAAAAAGTCATCGGCGATCAAGGCGGTGTACGCATGACTGGCGGTGGTTTTGGTGGCTGCATTGTCTCAATCATGCCACCTGCGCTTGTCGATGATGTGAAAGCAGTACTTAAAGCGAAGTACGAAGCAGAAATGGGGTTGAAAGAAACGATTTACGTCTGTAAAGCAATGCCAGGTGCTGGTGAGCTGGTTTCGGCATAAAAGATAGCAATAAGGACTAATTCGATGATGATGCCAAAACACGTTGCTTCGTTGTACGAAACCATGACCCAACAGGCGGCCGTTGATGGTCGCCCAGCCCAACTATTTACGCTGCGCAATACCTCGGGTATGACGGCTACGTTTATGGATATTGGTGCAACATGGTTAAGCTGTACACTACCTCTAGAAAACACGGATCGTGAAGTTTTACTCAGCTACGCGACAATGGCGCAGCATAATGTGCAAACTGCGTACTTTGGTGCCACCGTTGGTCGATATGCCAACCGGATTGCCAACGGCCATTTTACTATCGATGGCACCGGGTATCAGGTCGATAAAAATCAAGGTGGGCATACGTTACATGGTGGTCCTAGTGGGTTTGATAAGCGCCGCTGGACGTTGAAAGAGCATACCGACACGGTTATATTGTTTGGTCTGGTTTCTGTTGATGGTGATCAGGGTTTTCCTGGTGAACTAACAGCGACGGTACGGTTTGAGCTAACAGAAAACAATGGGCTGGAGATTCAGTACGTTGCCGAGTGTGATAAAGCATGTCCGGTAAACTTTACTAATCATGCTTACTTCAACTTGATGGGGGCTCATACGGATGAAGACTGTTTAGCACATAGTCTGAGTATTAGTGCTGATAAGTTCGTCCCAACCAACGCTGAGGGTATTCCGACTGGTGAGCTCAAATCTGTTGAAGGTACTGGCTTCGATTTTCGTGAAATTAAAACCCTAAAGCAAGATTTCCTGATTGACGAAGAACAGAAGCTGGCAAATGGCTATGATCATGCCTTCTTGTTGTCAGAGCTGGTAACTGATGGAACTGCTATTGCAGTTCGTGCGACTTCACCTGATGAGTTAGTTACGCTTGAGGTAAAAACTACCAAACCAGCAGTACAGTTGTATACGGGGAACTTTTTAGCGGGCGAGCCAGCACGTAACGGCAAGCATATCATCCATCAAGGTTTCTGTCTTGAAACTGAATGTTTGCCAGATGCGCCTAACCACCCAGAGTGGCCGGGTAACAGCATTCTTCATCCGAGTGAACAATATAACCATACAACGACATATCAATTTGTATTTTAAACGTTGAGGTTACATTGTAACTATTATTGCAAGGCCCGCTAATAAGCGGGCTTTTTATTGGCTAGTGAACTGAAGTATTGTCCCTACGATAGCTGACGGGAAAAAAGATCGATTTCTGGTGATTTTCATATTAGCTTTACTTAAAACGTCCCGTTCTTATTCCATTAAATAATATGCAACAAGCATGCAAACCTGTAATCATTGTACTCGATCCTATCACTGTCAAATAAAAAACATATAAAATTAAAATCTTCTGCGTTTTACGTCATATTAACGTGATCAATATGGAAAAAAAGCTTCTTTTGCTGACGGATTATTGTTTCTATAAGTTTGCCAACCGGCAAATATATTTATGGATAGATTAGGGGGATTTATGGAATACCAACCAATTGGCACTCTTTAAATAAAACACAAAATGAAAGGTATGGATAACCATACCTTTTCACTTAAGGTTAAATATGAAAAAATTTATTAGTATAGGTTCAGGTGAGTTAGATACCTATCTCGACTATACCATTTTTAGCATTATTTCAATTTATGTGTTTTCGGCAACACCATTTGAAGTGGGAATATTAGGTTCATGCTTTGCTATTCCATTCTTTTTATTAAGTAAGACATTTGGTAAAGCTTTTGATATTGGAAATGTACCGAAGATAAGAGCCATTCTTTTCATTGTTAGTGGGGGATTGATGTTAGCCTTACCATTTTCAGAGTCAATGGTTTATTTATACATTATATTAATTGCTAAAATATCATGTCGCTGTGGAATTAATGTATCAAATCCGAAGCTGAATAAAAATGAAGAGGAATCTCAAAATTTTTATGAAATTAGTGGTTATATTGTCAATGTGAGTCGGATAGGGATCCCCCTACTTGTAACTTTTTTTTATAGCAGTATGGGACTATGGTCTGTCGTTATCTTGTCACTCTTACTTAACTTAATTGGTTTTGTATATTCAATTATCGATAATGAACAATATAATTTTGATGCTGACAACAGTAAACAGAGTGAAAATATTGCGAGATTCTCATTAAGGAAAGAGATGAAAGCTAAGCCAGAGTTATCATTGCTAATTTTGGCTTATACATTATCAAACCTATCGTTCTTCTTGAGTAATGATATGCTAAGTATATTTTTTGAATCTATTGGCGAATCAGCTGAAAGTGTCGGATATATTATTACAACGCTTGGGGTTGGAGGAATTATTGGAACCAAAATAAGCTCTGTGCTTATGGGTAAAGTAAGTAGCAATCATGTTTTTTTGTTATCTCTTATTGTGAATAGCGTTGTATTTAGTGCCTTCGGATTTCTAGATGAAACTCAGGTTAACGCATTCGTTTATTACTTCTTGATCTTTTTAACCGGTCTTGCTTCCGGTGTTATTTTTGTTTCATTCAGATTTGGTATAAGAAGGCTAGTTGACTTCGGAAACCTTGCAAAAGTAACGGGTGGAATACAAAAAATTTCATCCGTGATTGCTATTTGTATGCCAATACTGGGCGGGTATTTAGCGAATATCTTCTCAATTACCTTTACATTTAAGGTAACGGGGATCGCTTTATTTCTTGTCTTAATTCTCTGCTCTATCAAAATAGTTAATTTACATTCATCAAGGAGGGTAAATGCTTAAATGTGAAAATATGAGTGAGTTGTCTTTTTTAACCGCTGGCCACTACGATATCTACCTTAAAGGGAAAGAAAGACAAAATTGGGACAGGAACCTAGACTGGAGCCTCGCTGAAAATGATTTAGTACCTGAACACTTAACAGATACGGTTATTTCAGTTGCTAGCCTATCAGCACATGTTGAAGTGTTGGGTATGCAAAATGCGGCAGAGTTATTGGCTAACTGTGAAGACTTCGCCTTAAAAATTGGGTTAGGCCAAGCCGTGAACGATGAGGCTCGACATGCCGAGCTATTTTCAAAGTATGTAACATTAGCCAATGGTAATATACGTGATTTGTCGAAGAATACCGAAATATACGATCAGCACTTTTCGAGCTTGACGGATTTTGATGATATTTTTCTTAGTCATGTCTTTCTTGAAAATGGAGCATTAGAGCAATTCAATATATTCATTCAAGCTTTTGGTGCTGATAGCTTAATTGGTCAGATCTATAAAGGAGCACTGCAAGATGAAGCTCGCCATGTCCAAATGGGCATTAATTATTTTCGTGAACAAATATCAAAAAAACCAGATAAAGCAAAAAAAATAAAAGACCACCTTAATGAGTTTAAAAAAATATTGCATGTAAATGATGCTGGGGTGTATTGGCTTGCAGATATTAGTGGTAGGCCTTACGAGGAAATAAAACAACGTGTTAACAATCGCCAGTCTGGATTTATTAATAAGATCATTGAGGAAAAATGTTATGTTTAATGGTTATAAGTTGATTAAAAATGCCATCTCAGAAAGGGAAATTGAATTGATGTACCGTTACTTGGCCATTATGGATACTACCGGAGGGCTAAAAGGTAATACCGACTCAGAAAATGTACACATGTATTTTGCCGTCCCTTATTTTGAGGCAATGCTGAGCTACTATTCAGATCTGGTTTCAGAAGCTGTTGAGGAAAGAGTTTACCCCAGTTACTCTTTCTTATGGAACTATAAGGAAGGTCACCCTGTTGTTATGCATAAAGATAGGGACTCGGTCGATTATATTATCTCACTAAATATTAATAATAAAGGTGAGAACAATTGGGATTTTCTTATCGAAGATGAACGAATTCCAATGGATGCTGGCGATATTCTTATTATTAATGGAAAAGCGCTTAGGCATGGCCGTGAACCTTGCCCTTACACCAACCGACTTCAACTTATCTTATGCTATACCAGTGATGAAAAATTAAAATTTGACCGCCGTGAATCGCTTGGTGCTGACCCAATCCCTGAAGTGATAACAGACCCGTTTAAGACCGAATTGAATGTTGATGATAATTACGTCAAGGAGCTGTGTGAATATCATGTTTAATGAGACCTATAACTATCAAGATAGCTATGTGTTCTTTGATGGCAATGTCATCTTGCGTAACTTTAAAACAGACAACAATGAGCTGATCACTTTTGGTTTTATGCGTTGCGGTGAGTACCGATGGCTAGCTGATGAGCAAGAAACATTTCATATTGAATCCGGTCAGGCTGTATTTCTTGTCGATGACGATGAAGTAACCGTTATTTCACATTCAACCTTTGTTGTACCGAAAGGAAAAGAGTTTACCGTTAGGGTGTTAGAGCATTTAGATTACAGGTGTCAGTATGGATAGCATTGGGATTGTCGGTACCGGCCTGATGGCCAATGTTATTGCAGCTTCATGTTTAAAGATCGGGATCCCCATACATTCAGTGCTTTCACGAGATCTGGATTCGGCTCGATCGTTCGGTGAAAAATATAAAATTTCGCAAGAGTGTTGCTTTAGCAATGAACAGTCGTTTTACAGTGATACTGCGTTAAAAGCGGTATACATAGCGACCCCTACCGCGTTAAAGCATGGGCATATCAATCAAGCTCTTCGATACAAAAAGCATATGTTGGTCGAGAAACCGATTCCTACTAGCTTTCTGATGAATGATGTATTGAGCCAAGTTACTCAAAGTGAATTGATATTCATGGATGCAAGCCATTTTGTACACAATGACTTCATGGTTGAGTTACCGTCTTTGATCCATAACCATGTGGGTAATATTACCCGCATTGATGCTGAGTTTATCTGGCCTAGCAGCGATGATGGACACATAAAATTCAATCCATCCTTAGAGCCCAACGGGGCATTGGGCGATTTAGGCTGGTATCCGATCCGTATCCTGCAATCACTATGTGATTGTAACGACTCAATGATGCTTAAGTCGATATTGTTTAAAAACGTTCGAGATTGCATCGTGGGGTTCAATGCGATCGGTTATTCAGATAATACTATTTTTAATCTCTCGTCATCTTACCGTGGGGCGACGGTACGGCAAGGATTAGTTATCTCTGGGGACAAAGGGGAGATTCGGGTCAGTGATTTTGTCATGCCGTATTGTGGCTCTTTTGTATATGGGAAAACGAGGGATAGCCTAAAAGTGACGATCTCAAGTGGTTTTCTACCTCTTATTGAGAAGCAAGAAAAACATATAGCTTTCTCTGATCACCAACACCATCAAATGCTAAAGGGTTTCCAAAGCTACATGAGTAGTGGTAGGAATGAATCATTATCGGACTATCAGCACTTAATGCTAAGAACGATTGCAATGATGGAGCGGGTAAAAGAAAAAGCGATTGTTATTAACGTATAGAGAGGGCGTCATGTTGGATAACTTTATTGACGTTGTCTGGTTGGTCGAATTACTTCATCGTGCTTTACTGTCTGTAATCGAACGGCTGTATGTGTTTGTAGATCCAAGCCAAGGGCTATTCCTTGGCTACATTTTGTCCGCATTGGTTGTGGCTTTGGTGTTTCAGTCGTACAAGAAAAAATCGTTTAATCTGGCGCTGCTCACAAAAGATATAATAAGGTCCCATCGACTTAACTCGAAGTCTTCGATTGATGATGTAAAGCTGTATCTTGTCGATAAGGTATTACTGGGTTTTATTTATTCATTAATTCTATCTAGTGTTTTTTATGTCAAAGAGGTGGTACTCGGCCTTTTGATGTATATTAATGTGCCTACTTTCGGTGTTGAGGTGGGGTTTTTACTGAGTGGCTTATTAACACTCGGAGCCATCCTCGTGTTTGATTTTGCCACGTTTATTGAGCACTACTTAGCCCATAAGGTTAGATTTTTATGGGAGTTTCACAAGATTCACCATATTGCTGAGAATCTTAACCCCCTAACGGCTTATCGCTCTCATCCTGTGAATCAGGTGATGTTTGTGCTAATAGTCAGTTTATGTTCTGGCATATATTCAGGGGTGATTAACCATTTATTCCCAAGTGAACAGTTATACATCACCGTTGCTGGCCAGAATGCTTACATGTTTCTTTTTCTTATGATGGGGTTAAATTTGCAACACTCGCATATATTCCTTAAGTATCCTCCTATTATAAGGAATATATTAGTCAGCCCCGCTTACCATCAAATACACCATAGTAGCCTCAGTAAACACCATGATGTTAACTTCGGCTTCCTATTTTCTTTTTGGGATCATCTTTTTAAAACTCAAGTTATGCCAAACAAAGAAGAAAAGTTGGTGTTTGGTATTACTGGGGAAAAATATGAGAACTATTCAGGCGTGCTCAATATGTACATTACTCCCTTTAGAAGGGTGGCTCGTCGTCTAATGAAAAAGAAAAACACGCCAGCACAGACAGCGAAAAAACAGGCTGATTCTTAACTGGGCCATCAGACGCATAGAAGAAGCACTCAGTAGCTTCTTGGGAGTATAGGCGGGACAGCCGATATTTTGAAACCGTGGGCAGTCCCCCCTTTTTATTTAGGAATACTGAGTGAAAACACCGTCACATGATTGGAAGATGTTACGGTGATATCACCATGGTGACAGCGTGCAATAGATCGAGCTATAGCTAGCCCAAGCCCTGCACCCGCAGTAGCCCGGTGCATTCGTGCTTTATCCACACGATAAAAGCGCTCAAACAAATAGGGGAGGTGAGAGTGAGAAATGGTTTCACCTACATTGCGTACTGCAACTTCAACCTCTGACCCTAAGTTGTTAATGGATATCGAAATGGTTTCATTCGGGTCACTATGGCGAACCGCATTAGAGACGAGGTTGCCAACAGCGCGTTTTAGCATTTCTCTATCACCGTTTACCGTTGCATCTCCACTTAGTGTTAATGTTAACGCCTTCTCCTCACCTGCAAGTTCATAGTATTCCACGATCCCTTCAAGTAAATCGTACAGAGCAATATCAACGTTAGCGATTTGCAGCAAGTTGTGTTCAGACTTAGCAAGGTAAAGCATATCTGTAATGATTTTTGCTAATCGACTTAGTTCTTCCATCGTCGAAATTAAGCTCTCTCGATACTCTTCAGTATTTCTAGGCTTGGCTAGCATGACTTGGGTTTGTGTCATCATATTACTGATCGGAGTACGGAGCTCATGGGCAATATCGGAAGAGAATTCTGACAGTCGCTCAAACTCATGCTCCAGACGAGACAGCATATCATTACTCACAGTCACCAATTGCTGTAATTCATTAGGGAAAAGCTTGGGGTCTAACCTTAAATCTAACCTGTTGGTCGAAATCTTTTGCAGGTGGCCTTCTAGCTGTTTAACGGGAAGCATTCCTCTCTTTACAATTAGCCAACCAAGAAACCCGCTGACGATACTGGCAAAAAGCGTTGTCCAAAATAACACCGCTGTAAAGCTGTTTAAGAAATTCAGTTGGTGGTTAATATTAATCCCTAGAATGACGTAGGTATTGGCTTCTCTCTTTACCGAAAACCGGAAGGCTCGGAAAGTATTAGCCTCATCCGTCCAATCAAGTGTCGTGAGGTGTTGGTTTATGAGAAATGGTTGGGGAAGAGGCGTTTCTTGGGTTTGATATGTAACCCTACCTTCTTTGATTAACCAAAATTTTGTTTCGCCTAGTTCAAAGTAGGCGCCGTACTTTGCAATAAAATCATCTTGTAGTTGCAAGAGGTTAATCGTTTTAAATTTCTGTTCAGAATTGTATTTATCTTGCTGAAAAAAATGATGCTTTAACGAATATAGGGTAACGGTACTTAGCGCAAAAAGTACCAAAATAGAGGCGGTGAAAAATGAAATTATCAGCTTTGAGGAAATAGATTTAAACATTCATACTCCATTATTTGACTTCATCGAGCATATATCCCATCCCTCTGATGGTATGGATTAATTTGGGTTCATAGTTCTTATCAACCTTTGCTCTAAGGCGCCTAATCGCAACATCAATGATATTGGTGTCGCTATCGAAGTTCATATCCCAGACGATAGAAGCGATTTCTGTACGTGACAAAACCTCACCACGCCGACGCATAAGTAGTTCAAGTAATGAGAACTCTTTGGCTGTGAGTGTAATGGTATCGCCCGCGCGAATAACTCTGCGTTTAAGAAGATCGAGGTGCAGGTCGACAGCGTTAAGTGAATGCGCTTGGGGGACGGCATGTTGCTGGCGCTTTAGGGTGTTTCTGATCCTTGCTATCAGTTCAACGAAAGCAAACGGTTTTACGATATAGTCATCTGCCCCGAGTTCGAGGCCTTTTACCCGATCTTCGATTTGGTCTCGGGCTGTAAGCATAATCACTGGGGTTTCTATTTTGCTGGCTCTAAGCGTGGTTAGTACTTGCCAACCATTGAGCTGGGGAAGCATCACATCCAGAATGATAAGATCATAGTTATGGCTGGTTGCCTGGTAGAGCCCATCGACCCCATCACAAGATAGGTCCACAACATAGCCAGCTTCAGTCAGACCTTTTCTTAGGTATTCGCCTGTTTTAGGTTCATCTTCAATCAATAATAACTTCATTGAGTCGCTCTTTGCTCCAAGGCTCAACAAGCCGAGGGAGTATCCTTCTCCCTCTCTTGCAGTATGTTAACTATCTACCATCGTAGCTTAAGTGTTGGTATTGAACATTGACTGCACCTTGATATTCAATATGTCCCTGCTCATTCATAATTTCCTGTACGGTGATATAGCTGCCGTCCATGAGTGCCAACGATTTTAGTTCTTTAGGGTGAAACGCAGAGACTTTTAGCAGGGTGCGTAGTTCCGACGGGCTGCTTTGCTTAGCCACATTCAATAATTGCTGGCTTTCTGCATAGGCAGCTGCTTTGCTCTCCACTGCTTGGGTTACCAATGTCCGTTGGTTGGTTTCTATACTGTAGTTCCCTCTTGCATTAAGCGGTGTCGCCATTGCAGGGAGAGTGAACATAACCAGTGACGTTGCAACAAGTAATGATTTGACTGATTTCATAGTGACTTCCTCACGTTGTTTAACTTTATGTGAGAAATAATACGATTTAGAGTGTGACTTGAGCCGGACGAGAACATGACAATTTTGTCATGTTCTATCGGTAGCAGGCTTACTCGTGATTAATCAGTCACTTGTTTACAATGTACTGACAATTGCATTTTTGTGCTTCTTACAATGTTACCTAACCGTGAACATTTCCTGATAGCTACAGAGTCGTGCATTGATGAAAACAGTCTTGAAATCGAAGCCAATATTATTGGTTACCGCTATTCCCGCATTTTTGTTGCTGACGCCATTGGTGGCGTTAGCCAATGAGAATGAAATAGAGAGCCCATGGAAAGGTAATACCAAGCTGGGTTTCATCTTTTCTAAAACGACGTCACGTTCTCTATCGATAAATACGGGGGCAAGTTTGGTCTATGACAAGCAAGACTGGAAACAGAGAGGGGAGTTTTATACCTATTATACCAACGCTGCCGAAGGTGAGGATGGTACCAATAAGTACAATCTTAGCTACGGGGTACAGCACTTGGTTAGCGATGGGTGGTTTGTCTACGGCAACAATAAGTATGAGCATGACCAATATGCGACTTATCGTGATCAGTTAACCCTTGCAACAGGCTTCGGTGCAACATTAATTGATAACGAAAGGCGAAAATTATCTATTGGTGCGGGCCCGGGTTATCGTTTCTCGCAGCGGCAAGATTTTGATCCAGATTTGCCCAATAAAAAAGAAGATGAAGTGATTGCTAATGCCTTCATAGAAGGTGAAGCTAAAGTTAACGACAGATTCGAGTTTGGTGGCAAACTGAGTACCGATTACGGTGAGGCCAATACTTCAACCAATGTCAAAGCATACGTTAAAAACCAGCTGATGGAGGATGTATCACTGTTACTTGATCTTGAGTACATCTATAACTCGACCGTTGCTTCAGATCAAAGCAACGATGAGATATATAGCACTATCAGTTTGAATTATGATTTTTAGTTATGCGGGTATGCGACTATTTGTTACTTAACGCTAGGGCTCCTGATGCGCCAACCAGTAAACCACCACTGATTTTATTGACAATACTTAGCTTTTCGCTGCCAACTTTGACGATTTTACCTGCTGAAAAAGCGTAAACCATGACTAATGTAAAATCGAGTAAAGCCATAGTTGGACACATGATTGCCATTTGCAGTAGAAGTGGTTTCGAGGTATCGATAAATTGTGGAAAAAATGCTGTAAAGAACACAATTGCTTTTGGATTTCCTGCCGCAACCAGAAACCCCGACATAAACAGTTTAGCGTTAGATACTGGTGGAAGACTTTGATGGTTACCGACTTGTTTATTTGAGGAGAATAACATTTTTATCCCCATATAAAGCAGAGTCAATGCACCAGTCCATTTGATGATATTAAAGGCTAACTCTGAGTTCGCTATCACGACCCCGAGGCCAGCTGAAACGACAATCATTTGAATGAAGTTAGCACTGATATCACCAAGGCCTGTGAAAATGACTCTTTTTACACCAAAGTTAATAGAGTGAACCATACCTAAGAAGATGCTAGGCCCTGGTGTTGCAGTGAGTACAAGTGATGCCGCTACAAAAGCAAGCCAAATGTCAAAATTCATCGAGAAATCCTTTTCTGATTAAGGCTAGTTTTTGATAGTAGAGAAGTTATTTGCTTGCAGCAAGCGGCTTGTTCTTGCTTGTTGCGATAAAGTTATATAATTTAGATTTATACACTTAAGGGAAATTAAATGCTTTATTCTGTTACTTACCTCTGGCTCTTACTTTATATGCCTGTAGCCCGGTAGGTAATACTATGTCTGGCTACGAGTAAAACGTAGTCAGTATGCCTCACTTCCTTTTTCTCGTAGCCCAAAATTCAAATAGGGATATGTGAAAATGAGTACCTCACAAGAGCGAATAGAAGGTTCGATCGACTCAAAACGATATTTACGCGGTATGTGTCTTGCGCTACTTGGTGCTTTGCTGTTTTCGATTAAGCCTGTATTAATCAAAATCGCTTATCTGAATGGTGGTGATGCGACCTCTATTATGACGTTAAGGGCGTTGAGCTCGTTACCGATTTACCTCGTTGTTCTATTTCTACTTTGCCGAAATAATGAGGTGAGACAAAAGGTTCGATTACATGGCTGGCAAGCAGCGCTGGTCGGTATTTTAGGCTATTACTTAGCGAGCTATTTAGATATTGTTGCCTTGAGCTTTATTTCTGCACAATTAGAGCGTCTACTTATCTTTTTATTTCCTAGCCTTGTTGTCGCTATATCTTGGTTGTGGTTTGGTCAAAGGCCGACACGTTCAACGATAATTGCCGTTTGTATAGGTTATAGTGGTATTGCGCTTATTGTGGCTCATGATGTTACTTCTCTTGGGCAACAAGTTTGGGTTGGGAGTGCGTTAGCGATAGCTTCTGCACTTGTCTTCGCGATTTATTTAATACTTAGTAAAGGTATTATCGCCAAAATGGGGAGCCAACTTTTTACCAGCATCGGGATGGGAAGTGCGGGTATCGCCATTATATGTCACTTACTGTTGTCGGATTCTCAGGTTACGGAGTGGAGTTATCCACTAATTATATTGGGTATTACTCTTGGGATTTTTTGTACCGTAATTCCATCTTATTTAATGGCTGCTGCTATGGCAGAGCTGTCGCCAACGCAGTTTAGCCTAACTGCTAATATTGGTCCTGTTATAACGGCTTTGGCGGCGGTGATCGTGTTGGGGGAAGTGTTCACGGTGTTTCATGGCTTGGGTATGGGGCTGGTGGTGTATTCGGTTTATCACATTAACAAAAAATAAATGGCTAACTTAGTCTATATAGTGTTTGATTAAACAACCATTGAAGTTAACGGTTACTTCAATGGTTGTTATGAATGTTGACTGAGCCACTATTTATGACTTATCACCATCAGGGGGCCCTTCAATCAAATACCTTGGCCCGCTGCCATGTGATGAGACCTTATCTTCGGGGTTAAATAGCAGGCAGCCTTTCAACGATAAGCAACCGCAGCCAATGCACTTCCCAAGGTTATCGCGTAACCGCTGTAGTTCAAGGATCTTTTGATCAAGGCTACTGGCCCATTTTTTAGATAACCGTTCCCAGTCTCTTTTGGTTGGAGCACGGTTATCTGGTAGCGATGAAATAGCTGCTTGGATTTCATCAAGGGTGATACCAAGCTGCTGCGCTGCTTTGATAATGGATATGATCCGTAATGTTGCCGCTTGATAACGGCGTTGATTACCACTCGTACGAATTGAGTGAATCAGTCCGCGCTGCTCGTAAAAGCGTAAAGCTGAGGTTGCTACACCGCAGCGCTCGGCGGCTTCGCCTATCGTGAAAAACTTTTTCGCTACCATATGTATTCAACTTTAATCACCATAAACTTAACGTTAAGTTTAATTGTTGCTGGTGGTGATGTATAGGGTAAAAGAAAGCAAAGAAGTGGAGAGAAAAAGAACCACTTAAAATGGATAAAGAAAATAACACTATTAATTGCTTGGTTTGTACTAGGTTACCTGAGACAATCTCGTCGTAATTTTTATATCAAATGGTTCAATATGAAACTTTTAGTTCGCAACCTTGCGCGCACAACAACTGAACATGAAATCCGTGTTTTATTTACTGCTCATGGCGTTGTCGGTGAATGTAACCTTGTTTTAGACCAGGAAACAGGTCAATCAAAAGGGTTCGCGTTTGTTGAAATGCCAAACGAAGACGAAGCGAAAGCAGCAATCTCTAGTTTGAACCTTACTGCTGTTGCGAAGAGTAAAATTCGAGTAAAAGCAGCTTAAGCCCTAGACATTAGCTTGTTTAAGTATCGTGAAGCCAGCAATTATATTGCTGGCTTTTTTGTTTAGGTAAGAAAAGCACAGTCTGAACGTTAAATTAACATGGAGCAAAGTGCAGTAGTTGACTAATTTAGTCGGGGGATATAACATGCATTAAAAATGCAACTTAATATGTGTAAAGAGGTGTTCCAATGACTTTATCGTTTAAGAAAATCTTTAAAAAAGACGATGTGAAAAGTGAAAATACTGCAGTAGAACAAGCACCTGCAGTGGCTTCAGATTCAGATAAACAAGCAAAAACAACGAATACTGAGCAAAAGAAAGGTAAACACGGTGAGCCAGGCTTTTGTTGTGGTTCTTGTTCTTAACCGTATTAATTAGCGGGATCGTTTTGAAAAAAATAGTTGCTGGTATATGGCTAAAGGCATGAGACACTCCTCTCATGCCTTTTATTTTAATTAAACAAATTCAACATCTTGCAGTATCATTTTTGTTTTACTTACATGCATAAGGATTCGCTGTGTTTAAAACAATCATGTTATTAGGTTTTGCTCTGCTTTCTTTTAATAGCTGGGCTACAGATACAAAAGAACTTTTTTCTATAATTAATGAAAGACTTAGTTATATGGAGGATGTTGCTCTTTACAAAGCACAGAACCAAATTGCGATTGAAGATGTTAAACGTGAAAAAGTTGTCATAGAAAAAGCGGCGTCATCAGCTGAACAGATGGGGCTTGAAAGTGCATCTGTTGTACCTTTCTTTACTGCTCAGATTTCAGCAGCAAAAGCGATTCAATACCGTTATAGGGCAGATTTATTATCTAAGCCAAACACGGATAAGCCACGTGATCTAAAAACCGTCGTTCGACCTGCTTTGATAACACTCGGAAACCAGATAAATACAGAGGTTGCGAGTTACTTAACAGTCCATGGCAGTTTAAACGAGAAAGATTGGGCCAACTTTAAGCTGATTATTGATAGTCGTTATCTTTCAGAAAACGATAAAAAAATGCTGTTTAATGCCCTGAAAGAAATACGTCTTAACTGATTAAATTGAAAGGTTAAATATAACCTTTCAATTGTTTAGAGATACTAAAGGGCATTGAGTTGAGCGTATGATTCTTATCAACTCAGTGCCATTTTTGAAGTGTTACAGCAAACGTAAAGTCACGTTTAATCGTCTTTCAACCAGCCATTTTCTACGGCTAAATCAATTTGCTGTCTTGCATAATCCCATAACTTTGGTGTTACCTTTTCAAGGTACTCATTACGTTTAAGTACTTGTTGTTTTGAGACGCCATACTTAACCCAGCTACCACCATCATTTGCCATGTTTTGGATCAGCGGTAGGATACGATCCATTCCTTTGGCAAAGCGGGCATCAGGCGTCTGAGCTTGTTCAAATTCAATCCACAGCGACTTCATTGATTCAAATTGCTGCTCAGGCAATAAACCGAAGAGGCGATTTGCTGCTGAAAGCTCTTTTTCTTCTTGAGCTTCATGATCGGTTTGTTCGGCAAAAGCGAACATATCACCGGCATCAATTTCAACAATATCGTGTATTAGCAACATACTTACGGCGCGATTTGTATCGACGCTTTCTTCAACATAATCTTTCAGCACTTGAGCCATTAGTGCGATGTGCCAACTATGCTCTGCACTGTTTTCTTGACGGTTTTCGTCAGACTTTACCGTTGTTTTGCGATAAACAGCCTTCAGACGGTCGAGTTCTAGAATGAAATTAAGCTGTTTGTTCAAATTGATCATTGGGTTACTGCATCCTTGAAAATCAGTGGTTTAATTTTGAATGACAGAGCGTCTTCGTACCAGCGTAGGTACAAACATTCTTGGGTATTCGTTCTTGTTTTCAGCTTTTGCTAACTGTAGTGAAAGCTGAGCCGCTTGCTCTGCCATGATATTAATCGGGTAGCGTACTGTTGTCAGCTTCGGGTTCAGGTATTTTGCGATTATACCGTCATCAAAGCCAATAATTGAGACGTCTTGTGGTGAGCTTATACCGTTCTCATCCATAACAGATAAACACCCAGCTGCCATATAATCGTTATAGGTTGCGATGGCTGTTAATCCAAGGTTCTTAGAGAGTAAATTGGTCATCGCTGTTTCACCACCTTCTTCATCGGGGTGGCCATATTCGATGTAGTTTTCATCGACTTTAATATTGTTGGCTTGAAGAGCGTCAGTATACCCAGCCCGTCGTTGTTGGGTATCTTCAATATCGTAAGTCGAGCTAATATAGCCAATTCGTTTATGGCCATGCTTAATTAAGTACTCGGTCGCTAAATATGCCCCTTTATGGTTGTCGAGTGCGATACAGCGAGTTGCAATTTCTGGGATATAGCGATTTATGATGACCAGTCCTGGGACTTCATGAGCAAAATCAATTAATTCTTGATTGCTTAACCCTTTACTGTGAATGATTAGTGACTCGCAACGGCTATTTATCAGCAGTTCAATGGCCTCACGTTCTGTTTTTGCATCGTGATAACCGTTTCCAATCAGTACATGTTTTCCATTTTGGCGGGCAACGTTGTCGATAGCTTTCAGCATAACGCCGAAAAAGGGATCTGATACATCACCCACCACAACGCCTACCGTATTGGTTGACTGACTAACAAGGGCGCGGGCATTGGCATTAGGTCGATAACCTAATTCACGCATGGCTTTGGTTACAGACTCGACAGATGCTTTGCTTGCTTTAGGTGACTTGTTTATTACTCGAGAAACCGTGGCAACAGAGACCCCCGATAACTTAGCAACATCTTTAATGGTAGCCATAAGTGTTGTCCTATTCGCCTTTATTGTCCGTTTTTATCAATTAAGACTATTAGACTATGAGGGTGTAATAAGCGCAATAAACTTCATTATAATTCGTGGTTAATGAGAGATAGATCCCTTTAAAAACACGGTTTTGATGGTAGTGTAATCGTTAACAGTAAATTTTAGTAAAAGTTTAACCTAATAAATAAAGTGAGGAAAGCATGGACACTATTTCTTATGGCGATTTTGCGAAATTAGACATTCGCGTAGGCAAAGTAATTGAAGTTGCCCGTCACCAGAATGCAGATAAATTATATATTGTTCAGATAGATGTTGGTGAGCAGACACTTCAAACTGTCACTAGTTTAGTGCCTTACTATACCGAAGAAGAGTTAATGGGTAAGTCGGTTGTTGTATTGTGTAATTTGGCTAAGGCTAAAATGCGAGGTGAAACTTCTGAGTGTATGTTACTTTGCGCAGAGACAGATGATGAGTCAGAGAGTGTATTATTAACACCAGAACGCCTGATGCCAGCAGGCGTGAAAATCGTCTAAGCTACCGATAAGTAACAAAATAAGCCCCTCCAAGAATAAAGCCAGAAAATGTCTGGTTTTTATTACTTTTACGACCCTCCTACTGCCTATTTTTATCTATAATTCTATCAGTAAGTCCGTCGAGTAGCACTGAATGGTCATAAATAGCTAGCATTCCGACATCATATTCTATTTAAGAACAATTTTTCATGGAGTTAAGCCTAAAGGTGGTGCTATGAATAAGTTTCCTTACTTGATGCTATGCAGTCTACTCATTGGTTGCGGTGGTGATAGCGATAGTTCAGCAGATAGTGGTAACCCAAGCCAAGAAGGTAGCGCGAGAATCAATGGTACAGTAGATGAGATTTCTTATGATGATGAATCTTTAACAGTGAACAATAACCAACTTGATGGCTCAAGTGCATCGATTAGTTATCACGACAGTGCATTAGATTTCAACGCAGTAACAACAGGTATGATTGTTGAAGTGACAAGGCTAGGGAGCAGTGCTCAATCAATTAGCTTAGAGCCAATGACTGCTGGACCGGTAACGGGGGTTACCGATACGACGATATCAGTGAATGGCGTTGAGTACAATTATCCTGCGAATGGCCTAGTCGTCGGCGATTGGGTCATGGTATTTGCACAAATGCAGCCAGACGGTAGCAGGAAAGTCAGTTCAATCAATAAAACTGATGTCGGAACACTGGCTGAAATAGAGGGTACAATTTCTGCGTTAGACGAAGCCAACAGTGAGTTTATTCTGGCAACAGTGACGATTGATTATAGTAATGCGGTGATTGACGATAACCAGCCACTACAGAATGGCTTATGGGTTGAGGTATTTGGCCAGTTCGTGGATAGCCAGTTTGTCGCTTCATCTATCGATCCTAGAAATAACGATGACTTTAACGGTACAGAGTTAGAAGGCATTATTACTTGGGTCAGTGAAGATACATCGGAATTTGAAGTTGCTGGGCATATCCGCGTTCTTATCAATCAAAGTACGGTGTTTGATGATGGTTCGATCAACGATTTGAAGATCGGGGAAATTGTTGAACTTGATTTGGTTGAGTCAGACGGCAACCTTCTTGCGACCAAAGTTGATTTTGAAGACCGAATTGATGTACCGAATAATCTTGAATTTAATGTTGAAGGTGAAGCCAGTTACACCAATAGCCAGTTATCGATTAATGGCATTAACTTTGTTATTGATGCCAGTACTGAATTTGATGACGGGGTAACGCTGGGCAACTTAAACGGGCGGTGGGTTGAATTAGACGGTAAGGCGCTTAACGGTCAGTTTGTTTTGAAAGAAATCGAGCCAGAACGTAAAGACAATGAAATTAGCCTTGAAGGGCCTGTTGAAAATAATACGCTCTGGGGGTATACATCATCGACATCTTCATTGGCACAGTTTAATGGTCAATGGGTTGATATTGAGTGTCAGCGCGCGGCTAATAACGATCTTACACAGTGCCGTTTAGATCCTGATTAACGCTATTTTCTTTTTATCGATAAAGTAGAAGGCCTGCGGTTGAGCAGGCCTTCTCGTTTGCAGTGTTTATCTTGCCGTTTCAAACGCCAAAGCTCTTTTTTCAACTTGACGGAAAATAAGCGTGAGAAACCCATTAACCACGAGATAGAATGCGCCCGCGACACTGAATACCATTAATGTGTCATAAGTTTGGGCATTAATGCGCTGTGCATAACCCATGATGTCCATGATGGTAATCGTACTGGCTAGCGATGTCCCTTTAAACACCAAGATCACTTCATTGGAGTAAGCCGGAATTGCCCGTCTTATTGCATACGGTAATAGAACGCCGAGGGTGGGCTTTGTGCCCATGCCAAGGGCTCTGCATGCTTGCCATTGTCCTGACGGAATGGCATTAAATGCGCCTTTAAATAGTTGAGCACTGTATGCTGCGGTATTTAAAGCAAGTGCAAGCATTGCACAGAACCAAGGTTGACTAAGCCAATTCCACAATACACTTTCTCTAATTAAATCAAATTGACCCGGGCCATAATAAATTAGAAAAATTTGCACCAGCAATGGTGTGCCGGTGAAAAGGGTAATTAGACCACGGCTTAACCAATGCAATATTGGTGTACGTAAAATCAAGGTAAGCGTCATTAGCAGGGCGAGTAGACAGCCGACAAGTAGAGAAACCACTGTGAGTTCAATACTGGTAACAAGGCCTTCCATCAATTGCCAGACATGCTGTTCATTCATGCTGTCGCTCCTTGTTCGCTATATTTCTTTTCTATTACTTTCACAACGCGCTGCGTGATTAGCGTGATCACAAGATAAACAGCAGCAGCAGAGGCATACCAAGTGAAGCTCTCATGGGTTGCGGCAGCAGTAAGTTGTGCTTGCTTAAGCAAGTCGGTAACACCAATAAGGGAAACTAAAGCCGTATCTTTCAATAATACCAACCATTGGTTCGTTAAACCGGGTAGGGCATGACGAACAGCTTGGGGTAAGACGATACGGATAAATCCAGATACTTTACTAATACCAAGTGCACTTGCGGCTTCGCGTTGACCATTCGGTACGGCTTTTAATGCCCCCCGTAAAGTCTGTGAAGCATAGGATGCAAAAATGAGTGAAAGTGCAATAACACCAGATAAGAACGGGCTTACCTCAATATAGTTGCCAGTAATTAAAAATAGAACTTGGGTTGACCCAAAAAAAATGAAGAGGACAACGAGAAGTTCTGGTAAACCTCTTAAAAGGGTTACTAGGGCAGTGGTTGGCCATGAAATAACGCGATAGCGAGACATCTCACCACCGGCAAAGGCAATGGCCAATACTAAACCGACGACAACGCTAACAAGGCTTAGCTGGATGGTGACCCATCCAGCTTCCAATAGCGTCAGTGCATAACCTGATAACGCCATTTTTTACTCACCGAAGTATTTATCAAAAATCTGCTGGTACTGGCCGTTTTCTTTCACGGTTTTTAGTGCAGCATTCAGTTTATCGACCAGTTCTTGATTGTCTTTGTTTGTTGCAATGCCAAAGCCATTACCGAAGTACTCGGTATTTGTCACTTGATCACCGACATAAGCTAGGTTGTCATTTTTCTTGAACCATTCAGCAACGACGGCAGTGTCACCAAATACAGAATCAATTCGTCCATTTTGCATATCGATGAATGCATCTTGGTAGCTGGCATAAGGAACTGCAGTAACACCAACCATTTCATCCGTTAGGTAGCTTTGGTGTGTTGAGCCATTCTGTACACCAACACGCTTACCTTTCAGTGCTTCTTGGCTAGCAACTTTATCTTTAAGTGATACAAAAGCGGCAGAGTTATCATAATAGGCATCAGTAAAGTTTACGGCCTGTAGGCGTTGTTCTGTAATATCGATACCAGAAATAGCTGCATCATAACGACGGAATTTGAGTGCAGGAATTAGGCTATCAAAAGGCTGATTATGGAAAGAACATTTAGCATCGATAACATCACATAATGCATTTGCTAGATCGACATCAAAGCCTTGAATTTCGTTATTTTCATCAACGTACTCAAACGGTGCGTACGTGGCTTCCATGGCAAACTTAATTTCTTCTTGTGCTACAGCGTGGGTTGCAGCTAAACCAATAAGAGAGGCTAGTAGAATTTTTTTCATCGCGATACTCCATGCGTCGTTATGTGCAGCATCGCATTGAGTAATAACGATGCTGATTGGAAAATATAGTATTTATTTCAATTAATGCGCTAAGTACTCAGCAAATTCAGGTGTTGCTGGATTTGTGAATGCTTCATGTGTTCCGTGCTCAACGATGTGGCCTTTTTCGAGGTAAAGGACATGGCTGGCAATTTTTTTCGCGAATTCAACTTCGTGAGTAACCACAATTTGGGTAATACCCGTTTCGCTTAAATCTTTGATAATACTTACAACCTGATTGGTGATTTCAGGGTCTAAAGCTGCTGTTGGCTCATCAAACAGTAGCACCTCTGGCTTCATCATGAGTGCTCTAGCAATCGCAACACGTTGCTGTTGACCTCCAGAAAGCTGTAAAGGCCAAGCATCAGCTTTATCTGCTAATTGAAGAGTAGTAAGAATTTTTAACGCGTCTTGCGTGGCGTCTTCTTTACTTATTCCGGTGACTTTGACTGGTGCTTCAATCAGGTTTTCTAATACGGTTAAATGTGGCCATAGATTGTATTGCTGGAATACCATGCCAACTTTACGTCTTAACTTTAACCCGTCTTTTTCGTTAATCGTTGCTGTAAAGTTAAAGTCTTCATTGGCAATCTGTAGCTCACCGCTAGTTGCGGTTTCCAGCAAATTAAGCACTCTGAGTAAAGAGCTTTTGCCTGCGCCACTTGGGCCCAGTAACACTAAGGTCTCGCCTTCATTACAAGTAAAGTTCACATCGTGAAGTACCTGTGTTTCACCGTAGAATTTGTTTATTTGCTTTACTTGAATACTCATGCTCATTTACTGCATTAATCATCGCTTAGTGGCTATATTACCCACAGTGAGATCTTATGCAAGAAAAATGTATAAAAAATCCTTTCTGTTGCATTTTTGTTTAATGTTTGTTCGGCTTTTTGGTTGTAAAAGCGTTTAATTAACTGATTTTAAGCGGCAGAGTTAGAGTATGTGAAAAGGAAGGGGGGTTGATCGCGAGGGTGAGGTGACGAATTAGTCAAAATTAAATCATCTAATAAGCCAGATATAAAAAAGGCTACCAGATGGTAGCCTAATAATTATTCGTTTATATAAAGAGCTTATGCTGTTTGAGCAACAATGTCTGCTTCATTACGTGCTTTAACAACGAAAGCATAGCCGATTAAAGCAAGGAAGCCGGTAACGAACATAGCCGTTGTAACTGTCATTAGGCCATAAACTGCGAAGGCTGAAACCAGACCACTTGCAGCGAAACAAACCATGGTTTGTAGGAAGTTAAGTAAGCCAGCAGCAGTTGCACTACAGCTCTTAAAGTCTTCCAGTGCTTTGCTGATAATCAGCGGGTAGATTGCACCATTTGCAACTGCAAGGAAGCAGAATGGAATAAGGATTGGCCAAATTGTTTTCGGCTCAGTGTTAAGTGAAATAAGGAACATCACTGTTACGCTGGCAAAAAAGAGTTTTAGGATCCACGGTAGTAGTGTCTGGCTATCGTATTTATTTAGTAGCGCGCGACAACCGTAGCCACCCACAATAAAGGCAACAGTTTGTGGTGCGTAGCTTAGGCCAATATCAGCACCTGAGTAGCCCATGGCCGCCATTACGAAAGGTGAACCTGTTAAGTAAGCAAAAAATGCCGCAGAGCAGGCTGCAAAGATAATCATGTTACCAATGAATTTTTTTGAACTTAAAATTTGTTTATAGTCACGACGTAATTGAACACTGATTTTGTCTTGTTTTTTGTCTAAATTAGCGCTTTCAGTTTCTTTCATTGTCATAACGGCTAAAATTGCACCAAATGCAACTAGCGCAATAAAGATACTACGCCAACCGAGTTGATGTTCTAACATTGCACCAGCCATTGGTGCTAAAGCCGGAGACAACGCAACTAGCGGCATAATTGTCGCAAAAACACGTTCTGAAACTTTACCTTCATAGCGGTCAATAACAACTGCTTGCCATATTACTGTCGCACTACATGCACCAAGTGCTTGTGCAAAGCGTGCTGCTAGCATTAGCTCAACATTAGGCGCAAATGCACACAGTACAGAAGCAACGCTAAATAATGTCATACCGCCCAATAGTACTTTCTTTCGGCCAATACGATCTGACAGCGGTCCATAAACCAGCTGACCTAAAGCCATACCTAAAAGGAAGATGCTAAGCGTTAAACCGATAAGTGATTGTGAAGTATCAAAATCTGTTCTGATTACTTCAAAAGCGGGAAGGTACATATCTGTTGCAAGGAAGCCAAGCATACTGAGACATGCAAACCATAACATGGTGATTTTTGAAGGTTGGTTATTCATAAAAGGATCTTTTTGCTATTTTACTATTGCGGCAAGTTTATACATGGATTAAATACGTGTGAAACGGTAAAATTTCACCATTGCTTTCAAAAAATTTGATGTGATATGTTTTCATACAACGATCTGCAAGTTATTGATGTGGTTGCCCGCCGTGGCAGCTTTTCCGCCGCTGCTGAAGAATTGCACAAAGTACCAAGTGCAATCAGTTACACAGTTCGTGCGATGGAAGAGCGTTTAGCTGTCGATTTATTTGTCCGGTTGCATCGGCAGGTACAATTAACCCCGGCGGGAGAATATTTTGTTGAGGAAGCAAGGGGGCTACTCAAACAGATGGAGTTACTCCGTCTGCAAACTCAGCGTGTCGCAAATGGTTGGTCGAAAAGTGTATCAGTGGCATTAGATACCGTTGTACGTGACAGTCGGGTTAACACCCTCGTTCGAGACTTCTATCGTCATTTCCCCGATATTGAATTGCATCTAACCATGGAGGTATTTAATGGCGTATGGGATGCATTAGCTGATGGCCGTGCTGATATTGCTATTGGTGCGACGGCTGCGGTACCAGTTAGCGGCCATTTTGACTACCGCGACATGGGGGTATTAGAGTGGAAGTTTGTCGTATCTCCTGATCATCCATTGGCTAGCTGTGATTACCCTATACCTCCTGAAGAGTTAGCGAATTACCCAGCCATTTGCCTTGAGGATACTTCGAGACTACTACCTAAAAGGGTGACATGGTTGATGGATAACCAACGGCGTATCATGGTGCCTAACTGGCACAGTGCGTTTCAATGTTTAAAGTCTGGGCTGGGTATTACTGTAATGCCAGAGCATATGGCATTACCACGAATAGCAGCGGGTGAATTAGTTGAAAAAGCGTTAATTCATAAACCCGCAGTGAGCCCATGCTGTTTAGCGTGGAATAAGGAAAGCGAGAACCCTGCGATAAAGTGGTTACTGAACTACCTTGGTGATAGCGAGCAGTTGCATAGAGAGTGGATGCGTTAGTGGGATTAAGCAGTAATGAATATAACATTTAGCGAGAAAGCATACTTATATTGAAGTTAGTCACTTTCTCACTAAATCGTCTGACTGCAAGGGTTATGCAGTCGTATTATCGTCAGTCTGACTTTCTTCTGCATTGTTTGCTTCTGTCGTCATTTCGGCAGGCGCTTCGTTCGCATCAAGTGTCGTTTGCTGCGCAGCTTCTTCTGCTTCCATCTTTGCACGTTCAGCTTTAGAGATATAGCGAGGCTTATTGCTACGGTGCAATTTAGAATTTGTTTTCTTCTGCCTTTTCTTCAGCGCTTCGTTAATTTTTTTCTTGCGGTTCATGCGGAGACTCGTCGCTCAATAAAATGAGCGACGATTGTAACGACTCTATGGCTGAAGGCAAGTTTAATCCGCAGTACATACGCTATAGAGATTCTGTGAACAAACGTCGGTATATACATAGGAGCATAGGGCTCTACAGGTGCTCCATAAGCAAAGTTGAACAACTCTTGGTTGCTGTGGCCTTTTCATCACTAATTAAACGGTATTTACAGTGTTTTTACTGGTATTGGGAGAATTTTTAATCACAAAAGGAATAGTCAACAAGCAAAACATTTAGTTATTAGTCACTAAGGTTAAATGATAACAACATTGTTTTCTTAGTTTTATTTAAAATCAATTTAATTATTAGACAGTAACTAATACTCAATTTAAAAACATAGCTTGTAAGGTGAATGGCCACATCCACTTACTTAAGTGGTAACTACTAGCATGGTCAATTTTATTTTATGTCAAGATAACCTGACTTATCATAATTTGATATTTATAGTTATATATTTATACCGCTCGATTTATCTATG